>NZ_CP151802.1:3025405-3327945 GCF_038446665.1 Lysobacter sp. FW306-1B-D06B | reverse complement strand
CACCACCGATGGCAGCACGGTGAAATGCATCAGCGGCACGAGGCTGCCGGCGATCATCGAGTCGAAGGTGAGGTTGCGCAGCTCGGCGCGATTGGGATCACGCGCGGTGCGCGCGTGCAGCCAGGCCAGGTGCGGCCACGCATAGCCGGAGAACACCGTCCACGCCCATGCGAGCGGATGCGCCTGCAGTTCGTACAGCACCAGCATCACCGGCACCACGCCCAGGCCCATGCCCAGGATGCGGAACGGGTACACGCGCCCCGCCAGCGTTTGCAGGCGAAGCGGCGCGTGGTCGGTGCGGCCGCGCTCGGACACGTTGGATCCCCGTGATGGCCTTCGCATTAGGCCGCAGGGAAAAGCCGGCGACAACTTGCGCGCACGGGCAAAAACTGACGCTGCGGGTTCGGCGGCCCGGGCGGCGAGGAGGTCCTGCAGGCAGGCGTCGGCGGCGTTGCAGACGATCGAGAGGTGGCCTTCGTCCGGAAGGAAACGGTAAGTGGCCCCCGGCACGTGCGCGGCGATGTACTCGCCCATCGCCGGCGGCACGTTGCGATCGTGTCCGCCCTGGTAGACGTGCACCGGCACGCGGATGTCGCGCAGTTCGAAGCCGCGCGGACGGGCGATCAGCGCCGCTTCGATCAGCGCGCCTTCGATGCCCTGTTCGTAAGCCAGCGCAAGGCTGCGCGCGAACACCGCGACCTCGTCCGGATGCGAGGCGACGAACGCGCGATCCGGTGGCGTCATCATCGCGGCCAGGCGCTGCACGGCGCGCAGCGGATCGCGCCGGAACATGCGTTCGTCCATGCGCAGCATCGGCGCGACCAGGCGCGGGTGCAGGCGCGAGAGGCCGAACAGCAGCTTCAGCGCGGGATGCTGGCCCGCCCGGATCGCCGGCACGTCCATCGGCCCCATGCCGGCGATGAGGCCGACGTAGTCCAGCCGTTCGCCGATCTCGCGCGCGCACGCCAGCGCATAGGCGCCGCCGCAGGAAATGCCGAGCACGCCGAAGCGGTCCAGTCGCAGATGGTCGGCGAGGGCCTGCACGTCGCGCGTCCACGACAGCACGGTGCGATCCGGCGCGGGCGTGGAGGCGCCGAAGCCCGGGCGGTCGGGCGCGATCAGCCGCACGCCCGCGCGCCGCGCATGGGCGTCGATCAACCCCGCCTGCGCATGGCTGCCGGGGAAGCCGTGGAAGACCATGAGCGGGACGCCCTCGACGGCGCCGTGTTCCTGCCAGGCCAGCGTGCGGCCGTCGGCGAGGGCGATGGAGTGGGGCGGTCGGGTCTGCATGGCGCCATGATCGGCGCGAAGGCGGTCGCGCGACAGCGGAATAATTAATTGAACACGCCCGCGTCCGACCCGTGGGGCTTCCCCGCCGCCATGCCGTGCTTTAGCGTGCGAATGCGCGACACGCCACGGGAGGCGCACGATGCAGGGAAGGATCCGCGGGGCCACGATGCTCATGCTGGCGGCGTTCGCGATGCATGCCACGCCGGCGAGATCGGCTGCGCTGAGTGCGGCGGCCCAGTCGCATGTGACGCAGGTGAGCGAGGCGCTGCGTGCGCTGCAATCGGACCGCAGCCACGCCGCCCAGAGTCGCGCCAATCGCGCCATCGAAGTTCTGCTCAAGGACCGCTCGCCGGCCGCGGACGAGGCGATGGCGGCGCTGGCCGGCCACTACCTGGGCGAAGCGGCCGAGGTGGAATGCGAGATCGCCGCGCGCGGCGAGCGGATGGTCCCGCTGCTGGAGCGCTTCGACCGCGCGCCTCCGCCGTTGCCGTTGGCCGCGAGCACCGTGCACAGCCGGGCGGAACTCATCCAGTGGATCCACGCCGGCGTGCGTTGCGACTAGCCACGAAGGGGCCGCAAAAAGAAAGCCCGCCAATCGGCGGGCTTTCTCCTTCGCATGCAGTAGGCGCAGCGACTTACTTCTTCTTCTCCAGCGCTGTCACCGCATCCAGCGATTCCTTGACGTGCTTCTGCGGCGCGAGATCGGAATACACGTGCGCGATGGTGCCGTTGGGCGCGATCACGTAGGACGTGCGATTCGACCACTCCGGCTTCTGCGCCAGCACCGCGTCGTACTGCTTGGCGATCTTCGCGCCGGTGTCGGCGGCGACGGGGAACTTGCCGCCGCAGTGTTCGGTGGACTTGGAGAACGCGGCGAGCTGGTCGGTGTTGCCGGCGGTGATGCCGATCACCGTGGCCTTCTCGGCCTTGAACTTGTCGATGGCCTCGGAGAACAGGTGCGCTTCCAGGTTGCAGCCCGGCGTGAACGCGGCCGGGAAGAAGTACACCACCACCGGGCCCTTCTTGAGCGCGTCGGACAGCTTGAAGGTGAAGGGCTCACCGGCGAGGTAGGCGGGGGCGCTGAACTCGGGCGCCTTGGCGCCGGCTTTCAGGGCGGCCAGGGCCGGCGTCGCCAGCGCGACGGTGGCGAACAGGCCGGCGACGGCCAGCTTCAAACGGGTGTTCATGTGACGCTCCACTCGGAGGGGTGCGCATACGATAAGGAAATTCGCGGCCCGCGCATGGGCCGCAGTGCACGCCTTCACGCCGGCGTGAGCGCTTGCGCCTTGCGGGCGCGCTTGACCGCGTACATCGCCGCGTCCGCGCGGGCGAGGAGGGCGTCCGGACCGGGCCGGTCGTCGCCGGCCACCACCACACCGACGCTGGCGCCGCCGTACTCCACCGTGACCGTGCCCAGGTCGAAGCGGCGGCGGGTGCACTGGCTCAGCCGCTCGCCGAAGGCGGCGATGCTGTCCGGGCCTTCGGCATGGGCGACCGTGCCGACCACGACGAACTCGTCCCCGCCCAGCCGCGCGGCGAAGTCGTCCGCGCGCAGCGCGCCGGCCAGCGTGCGGCCCATCGCGGCGAGGAAACGGTCGCCGGCGTCGTGGCCGTGGCGGTCGTTGATGGCCTTGAAGCCGTCCAGGTCGATGAAGGCCACCACCAGCGCCTCGTGCTGGCGCTGGCAGTGCGCGATGCGCCGCGTCAGTTCCTGCATCAGCGCACGGCGGTTGGGCAGGCCGGTGACCGCATCGACCAGCGCCGACGCCGCGAGCGCGGCATTGGCTTCCTGCAGGCGGTCGAGCAGGCGCTCGCGTTCCAGCTGCTGGCCGATCAGGCGCGAGAACATGCGCAGCGCCCGCTGCGCGTCGTCGGCCAGCGGCAGGCAACGCGCGCTGGCCGCGCACAGCGTGCCGTAGACCGTGCCGTCCTCCAGCCGCACCGGCGTGCTGACGTAGGTATGGATGCCCAGGGCGCGGGCCGCGTCGGAATCGCCCCAGCGCGCCGGCACGTCGTCGGTGTATTCGCAGCCTTCGTCGAGCGCGCGCTGGCACAGCGTGTCCGCCCACGGCACTTCCAGCGCTTCGGGAATCCGCAACTGCCGCGTATTGCGCGAATACAGCACGCGCTGCACGCCGGCGTCGGCGTCGATCGAGGTGAGGTAAGTCGATTCCATGCCGGTGAGCGTTTCCAGCACTTCCAGCAGCGGCCGCACCAACTCTTCCAGCGTGCGCGCCCCGGTCACGGATTCAGCGATGAGGGCGAAGGGCAGCGGGACGGAAGGAGCGGCGGTGTTCATCACACTATTGTAGGCCGCCCCGATCTCCCCCTGTGCGGCGCGGCGCCGATGCGTTAGCGTCCCGTCCCAACAGGGGAGATCGACATGACAGGGATCCGCATCGTTGCGGCCGGCCTCGCGCTGGCTGCCTCGCTCGTCCATCCGCCGGCCCATGCGCAGGGCGATGCGGGCAACGGCTCATCGCCCGAGCAGTGGGCGCAGTACGTCGCCCAGATGCGCGCGGCCGACGCCATCGAGAACCCCGAGGCGCGCTGCAGGGCCTACCCCGACCTGCCGGGCAACCACTGGCGCCCCGGCACCGCGGCCGGGCTGTGTGCGCTGCTGCGCGCGCCGGCCTGGTCGTTGGACGAGATCGACCGGCTGCTCGGCGACAAAGACGGCGCGGCCGAGCTGGAGCGCCGATTCGCGGGCCTGCTGAAAGCGCACTACAGCGACAAGGCGCAGCGCGAGCAGATCTTCGTCGAGTTCAACCTGTTCGATGCGAGCGATCGCGCGGCGCAGGTTGCCCAGCGCTGGTTGAAGGTCGCGCCGGACAGTCCGTTCGCCCAGACCGCGATGGCCGCGCACTACGAACGGTTGGGGTGGCGTATCCGCGGCAACGACTCTGCGGCCAGCACCTCGCGCAACGCCATGGATCGCATGTCGGCGCTGTTCGACAAGGCCGTGCCGCTGTACGAGCGCGCATTGGAGACGCAGCCGCGCCTGAGCGTGGCCTGCCGCAACCTGCACCGCATCGGTCGCCAGAGTTCGCACGTGCTGGAGGCCCGCGCAGACGCAGCCTGCCGCAAGGTCGATCCGGATTCGTACTACCTGTCGTCGGAATGGATCCGCGCCGCGGAGCCGCGTTGGGGAGGCTCTGAAGAGCAGATGCGGCAGGCCGTGGCCTATGCCGCCGCCCGCACCGATCGCAATCCCACGCTCGGCGCCCTGCTGGGCGAAGCCGCCGGATACGGACCGCTGACCGAAGGAGGCGATGACCCCGAAGCGCTGGCGTCCGCGGTGCGCATGGGGCCGAGCCTGATGCTCGGCTATGAGGCCGGTCGCCGGTATGAGAGGCGCGACCAGTGGCAGCAGGCGCTGTCGTTCCTGTCGCAGAACTCGCGTTTCGCGCCCAAGCATGAAGAGACGCGCTATGCCCGCGCGCGCGTCCTGTTCTACGACATGAAGGATGTGGAGTGGGCGCGTCGCGACATCCTTCCCTTGCTGGAAAGCAATCCCGACGACAGTCGCTACGCGTTCCTGTTCGCGCAGATCACCCGGCGCAGGCAGGGCGAACGCGCCGCGCGGCCCTATTACCTGCGCGCCATGGGCGGAGACGGCGAGATGCGCGAGCCGGCGATGGAGAAGTACTGCGCCAGCTTCGCCGATTCGCCCGACGAAGCGGCCGAGGCGGACACGTGCACGCGCATGCTCGTGGCGGAATTCCCCACCAGCTCCGAAGCCTGGGCGCAGCGCCACAACGTGCTTCACCAGGCCAAGAGCCCGGAAGCGCCGTACGCGATGGAGCAGTTCAAGAAGTACATGGGCATCGAGGATGCGCGGTCCGCGACCCCCTCGGGCAAGTAGCCAACGAACGCACCGGGCATGCGGAGTTTCGATGCGTCCGGCATGCGGCCGTCGTGTCGTCGTGAACATTCCCGCGACGCGCGTTTGACGCGCACTCGCTGACAGTCGCGCGATGGCCGTGAACCTGCTTCGAGTCCGATCGCTCCTGTGGCTGCTGCCGTTGCTGGCAGCGGCAGGCCTGGCATGGGCCTTGTGGTCCGGTCGGCTGCGCGTTCCCGACGACTGGAATCCCTGGGCGCCGTTGCGCATCGATGCGACGCCGAACCTGCTCACGCGCTTCAAGCTGGAGCGCGCATCGAGCGATCCTGTCGCCTGCCGCAACGCACTGTCGCAGGCGGAGCTGCGGCTCTCGCCGGTCGAAGATCGCGTCACCGGCGACCACTGCGGTTTCACCCATGCCGTGCGCATCGAGCGCAGCAGCGTCGCGGTGGGGGAGCCATTCACGCTGAGCTGCCGCGCGGCGCTGTCGCTGGCGATGTGGGAACGCCACGTCCTGCAACAGGCCGCGCAGGCGCACCTGGGTACGCGCGTGCAACGCATCGAACACCTGGGCTCTTACGCCTGTCGCAATCTCTACGGCGAACAAGGCCGGCGGCGCAGCCAGCACGCCACGGCCGACGCGCTGGACATCGCCGGTTTCGTGCTGGACGACGGCCGTCGCGTGCGCGTGCTCGCGGACTGGCCCGCGCCGGTCGACGCCGCAACACCGCCTTCGGCCGAAAGCCGCTTCCTGCGCGCGCTGCACGATGGCGCCTGCGACCACTTCGACGTCGTGCTGGGGCCCGACTACAACCGCGCGCACGCCGACCATTTTCATTTCGACCGCGGTTCGGTGCGGGCCTGCCGCTGACGGCGGCAACGACGCACGCGGCATCGATCGTGACGATGCACGAAGGCCTCGCCTGAAGGCTTTACGCGCCGGTTACGCATCGGCGCGCACCGCGAATGGAGGCATTACGCGGGGCCGCGGGACACTGGCGTCCACATCACGTGGAGGACCCCATGTCCATCGCCATCCTCACCGCACAGCACGGACGCTCCGGTATCAACGGTCTGCCGAGGGAAGTCGTTTCGCAACTTGCCGGCCGCGCCTCGCAGGCGGGACGCACCATCGCCGTGCGCGGCTGCCGCGACGTCGCCGAGATGGTCGAATGCCTGCGCCGCGTGGACGGCAAGGGGACCGAGTTCCTGCTGCTGGATCCGGGCGCACGCGCGGACGACGCGCTGGGCGCGGCGCTGGAAGAGGTCCGCATTCCGTACATCGAAGTACACGCCGACGACGTGCGTGCGCACGCGCCCTCGATCGGCCGCCACCGGCTGGACGTGGTCGACGGTTACGGCGCACAGGGTTATCTGCTGGCGCTGTCGATCGCACTGGAGCACCTGGGGTGCGCCGAGTGCGAGAACGATGTCCACGTCGGAACCTGAGCGGCCATGCGCTACTGCTTCTTCGCCGACTACGAGATCCACCTCGCCGAACGGCTGTGCATCCGCGGGCAGACCACGCTGGTGCACGCGACGGCCGACGGCATCGACCTGGACCCGGCCGACGTGCTCGAACGCGTGCGCGCGCAGGCCGCGGGTTCGCACGGTGTCACGCCCTCGGAAGTGCGCGTGCGTGCCTTGAACCGGCTCGACTGAGCGCGCGCAAACCGTCATGGACATCTCCGCTGCAGACATCGTGATAGTGCAGGGCCCGCATCCGGCGCGGCGCGGCCTCAGCGGCGAAGCGCTCGCCGGATTGCGCGGCATCGCCCGCGCGGCCGGCAGCATCCTGCGTGTGCGCAGCTGCGCTTCGTTGCGCGAGTTGATCGCTTCGCTGCGCAGCGTGCGGGCAAGGGGCGATTTCGTGCTGCTCGACCCGGGCGAACTGGCCGATCCGATGCGGTCGGACGCCACCCTGCGCGAAGCACTGGAATCGATGCGCACGCCTTATGTCGAAGTGCACGAGCGCTGCGCCGACGTGCTGGAACTTCCATTGCGCGCGCAGGCGATGCCGCTGGCGACCATCGTCATCCACGGCGATCTGGGCGCCAGCTACCGCATCGGCCTGGGCATCGCGCTGCGCCGACTCGGGCGTCACGCCGCGCACACACTACCGCTCACGCGGGAATGACAGCGCCGCGACTAAGGTCCGATGCCTCGCAAGGGTTCGTGGAGTCAGACGACATGTTCAAGTGGGCCATCATCTTCGCCGTCATCGGCCTGCTCGCCGGTGCGCTGGGTTTCAGCGGCGCCGCGGGCGCGGCGATGGGCATTGCCAAGCTGCTGTTCTGGGTGGGCCTGGGCATCGCCATCGTGCTTTTGATTCTGGGCGTGACCATCGCCAAGAAGGTGACGTAAGTCGCCACCGCCGTCGGTGCGTGGGGCATCGGCGGCGGTCTTTTTTCCGCGCGCCCCTGCCGCGCGCGGCGATCAGCCCGGGCCGGGCTGGATGGTCACCACGCGCACGTCGAAGCGCGAACAGTCGGCGCTGTCCGCATGGCAGATGCCGTTGATCCACACCTCGCCATTGCCGAACATCACGCCGCGATAGCTGACGAACAGCTCGGCGTATTTCTGGTTGCGCACCGCCTGCACGATCGCGGGCGAGAAGACGTCCTCGTAGTCGGCCACGAAGGCCGAGGCATCCGGGATGGTCTTCTTCTTTCCTTCCACCGTCGCCGTGAACGGGTAGTCGACCATGCCCGCGACGGCGGCTTTGTCGCCGCGCACGACCGCCGACTGGAACTCGCGGATGAAGGGTTCGTACTGCGCGTGATCGCCCAGTGCCTTGTCGATGGCGGCGTTGGTCTGCTCATCGCCCGGCGCTTGCGCGCGCGGCGGAGGCACGGCGGCGATCGCCGCATCGGCCAATGCCCGTGCCGGAGGCGCGGTGCCCGTGGCGGGTGCGGGCGTGGTCGCTGCGGGTTGCGTGGGCGGTGGCGTGGAGGCCGCATCGGCGGGCGCCGGCGTGGACGTCTGCTGGCAGGCGGCCAGGAGCAGGGCGGCGGTCAGCCAGGTCGGCGCGTTCTTCATCGCGGTCTCCGTCGGGGAAGGGCCGGCGCTGCATCGTGGGCATCGCCGGTTCGATACGGTGACGCATCGCGCGTCCACGCCGGTTGAACGCCGTCCGTCGCGCCGGGACGTCGGCCAGGCGCACGCCGCACCCTGCGTCACGGATTCGCCGGTATCCTCGCCGGCACGCCCGATCACCGCCGCGGAGGTTTCCCATGGCCGATACGCCCCGTCGCAAGGCCAGCGATTTCGATCCGGAAGTGCTGAAGCTGTTCGACCAGTACGTGCACGGCCTCATCGACCGGCGCGGGTTCCTGCGCGGTGCCGGACGCTTCGCCGTCGGTGCCGCCGGCGCGGCCGGACTGCTCGCGGCGCTGAGCCCGCAGTTCGCCGCCGCGCAGCAGGTCAAGCCGGACGACAAGCGCCTGGTCGCGAAGTACCTGGAGTTTCCGTCCCCGCAGGGGTATGGCACCGCGCGCGGTTACCTCGTGCGTCCGGCGAAGAAGAGCGGTCCGTTGCCGGTGGTGCTGGTGGTCCACGAGAACCGCGGACTGAACCCGCACATCGAGGACATCACCCGCCGCCTCGCACTGGAGGGTTACATCGCCTTCGCGCCCGACGCGTTGTTCCCGCTGGGTGGTTACCCCGGCGACGAGGACAAGGCGCGCGCCGAGTTCGCCAAGCTCGATCAGGCCAAGACGAAGCAGGACTTCCTCGCCGCCGCGAAGATGCTGCGCACGATCGAAGGCGGCAACGGCCGGCTTGGCGTGGTCGGCTTCTGCTACGGCGGCGGCATGTCGAACTTCCTCGCCACGCAACTGCCGGATCTCGACGCCGCGGCGCCGTTCTACGGTCCCGCGCCCGCGCTGGAAGACGTGCCGAAGATCAAGGCGAACCTGCTCGTGGTGCTGGCCGCTAACGACGAGCGCGTCAATGCCGGCTGGCCTGCGTACGAGGCCGCGCTGAAACAGGCCGGCGTTCGCTACGAGCTGTTCCAGCCGCCCGGCACGCAGCACGGCTTCAACAACGACACCACGCCGCGCTTCGACGAAGCCGCCGCGCGCGAGGCGTGGAAGAAGACGCTGGCGCTGTTCGAGTCGGCACTGCGCAAGCCCGCGGCATGACGACTGTGCCGGCCGCGCCGTGCGCGAGCGCGGCGCGACGGCGCCTCTGGAGGAAGCCGAGATGAAACGCTGGACCCATTTCCTCGCCGTCGCGCTACTGTGCGGCTCCGCTCCGCTGGCGGCACAGGAAGCGCCCGCCGCCCCGTCATTCGACGCCGCATTGGCCAAGCGCCTGGGCGCGGACGAGCACGGCATGCGCCGCTACGTGCTGGTGGTGCTGAAGACCGGGCCGAAGCGCGTGCCGGACGGCGAGCAGCGCAAAGCGATGTTCGCCGGCCACTTCGCCAACATGGAGCGGTTGTCGAAGGAAGGAAAGCTGGCGGTGGCCGGTCCGTTCGTCGAGGACCCGGCAGGCTGGCGCGGCCTGTTCGTCTTCGCGGTGGCCGACGTGGAAGAGGCGAAGCGTCTGGTCGCCACGGACCCCGTGATCATCCAGGGCGAGATGGTGGCCGAGTACCACCCGTGGTACTCCTCGGCGGCGCTGATGCAGATTCCGCAGCTGCACGAACGGCTGGTGGCACCGGCGAAGCCGTGAGGCGCGCCCGCTCCGCGTCTGCGATGCGGAGCGTCGACTCAGAGGCTGGCGGTGGCGGTCGCGGCGACCGCGGGCGCCGGCGGCGTGTCGTCGAACCAGTCCGCGTAGGTCGGCGCGACCAGCGGCTTGAGCAGCGCGCCGGGCACTTCCACTTCGTCGCCGTCGGCGACGCGGAAGCGCAGGCCCGCGATGCGGCCAGCGGAGTTGAAGCGCGGATTGAAGACGTGCTGCATGGCGCGGGTGGGTGCAGGAGCGGGAGCCTGAGCCTGAGCCACACCGCCGAGCATCGCGGACTCTTCGCGTTCGCGATCGATGATGTATTCGTGCAGGCGCGCCCAGGCGGCGGGGTTGGGGATCATCTCGTCCGGCGGCATCAGGCGCTGTTCGGCCGGCAGCCACAGGAAGGTGGCATGAGCCGGCTGGCTGGTCATGCCGCCGTCGTACATCTCCTCGTCCACGACGACGGCGAACATCCGCGGCGCGTCGGCCACCGTGGAGAAGCGCAGCGTGAGTTCGTACGGCACGGCCGGTTGCGGGTTGCGCTTGAGGGCGTTGTCGAGCACCGCGCGGCGCGCATCGGCGTGCGTGACCAAGAGGCGCGCCAGGCCGGGATAGCGCTCCAGCCCCGGTGGATAGCTGATCCCGACGATCGACACGGCGGAGCGCTCGAACACGTCCTGCGGTGCGACGAAGGCTGGCTGCGCCTGCGATGCCGTCGCGTTTGCCTGCTTGTCTTCCGCGCCATCCTTTACGCACGACGCCAGCATCGCCGTGAGGATGCACGCCAGCAGGGGGAAGGAGAAATGCAGCGGCGCCCGGCGGGGCGAAGTCTTGATCAACACGATCGTGCAGTCGGGATGCGGGGGCGGAAAGTTAGCAATCCGTGGCGCCAAACTCTCTCGGATTTCTCCGAAAATTGATGCCGTTCAGCGCACGGGCCCTGTTAAGGCGGGCCTTCGCGCGACGTTTTCGCCGTCGATGGCAGCATCACCCGACACGCGAACCGATCCGAGGTGACGAACCATGCATGAGCGTTCCGCGTCCAGCGCGCTGGGCACCCTGTTCAACGTCGCGCTGGGCTTCGCCGCCGGCGCGCTGGTGATGTACTTCCTCGATCCCAACACAGGCCGGCGACGCCGCTCGCTGGTGCGAGACCGCAGCGTTTCCATGGGCCACGGGGCCGACCGCTACGTGCGCGGCAAGTCCAAGCAGGCCGCCGATCGCCTGAAAGGCATCGCGGCGCGCACCCGCGCGAACCTGTCCTCGGCGCCCATCGACGACGACCTGCTGCACGATCGCATCCGTGCGCGCCTGGGTCGGCTGGTCGATCACCCGCATGACGTGGAAGTGCACGTGCGCGAGGGCCGCGTGCAGCTCAAGGGCACCGTGGCGGAGGAGCAGTTCCAGGACCTGTTGCATGCGGTATCGGCCATGCGCGGCGTGCAGAACCTGGAAAGCCTGCTGCGCACGAAACCGACGCAGGGCGGTTCGCCGTCGCTGCATCCCGGAACGCATTGAGCGATGTGAAGGCCGGCATGCAGCGTGTGCGCTGTAATGCCGGCTCCTTCCGCCAGCAGGACGCATGATGGAAACGATGGAACTGCACCGCGGCCGCCTGATCGACCATGTGCAACTGGTCGTGCGCGACGTCCCCGCGAGCCGCCGCTTCTACGACGCCGTGTTCAAGTCCCTGAAAGTGCCCCTGGGCGGCACGCTCGACGACGGCGCTTTCTGGTACGACGAGCTGTTCGTCTCCAATGCCAAGAGCGAGGCCGCGCAGGGCGAACTGACCGGGCGCAACCACCTCGCATTCCAGGCCGCAGACCGCGCGATGGTGGACGCGTTCCACCAAGCCGCGCTCGCCACCGGTGGCAGCGACAACGGCGCGCCCGGCGAGCGGCCGTACCATCCCGGCTACTACGCCGCCTTCGTGCTCGATCCGGACGGCAACAACATCGAAGCCGTGTATCACGGCGAGGCGAAGCGGAGTGCGCCGTCGGTGAAGGTGACGTTTTGATTGGTGATTCGGGAATAGGGAATAGGGAATAGGGAATAGGGAATAGGGAATCGACTGAAGCGTGCCCGAAGCCGTCATCCGGCGAAGGCCGGGACCCAGGCCGTCACGCCATCCGACGCCCCACGTCATTCCAGCGAAAGCTGGAATCCATGTTCGCTGTTGCTCGTCACAAACAAGTGGGAATGCGTGAAAAACCCCTGGAGAGTGCCGCCATATGGCGGCCCAAAAGCCCCCGCCTTCGCGGGAATGACGGTGAGGTGGGTTGCCCGTGAGGGAGTGCCCATGGGTCATCAGCCTGGATCCCGGCCTTCGCCGGGATGACGGTTCTGAAATGATTCACCGAATCCCGAATCCCGAATCCCGAATTCCCACCTACCGCACCCGCGCCGCCAGCACCTTCCCGATGAACGTGTCGAGCGCGTCGCCGCGGTCGATCCAGCGCACCACGATCAGCAGATCGTTGTCGCGATCGATGTAGACGATGTTCTGACCGTTGCCGCGGAAGGTCACGCTGCTCTCCGGCGCCGAGGGCAATGCCTTGCGGCCGGTGTTGAGGAACCAGTTGCAGTAGCCGTACTCGGCGTTGTCGCTGCCCGGCGTGCGGGCCTTGGCGATCCATTCGCGCGAGACGAGCTGCTTGCCGTCCCAGCGGCCGTCGCGCAGGAACAGGTAGCCGAAACGCGCCATGTCCCAGGCATCGATGAACATGCCGCCGCCCCAATGGCCGCCACCGGAAACGGACTGGATCTTCTGACCGTCTAGTTCGATCCACGAATTGCGGTAGCCGTGCCAGCGCCAGCGCGTGCTCGCGCCGATGGGGTCCATCACGTTCTCGCGCAGCACTTCCGGCAGCGGACGGCGCCACACTTGCAGCGCGGCCAGGGCGAGCACGTTCACGCGCACGTCGTTGTACATGTAGTGCGTGCCGGGCGCGTGGCGTTCGCGGTTGGGCCATTGTTCGGGCGCGCCGGAGGGACGGTCTGCCCAGTCGGGCTTGCCCCACAGCGTGCCCTGCCAGTCGCTGGTCTGGCGCAGCAGATGCTCCCAGGTGATCGGCGCGTTGTGCTCGGAGGCGAACAGGTCCACGTCGCGCGGCATGTAACCGACGACGCGGTCGTTGGTGTCGCGGATCAGCCCACGCTGCCAGGCCACGCCGACGACGGTGCTGAGGAAGGTCTTGGTCACGCTGTGGCTCATGTCCACGGCGTGCGTGTCGCCGAATTCCGCCACCACCTTGCCGCGATGCACGATCAGCCCGTTGAGGCCGGCGCGCACCGCGGTCGGGCCGATCTGGCCGTCGAAGAACGGCTCCTTCGCGCCGAAGCTCTGTGCCAGCGCGATCGACTGGTCGCGCGGTTCCTTCGCTTCGTGGGCAAGGGCGTAGTCCACAGCTTCCTGCAGACGCTGCGGATCGAAGCCCGCCTGCGCCGGCGTCGCCCGCGCCCAGTCGCCGCGCGGCGGGAAATAGCCCTGAGCCCAGGCCGTGGACGCCGTCAGCAGCCACAACAGAACGAAGACACGGGCGTAAGGACGAAGTCGGATCATCGGCGGGCGAGCGGTCTGAGGGTCGCCGCAGCATAGCGGAGCCCCGCCGCGCGAACCCGGCAACGTCTGTCGATTCGGCGCTTTGTCGATTTCGTCCCCGCCCGAACGTCGTTCCCATGAAGGGCGCGCTTCCACGCCGGCATCGACGGCGGCCGCGTCCAAGCAACAAGGAGATCCCATGCGCTTCATGTCCATGATCCGGCTCGACGAGAACACCGGCCAGGTGCCCAGCCAACGCCTCATCGACGATATGACCCGACTGATCGACGAACTGCGCGCGTCCGGCAAGCTGCTCGACACCGGCGGGCTGCAACCGACCGCGCAGGGTCGCCGCGTGCGCCTGCACAATGGCAAGCTGTCCAACATCGACGGTCCGTTCACCGAAGCCAAGGAAGTGATCGGCGGCTATGCAGTGTTGCAGGCCGATTCGCTGGACGAAGCGACGCAGCTGACGCGCCGGTTCCTGGAAGTCCACGGCACCGAATGGAACCTGGAGTGCGAGGTGCGCCAGATCGAGGAACCCGGAGACTGCGGCTGATCATTGGCGTCGATGCGCGGGCGCTGGACGCGCGACCGCGCTGCGTTATCCGCGCGACCGCGCCCGGCGGTTAGCGGCGCGCGCGGCGTTCGATCAGGTCCAGCAACGGGCCGGTCATGGCGGTGGTCACCAGCGCCATGACCACCAGCACCGCGAACAGGCGATCGCCGATCAGGCCCAGCTCGTAGCCCAGGTTGAGCACGATCAGCTCCATCAGGCCGCGCGTGTTCATCAGCGCGCCCAGGCGCATGGCATCGACGTTCGGCATGCCGGCGCTGCGCGCGGACATCCACGTGCCGATGCCTTTACCGAGCGTCGCCACCACGATCACCCCCAGCCCCAGCAGCACGTCCGACGCCTGCCAACCGTCCATGCGCAGGCGCAGGCCGGTCATCGCGAAGAACAGCGGCAGCAACAGGGAAATCGCGAACGGCTCCACGCGCTCGACCAACAGATGACGCAGGCGGGCGTTGCCCGACACGGCCACGCCCGCCAGGAACGCACCGAACAGCGCGTGGATGCCCAGCACCTCCGTCACCAGCGCGCAGGCCAGCGCGAGCAGCAGCAGGGCGATGAGCGCGCGGCCTTCCAGTTCGACCGGCACCGCGCGGCGCGTGATCCACGGCCGCGCCAAGGCCAGCACTGCCACCGCGAACAGCAGCGTCCCCAGCAGGCTCACCGACGCCATGCCCCAGCCGGTGGCCTGCACGGTGGCGACGATCACCGCCAGCAGGCACCACGCGCTGGCATCGCCGAGCGCGGCGCAGGCGATGGCGATGCGGCCGATTTCGGTGTGGGTGAGGCCGCGGTCGGACAGGATGCGCAGCAGCACCGGGAACGCGGTGATGCTCAGCGACACGCCCATGAACAGCGCGAAGCTGGCGAAGCCCACGCCGGCCGGCGCGTGCTGCGCGAACAGGGCGAACGCCAGCAGCACGCCGCACAGGAAGGGCAGGGCGATGCCGGCGTGGCTCACCAGCAACGCGAAGCCGCGACGTCCGTGCAGGCTGGTGAGGTCGAGCTCCGCGCCGGCGACGAACAGGAACATCAGCACGCCCAGCTGGCTCACCAACCCCAGCGCGCCCAGGCTCTGCGGCGCGAACAGCCAGCCCTGCACGTCGGGCGCGACGGCGCCGAACAGCAGCGGCCCGAGCAGCAGGCCGGCGGCCATCTCGCCGATCACCGCCGGCTGGCCGAAGCGGCGCAGCAGCCAGCCGGCGCTCTTGGCCACGCCCAACACCACCAGCAACTGCAGCAGGAAGCGCGAGAGCGGGGAGGTCAGCGGCCCGTGCGCAGTGGCGGCCTGCGTGGCGTGCGCCACGTCGGCGGGCGAGGGTGCGACGGGCAGCGCGAACGGGTAGTGCGTCATCACCGCGGCCACCGCGAGCGGCACGATCACCAGCAACAGGTACCACCAGGTCAGCTTCGGTCGCATGCGGGATGCCGGCGTCTGTTCCACTCATCGTTCCCCATTCGGATGCGGGGACTATAGCCGGGAGGTTCGATGGCCGGGACGTTTCAGGGCCGGCATCCCTTTCATGGGCGCGCCCCGCTCACAGCAGTCAGCCGCGTAGTCGTCCCCGCCACTTGCCGTCATCCCGGCGAAGGCCGGGACCCAGGCCGATGGCGCAAGGGCACTCCCTCACCGTTGAACCACGTCACCGTCATCCCGGCGAAGGCCGGGATCCAGGTCCGCAGCGCAAGGGCACTCCCGCTTCGGCCAACTACCGTAACGTCATTCCCGCGAAGGCGGGGGCTTTTGGGCCGCCATATGGCGTCACTCTCCAGGGACTTTTCACGCATTCCCTGCTGCGTTTGAACCGCACCAGCAAGATCAAAATGGATTCCGGCTTTCGCTGGAATACGTGAGGTGTCGGACGACGTGACGGCCTGGATCCCGGCCTTCGCCGGGATGACGGTATTTGGACGGCGGACTCTGCGTCACGCATGACGTCTCTCCCAAAACGGTGCCTGGGACGACGGTGTCTCGGATGGCAGCGTCTCAAGCCCCCTCACCCCCGATTCGCCTCCACCCAAGCCGCCAGTTTCTTCGGGGCCAGCGTGCAATAGCTGGCCACGACATGCCGCTCCACATCGTCCCACTCGGTGCGAGCATCCAGCACCATGCCGACGATGTCCGGCCACCAGCGCGGCAGGAAATACGGTGGCCGGGCGAAGCGCGCGACCTCCGCGGCCGGTCGCGGTGTGCGGAAGGTCAGCACGCACAGCGGGCCGTCGGAACCGGCGGCCTTCGCGTACGCCGGCGGCCAGCCCTCGTCGATCATCACCGCGTGCGCGAAGTTCTTGCGCGAGATGCACCAGCGCGTGCCGGTCCAGGCCGCTTCCTCCACGGCGTCGGGCAGGTCCAGGCAGACCAGTCGCAGCCGGTCGACGATGGCCTGCGGGGGAGGCGGATGCATGGCCCTTGGGCCTCCGTGCCGTGCGCGTCGAAGGGAGGTTAGCGCCCCTGCGCGAACGAACGGGGATTTAACGGCGCTCTCGCGGCGCGGCCCTATCCTGCGGGCCTCGCCCCGAGGACGATGCCCCATGGCCACCGATCGCTTCCAGTCCGCCGTGTTCGACGCGTACCTGGACAACGCGCGTGCACACGCCGCCCGTTACCTGCGACGACTGCCCGACCGTCACGTCGGCGCGCGCGCCGGTCGCGACGAGCTGCTTGCCGCGCTGCACAGCTCGCTGCCGGACAAGGGCGACGAAGGCGGCGACGTCATCGACCTGCTCGCCACGCAGGCCGAGCGCGGCGCGGTGGCGTGCAATTCTCCGCGCTATTTCGGCTTCGTGATCGGCGGCGCGTACCCGGTCGCGCTGGCCGCGGACTGGCTGGTGTCCACGTGGGATCAGAACGCCGGCATCTATGCGATCTCGCCGCTGGTGTCGGTGCTGGAAGAAGTGGCCGGGCAGTGGCTACTGGACCTGTTCGACCTGCCGCGCGAGAGCGGGGTGGGCTTCGTCACCGGCTGCCAGATGGCGAACTTCACCTGCCTGGCCGCCGCGCGCCATCACGTGCTGCGCCGCGTCGGCTGGGACGTGGAAGCCGACGGATTGCAGGGCGCGCCGCGCCTGCACGTCGTCGCGTCGGCCGAATCGCACATCACCATTGACGTCGCGCTGCGCTACCTGGGTCTGGGCACGCGCAACGTGCATCGCGTCGACAGCGACGCACAGGGCCGCATGCGCGCCGATCATCTGCGCGAGGTGCTGGCCGGGCTCGACGGGCCGACCATCGTCTGCGCGCAGGCCGGCAACGTGAACACCGGTGCGTTCGATCCGCTGCGCGAGATCGCCCAGGTCACGCGTGAACGCGGCGCCTGGTTGCATGTGGATGGCGCGTTCGGATTGTGGGCGCGCGCGAGCGCATCGCTGCGCGCGTTCGCCGACGGCATCGAACTCGCCGATTCCTGGGCCACCGACGCGCACAAGTGGCTCAACGTGCCTTACGACTGCGGCGTGGCGATGGTCCGCCACGCCGAAGATCATCGTGTCGCGATGACCTCCGCGGCGGCGTACCTGATCCAGACCAAGGGGCCGGAGCGCGATGCGGTGGACTGGGTGCCGGAGTTCTCCCGCCGTGCGCGCGGCGTGCCGGTGTACGCGACGCTGCGCGCGCTTGGCCGCGACGGCGTGCAGGACCTTGTCGAGCGCAGCTGCGCTCGCGCGCGCCAGATGGCCGACGTACTGCGCGCGGCCGAAGGCGTGCGCATCCTCAACGACGTCGTGCTCAACCAGGTGCTGGTGCGCTTCGGCGACGACGACGAGCTGACGCGCGCCGTCATCGAAGGCGTGCAGCGCGACGGCACCTGCTGGCTCGGTGGCACGACATGGCAGGGCCTGGGCGCGATGCGCATCTCGGTGTCGAACTGGGCCACCAGCGAGGACGATGCCGCCCGCAGCGCGGCGGCGATCCTGCGCGTGTTCCACTCGCTGCGCGCCGCCGCCTGAGCGGCGCGGCGAAGTCGGCTAGACCGTGCAGCCGTTCGCGTCGCAGGCGGCGGCAGGCGCGGTTTCCGGCGTCCTCGTCGCAGCTGCTTCGCCGATCAGCGAGGCGATCTGCGCGCCCAGCACCAGATCGCTCACCTGACCGAAATGCTGGTGACGGATGCGGCCCTGCGCATCGATCAGCGTCATCGTCGGCGTGCCGCGCATCGCGTAGGCGCGCATGGTGCGCGGGATCGGGCCGTCGGTGCCGGGCAGGTCCACGCCGACCGGGAAGGCGATGCGGTATTCGTGCAGGAACGCCTGCAGCGAGACCGGCGTCATCGCCTCGTGGTGTTCGAAGACGGTGTGCAGGCCGATCACGGCGACCTGGTCGGGCGAGAACGTCTGCGCGACGCGCTGCGCCTGCGGCAGGCCGTGGCTGACACAGCCGGGGCAGAGCATCTGGAAGGCTTCCAGTACGACGACCTTGCCGCGCAGCGATTCGAGCGTGATGGTCGCATCGGTGTTGAACCAGCGCTCGACCTGCAAGGCGGGCGCGAGGGAGAGTGGGGCGTTCATGGATTCGGGGTTCCTTGTGTGGGCTCGTCACTCCCGTGACGGCGGAAGTCCAACGTCGAGACGTTGCCGGCTCGATGCAGGCGTGACACGTCGGGCAGTTGGATCCCCGCCTTCGCGGGGATGACAGCAGGGCGGGCAGACGCGCCGGCCGGCACGGCCGGCGGTCCGCATCAGCGGTTCGGCTTGCCGGGCAGGCTCAGATCGCCCGAGGCGACCTTGAACACGTCCACCACGCACAGCAGCGGCGCATGCACGGAAGC
Organism: Lysobacter sp. FW306-1B-D06B; assembly: GCF_038446665.1. Taxonomy (NCBI): domain Bacteria; kingdom Pseudomonadati; phylum Pseudomonadota; class Gammaproteobacteria; order Lysobacterales; family Lysobacteraceae; genus Lysobacter; species Lysobacter sp. FW306-1B-D06B. The sequence continues at coordinate 3,309,259 of NZ_CP151802.1, read as the reverse complement.
ATTGACGCGCAGGCCGGCGGTGACGCCGTCGAACGAACCGGCGGTGACCACGCCGATGTCGTCGAACGGCACCTTCACCTCGACCGTCTCGCCGGTGAGGGTCGGGCTCCAGCCCGGGCTGTCGAGCAGCAGCGGCAGGCCCGGCCAGGTGCGCGGCAGGCGCGGCTTGGCGCCTTCGGGAATGTCGACCACGCCCAGCGCGCCGGGACCGCAGGCCTCGTTGGGCTTCAGCACGACCCAATGGCTGTGCCACAGGTTGCCGTCGTTGTCGCGCTTGCCGTCGCCGTTTTCGTCGTAGAGCGGCGTGTCGTCGAAATCCGGATGCGCGGTGACGGCCATCGCGAGGATGCCCGCGCCGCGTTCGAAGCCGACTTCGTACGGGTCGATCGTGGTCGGCCACACATACGAGAACACGTCGCTGCCGGCGAGCTTGCCGGTGGCGGCGGGCGTGCTCTTGCCGGCCTTGCCGGACACGGCCATGTGGAACGTGGCGATGTTGCCCTGCGTGGTGATCTTGGTGTGGACGATGTCGAAGTCGGCGACGAGCGCGCTGTCGGCCTTGGTCTGTACGCCGCCGGTGTGCTTGGCGGCGTCGTGCGCGTGCGCCGCGCCGAAACCGAGCATGGCGGCGAGCGCCAGCGTGAGGGAGAGGGTTTTCATGGCATCGCCCTCAGCGCAGGTCGGCGATGGAGGCGCCGAAGTTGATGTGCAGCGGCAGCCTGCCCAGCACCAGCGCGGGTACGGATTGCACACCGGCGGCTTCGGCTTCAGCTACGCGCGACTTGTCGTCGCCCAGGTGCACGACTTCGACATCGAAACGCGCCGGATCCAGCGAAACGGCGAGCTGACGCTCGGCATCGACGCACACGGGGCAACCGGCATGATAGAAAACGGCCTTCTGGCGCATACTTCAATCTCCTCTTGCTTGCTCTACAGGGTGGGTAAGGGAAACCGGGCGGCGTCCGATGGCAGTCGGGCGCCGCCCAACTTTTCCGCCTAGGGCGGAACGGGGCGGCGAAAGCGCAAGGCGTTCGCTTCGATCTGTGTTTCATCGGCCGGCGACTGGTCGTCGCAATCGGCGCGAAGTTCGGGGTCTCCGAAGGGCTGCTGCACGAAGCCGCAGAAGTGCGGACGGCGTGCATCGCCGGTCGAATCGGGCTGGAAATAGCGACATCCCAGACACGTGCGCGCGCCGGTCGCCAGTCCCTGGCGTTGCGCCTGGCGCACCATCAGCTGGGTCACGCGCAGCAACGCGCCGATGTCACCTTCGTCCAGGCCTTGCAACAGGCTTCCCATGCCACGCGATGGATGGCGCAACTGGCGCACCGTGGCGCGCCCGCTGCGGGTGAGGCGTACGGTCGCGGCGCGGCGATCGTCGGGATCGGGTTCGCGTTCGATCCAAGCCTTGCTTTCCAGTGCCTTCAGCGAGTCGCTCAGGCTGGCCGCGGTGACGCCCAGGCGCTGGGCGATCTCGCGCGCGCGCAGCGGCGTGGCCGTTCCGGCGAGCATGCGCAACACGGCGGCCTGCGTCGGCGGCAGCGACGGCGTGCCGTCGGGTCGCCACGATTGCGCGCGCACCAGCGAGGCCAGCTGTTCCAGCCCGGCGGCGGCCTGTTCGCGATGGGAGTCGTCCGTCGTCATGGCGGATAAGTTAGGAGTCCTAACTAAAAAACTCAATGACCGTTCGTCGGGACGGCCACGGGCGACCGCGACGTTCGGATGACGATGAGGGATTCAGCCGGCGCGGACGACGAGGCTGCTCAGTTCGCGCACCAGGTCGAACAGACCGACCGGCTTGCGGCAGCGTGGAATGGCGCTGTACGCGGCGGGCAGGGCGCTGTCGTCGTAGCCGGTGAGGAAGAGCATGGGCACGCCGCGTCCGCGCAGGGCTTCGACGACGGCGAAGGAGGTCTCGTCGCCCAGGTTCACGTCCAGCAGCGCGCCGTCGAGCACGGGCGCCTGTGCGATGGCGCGCAACGCACCCAGCACGTCGGGGCAGGGACCGACGACGGTGGCGCCCTCCAGTTCCAATGCCTCCTGCAGGCCCGAGGCCAGGAGGTAGTCGTCCTCCACCACCAGCAGATGGAGGCCATTGAGGCCATCGCTCGACATGCGGTCGCTCCCGCGTGGCTGGCTTCATTGTTGGTTGGGGAAAGTTAACGGGGCGAGACGGTGCACGGCGGATTCACGTCGCACCGACCCCGCCGGAGTGGAATGGAGCGATGCGATCCGCTACTGCCCACACCGTCCACTCCCCGCGGGCCATCGCCAGCGGGACCGAAGGCGCGCAGGGACCCGGCTTCCTCGGCCTGGCGCTCGCCGAGCGCGTGGACCGGCGTCGCGCCGCGTGGGTGGTCGGAGTGCTGCTGCTGGCCTTCATCGCGACCGGCCCGTTCGCGGATCGGACGCTGCCGGCGGTGCCGGCCTTCGTGCCCGCCTACGACGCGGCGGTGCTGGTGCTGGCCGCGATCACCGCGATCATCCTCCACGCCCAGTACCGCGACCTGCACGAACGCGGGTTCCTGTGGCTGGCCTGCGGCTACCTGTTCAGTGCGCTGTTCGCGCTGCTGCACGGACTGACGTTTCCCGATGCGTTCGTCAGTGGCAGCCTGTTCGGCGGTGTGCAGACGACCGCGTGGTCGTGGATCCTCTGGCACGGCATTGCACCGCTATTCGTCACCGCCTACGCGCTGGATGCCCGGCGGCCACCGGCCACGGGCGCATCGCTCCTGGAGCGCGCGGCCTATCCGGCGACGGTGGCGCTGGTCGCGGTGCTGGCGCTGGCGCTGGTGCGTCTGGATCCGGTGCTGCCGGAACTGCTGACCAGCGCCTACTACCGGCCGCCCTCGACGCGCTGGATCGGCGGCCTGGTCTGGGCGGTGCACCTGGCCGCGCTGCTCGTGCTGGTCTGGCGTACGCGGCTGCGCCGCTTGCTCGACGTGTGGCTGTGCGTGGCGCTGGTGGCGGCGGTGATCGAACTGGCCCTGAGCGGCATGATGATCACCGCGCGCTACCAACTCGGGTTCTACATCGGCCGTGTTTACGGGCTGGCCGGCGCGCTGTTCGTGGTGGCGCTGCTGCTGCGCCATGCATTGTTGCTGCAGGCGCGGCTGGTGCGCGCGGCCTCGGCGCTGCACGACAGCGAACGCCGCTTCCGCGACCTGTTCGACAGCATGGGCGAAGCGTTCTACATCGGCGAAGCGGTGACCGATGCCGACGGTCGCGTGGTCGACCTGATGTTCCTGCAGGAGAACCCGATGGCGCGCCGCTATGTCGGCCGCGACATCGCCGGCAAACGGCTGTGCGAGGTCGCGCCGGACTTCGGCCGCGAGTGGCTGCACATCGTCGACGAAGTGGTGCGCAACGGCGGCGAGCGCACGCTGGAAGGGCCCTCGCCCCGCACGCGCCGTCATTTCCACTACCGCGTGTTCCGGCTCAAGAGCCGGAAGAAGCAGGTGGGCATCCTCTTCCAGGACATCCAGCCGCGCCGCGACGCCGAAAAGGCCCTGCGCGACAGCGAGGAGCGCTTCAGCCAGTTCGGCCAGGCCTCCTCGAGCGTGCTGTGGATCCGCGACGCCACCTCGCTGGAGATGGAGTACCTGAGCCCGTCGTTCGAGACCACCTGTGGCCGCGGCTGCGTGGACCTGGTCGGCGCGGGCTTCGAATCGTGGATCGCCCTGGTGCATCCGGACGACCACGAGGCCGTGCGCCGCGCCATGGCCCGCGTGCAGCAGGGCGAGCGCGTGGAACACGAGTTCCGCATGGTGCATGGCGAGACCGGCGAGCTGCTCTGGATCCACAGCACCGAGTTCCCCATGCGCGATATCGCGTGCCGGATCAACCGCACCGGCGGCATCGCCCAGGATGCGACGTTGCTGAAGCGGGCCCAGGCGCGGTTGCGCGAGAGCGAGGAACGCCTGCGCAGTGCGATCGAAGTCGGGCGCCTGGCGACCTGGGACTGGAACCTGACCACGGGCGAGGTCGCCTGGTCGGACGAGCACTACCGCATCGAGGGCTATGCACCGGGCGAAGTGGTGCCCAGTTACGAGGCGTGGATCGCCCGCGTCCACCCCGACGACCGCGAGGCCGCCGAGTCGGCCGTGGTGCACGCGATGCAGACCGGTGGCGAGTACGCGCGGGAGGTGCGTTTCCTGCACCCGGACGGTTCCGTTCACTGGGCCAACGCGCGCGGGCGCTTCTTCTACGACGCCTCGGGCGCGCCGGTGCGCATGATCGGCTCCATGCTCGACACGACCCTGCGTCGCGAGTTCGAGGAAGCCCAGCGCGTGCTGGTGGCTGAACTGCAGCACCGCACGCGCAACCTGATCGCGGTGGTGCGCGCCATTTCCGACCGCACCCTGCGCGAAAGTCCCAACATGCGCCACTTCGCCGCCGCATTCAGCGAGCGCCTGGACTCGCTGGCGCGCGTGCAGGGCCTGCTTTCGCGGTTGAAGGAAGGCCAGCGCGTGAGCTTCGACGAGTTGCTGCGCATGGAACTGGCCGCGCACCTGGACGAGGGCGGGGTGCGCTTCGACCTGGAGGGGCCGGCCGACGTTTCCTTGCGTTCCTCCACCGTGCAGCCGTTGGCCCTGGCGATCCACGAGCTGATCACCAACGCCGTGAAGTACGGCGCGCTGCGCGATCCGCGCGGGCGGCTGCGCATCCGCTGGCGCGTGGAACCCGAGGACGGTCGACCCTGGCTGCACGTGGACTGGCGCGAGACCGGCGTGGCGATCGGCAGCGGCGAGCCCGCGCCGGGCGGCGGTGCCGGCCGCGAACTGATCGAGCGCGCGCTGCCGTACCAGTTCGGCGCGCGCACCACCTACACCCTCACCGACGAAGGCGTGCACTGCACGATCGCCATGCCGATCTCGCGCCGCGAACCGTTGTCATCCATCAGTCATGACATCCGGTTATGACGGCATCAGGTCCGGTGAGGTCGGGTGAGGGCGTGGCGAATGATTGCTTCGCTGCGGCTTAACTCCTTGCCGGTGATGCTGATCGCCCGAACGACAGGTTCCTCCCCCATGGCCACCCGCAAGCCGCCCATCCACGGAGCGACGACGTCGCCCCGACCCCGCGTTCCACGGGTGGTCCGCCTGCCGTGGCGCGAGGACACACGCAAGCCGACGCGGGCCGACCGCGCCGAACATCAGCTGCGATTGCGCCGGCTCAGCGCCGGCCACGCCTGAACACGCCGTTGCCGGAACCGCTCCGGCGGCGTGCTAGGATCGCAGCAGAAGGGGAGTAGCTCCACGTGCTGTCGCCGTCATTACGAGGGTTCCCGCCAGGGAATTCATCCGGTGCAGCAGCAGGCCGCGCGGCCTGTGAGCAAGACCTTCGCCGTGCCACGGCGAAGGTGCGTCCAGGGTTTTCTACGGATGCGAGCGCGCGTGGGCCACGGAATCCCGCCCACCGCCTAGAACCCATCCGATGGACATATTCCTCAATCCCGAAATCTGGATCGCACTGGCCACGTTGACGGCGCTCGAGCTCGTGCTCGGCATCGACAACATCATCTTCATCTCCATCCTTGCCGGAAAACTCCCGGCGCATCAGCGCGACAAGGCGCGCCGCATCGGCATCACATTGGCCGCGGTGACCCGCCTGGGCCTGTTGCTCACCATCGCCTGGATCGTGGGTCTGACGGCGCCGTTGTTCACGGTGCTGGGCAACGAATTCTCCTGGCGCGACCTGATCCTCATCGGCGGCGGTCTGTTCCTGATCGGCAAAGCCACGCACGAGATCCACCAGAAACTCGAAGGCGCCAGCGAAACGGTCACCGCCGGCAAGGTGGTGGGCGTCAGCTTCACCAGTGTGATCGCGCAGATCATGGTGCTGGACATCGTGTTCTCGCTGGATTCGATCATCACCGCCGTGGGCATGGTCGACGATCGCTGGGTGATGGTCGCCGCGATCCTGATCTCGATCGTGTTCATGCTGATGTTCGCCAAACCGATCGGCGATTTCGTCGAGCGCCACCCGACGGTCAAGATCCTCGCACTGAGCTTCCTGATCATGATCGGCCTGGTGCTGATCGCCGACGGCTTCGGCCAGCACATCAACAAGGGTTACGTCTACGTGGCGATGGCCTTCTCGGTCTTCGTCGAGATGATCAACCTGTGGATCCGCAAGCGCGAAGCGCACAAGTCGGAGCCGGTGAAGCTGCGCGAGCGGTTCGAGGAAAGCCCGGCCGAGTAGGCCTTTGGCAGTCGCTACACGCTTGAAGCCCCTCTCCCGCACGCGGGAGAGGGGTGAGGGCAGGGCACACCGCTTCCGCCGTGTGTCCCGTCATCCCGGCGAAGGCCGGGCCCCAGGCCCTCACGCATTCCGCGCCCCACACCGTCATCCCAGCGACGGCGAGCGCGCCGCCCGTGACGTTCGTGGCGTCAACATCGGCGCCAGGCGTGAGCCGCGTCACGTCTGCGCGCATCGCGCGCTTGCCCAGGCCGGGGTGCTCCCGTCTAATGGGGCGCGCCGGCGGTGGGGACTGCCGGCCCGTCCAAGCGTCCGGTCCGTCCATCAAGGGAGTGGTCATGCGCCGTATCGCCCTCGCATCGTGTCTGTTGCTGGCTGGCGCGGTTTCCGCCGGCGAACTCGCCCATCGCGCCACCTACGACGCGGCCTCGCTCGGCGAGCGCGGCATCGATTCGGTGAGCTCGCTCATTCTCGATTACGCCAAGACCCAGAACCTGGCGCTCAATGCCTCGCACCCGCCGGTGTTCCTCGTCGAGGGCAAGCACCAGGTGCTCACCGCGCAGGAACGCGAGGCGGCGCTTGCCGGTGCCGCGACGGTGGAGTTGATGAGCGACGGCGATGCCGTCGTCGTCAACGTGCGCAAGTAAGGCGGCCCGCGTTCAATAGAACGCCACGCCCGGTCGCAGCAGCAACTGGAACACCAGCAGCAACACGACCGCCGCCAGCAACGGCAGCACGAACGAACCCAGGCGCACGCCCGCGCCGTGGACGTCGCGCACGCGCCACGCACCGGCCAGCATCCACAGCGCGCCAGGAAGCCCCACCAGCACCGGTAGCAGCACCACTTCGATCATCTCGCGCGGCACGCGGAACGGGATCACCAGCGCCGTACCGATCAGCATCGGCAGCGCGATGGTCTGCGCGATGAAACGCGTGCGCGCACGCGCCGTGGCCACGCCATCGGCGTGGGCCAATTCCAGCGCCGGTCGCAACAGGGCCAGCGCGACGGCGGCGATGGCGACCAGCGCCAGCAGCGCGGCGATGCGCTTCGTCGCGGAGGACAACCCCAGCCACGTCATCGCCATGCCCACGTCGCTGGCCGGGCTCATCGCGCCGATGACCACCTGCGGCAACGCCATCAGCAGGCCGCAGTAGGCCATCCAGATCACGAACAGCCGCCACGCGCCCGGACGCGGGGAGCCTGCACGCAGCACGACCAGGCAAACCAGCCCGACCAGCGCCGTCGCCAATGCGCCCGTGCCCTGGAACAGGCTGGCGAGGTCGTTCTCGCCGAGCCAGCGGTGGTTGTTGTGGAAGAGCGTCGGCCGCAGGCCGGGCGTGAGGGCCTTGGGCACGACCAGGAACAGCTCCTGGATGAAGAACGTGAGGTTGAACGCGAGTGCGTAGAGCAGCGAGGAGATCGCCACCGCGTTCCAGTCCCAAGGAGACGAGCGCATCGCGACGGCATCCCTCCGAGCGCCCGCGCACCATCCCGCCACGGCCAGCAGTGCCGGTGGAATCAGCAGTGTGAGCAGGACGGCGAGGAGGATCATGCGGCACCCGCGTCGGAGTCGGCAGGCATCATCGCAGCACGCCGCCCCGGCCCGGAAGTGACCATGGGCCTAGTCGCGGTCCGGTGCGCCCAACGGGAAGAAGCTGCGGTACGGACGGGCTTCGTCCACCGCGCGCGCGAAGGCCGGTCGTTCCAGCAGCCGCGCGCGGTACGCATGCACGTTGGCGAAGCGCGCGTCGATGCGGTGCGTCCAGTCCGCGTAGAACAGGAACGGCCCGGCACCGCAATCGGCCAGACTGAAGCGATCGCCCGCCGCCCATTCGCGCCCGCGCATCACCTCGTCCAGCCACGCGTAGGCCTGTTCCAGCATGGTGCGCGCTTCGGCCACGCCGTAAGGGTCGCGATCCTGCGGCACGCGGATCGCATCGAACACGATCTTCTGCTGCGGCGTGGAAATGTAATTGTCGAAGAAGCGGTCCATGGTGCGAACGTCCAGCGCTTCGTCCGGATCGTCCGGAATCAGCGGCACCGGCCCGCGATGGCGCAGATGCAGGTACTCGATGATGCAGCTCGCCTCCGGGATCACACGGCCCTCATCGACGAGCACCGGAAAGCGTTGCACCGGCCACATCGCCGTGAGTTCACGCCACGCCTCGCAGTCGGGCGATTCCAGCATCTTCCATTGGAAGGCGATGCCGTTCTCGTAGAGCGCCGTGAGCGCCTTCTGCGAATACGACGAGAACGGGTGGGCATACAGCGTCAGCATGGGATTCACCGGAGACGAGGCCAGGTGCCTCATCATCCACGACGATCGGCCGCATCGCGAATCGACATGCCCGGTGCGGACAAGTCGACGCCGGCGACCCTGCGGTCGCCGGCGCCGGTGCGCGCGGTCCCTCCCGACCCCGCGTCAACGCGTCATGTCGTACTGCGCGGCCGCGGCGTTGCTCACGATGGCCGACAGCGGCAGCAGCTGTGACAGGAAGCGGTTCCAGCGCGTGACGCCGGCCGGGCCGACCCAGACGACATCGCCAGGCTTGAGCTGGAACTTGTCGCCCAATGCGAAGGCCGCCGGCGACTTGGCATCGAGCTGGTACACCGTGGCCGGTATCTGCTGCATCTCTTCGATGCCGCGGATCACGTACACCGCCTCGCCCTTGGAGGTCACCGGGTTGAGTCCGCCCGAACGACCCAGCGCCTGCGTCAGCGTCATGTAAGTGGTCTTGAAGGTGAGCGCCTGCGGACGCAGCACTTCGCCGACCACATAGACTTCCTTGCGATCGTTGAAGGGCAGGAACAGGCGATCACCGGGCTTGAGGAAGATGTCGGCGGCGACCTTGCCATCGCGGTTGAGCGCGTCGAGGTCGAGCGGATAGTTGCGCCCATCACGCGTGAGCACGAAACCGGCCAGATCCGCCTGCTCCACATCGATGCGGCCACGGCCGATCGCCTGCGACAGCGTGAGCGGAACGGTGGTCACTTCCTGCGGCGTGGTGTCTTCGAACGCGCCCTGCAGCGCGACGCGACTTCCGAAGCCCACCACGTTGACGTCGAGCTGCGGATTCTGGATGTACTTCGCCAAGCGCGTGCTCAGCGTGCTGCGCAGGTCCTCGATGCTCATGCCGGTGACGTTGATCTTGCCGGCATACGGGAAATAGAACGTGCCATCGGGCTGCACCAGGCGGCCGTTGGTCACCGCCTGCTGCTGGTTGCCCGCCGGCGTGGTGAGTTCAGGGTGATCCCATACCGTGACGATCAGCGTGTCGCCGGGCTGGATGCGGTAACCCTCGCCCTTGTAGTTCGTCAGCTCCTGCGGAAGCACCGCGGCCACGGGCCGCTGCGCCACGGTTTCCTGCGTGATCGTCACCATGCGGACGTCACTGCCGCCTTCTCCACCGCCGCCACTTCGCGTCATCTGCTGGCCGGGAACGCAGGCCGTCGTGGCGAGCGTGGCCGCGGCGACCGTACAGACAAGAATGAACGTCTTCAATGCATGATCCTCGTGGTCGTTGGCGGGGCATCGGCCGATGCCCGGCGTCACGCGTCCCTGGTCGACGTGCCGGATTGACGATGCGCGCAGCGAGCCTCGTGCAACGCTGCGATGTTGCTGCATGTGAGTCTTCGTATTCGCTTTGCAGCGTAAAACGCGAATCGCACATGCGGCGTGAGGAACGCGTCCTGCGGTCGGGCAGGATTCAGTGATGCGAACGCGAACGTGAAGAATGCGGGCGACATTCAGCTGTGTAGACGCGCCATGACGATGGCCGCGCACTCTTTGATTGCGCGTCCGCTGCGCCACAACGCGCGTCGCGACGGGACCCAGCGCTGCGTCCACGTATCGCGTTTGGCGCGTTCGGGTACGGCGACCGGCACGATGTCCAGGCCGGCCTTGCGGAACTCGATCACCGCGCGCGGCATGTGCAGCGATGAGGTGACCAGCAGTACGCGATGGAAACCGTGCCGTTGCGCAAGCGCGGCCGTGTAGCGTGCGTTGTCGCGGGTGTTGCGGCTCTCGCGCTCCAGCATGAGCGCATCGGCGGGCACGCCCAGTCGCTGGATCGCACCGGCCATCAACCGCGCCTCGCTGTTGTTGCCGCCGTTGTCGCCGCCGCCCGACAGCACGATTACCGGTGCCTTGCGCGCCAGCCACGCGCGCGCACCGGCGGCCAGGCGGCTGTTCTCCAGTTCGTACGGCGTGACGTGCTCGCGTTCGAGCCAATAGAAGTGCATCGCACCGCCGAGCACCACGATGGCGTCGGCCGACGGAAGCGTCGCTTCTTCCACCGGCGGATAGTGCCGTTCGATGCGCTCGCGCACCCAGTCCGACACGGTCGGCACGGCGAGCAGGCCCGACCATGCGACGGCGAGCGCCGCCGTGGCGATCCCCGATCGCGTGCGCCGCAACAGCAGCAACACGACCGCGATGCACAGCATCAGCAGGGTCAGCGCGGGCGGATAGGTGAGTGCGACGGCAAGCTTCAGTGGCGAGGTCATGCGTGGTGCGCGTCCTCAGATGACGATTTCATGGGTGACGTAGTAGTAGAACGCGGCGCAGGAGATCAGCAGCCCGAAGCGCACCAGCAGGGGGTGGCGCAGCAACGGAATCCGGCTGTGCACCAGCATCGCCGCCAGGATCAGCGACACCGACAGCCACGCCGGCAACAGGTAGCGGTTGGAGAAGAAGCCCCAGCCGATGCCGAAGAAGGGCAGCATCATCACCAGGTACACCGCCGTGCTGTCCTTGATGCGCTCGCGGTACTCGGCCCGCACCAGCGGCGAGAGCATGTGCGGAAGCAGGTACCAGAAGATGGAGAACACCGCGAAGTCGATGCGCACGCCCGAGCGGTAGTACGAGTTGGCGGTGTAGCTCATCACCACTTCGTAGAGCGTGGGCAGCAATGCCCGCACCAGCATCATGGACAAACCGCTCACGTACAGCGCGAAGGCGGTCACCGCGACCACCCGCTGCATTCGCGTGCCGAACAACAGCACGGGCGCGAACACCAGGTACAGCAGCGAGGACAGATGCAAACTGCTGGCGATGGCGCCGAACAGGACGAAGCTGCCCCATCGTCGTTGCTGGAACGACAGCAGCGAGGTGAACACCAGCAGCGCCGCCAGGCCCTGTCGCACCGCGTTGATGGACGCATTGACGAACATCGGCGAAACGTACAGCAGCATCACCGCCGCGCTGAGGAACGTCAGGTAGCCTCGCGTATCGCCCAGGTAATCGAAGTAGCGTCGCGTGGACACCACGATGGTTCCCAGCAGCAGCAGGAACAGCGCGGTCTGGTAGCCCGCCACGCCCACGCCCATCTTCCACAGTACGTAGGTCAGGTAGACGAATCCGGGCTCCAGCCGGGTTTCCACGCCCTGTTCGTTCTGGTTCTCGAAGAAGCCGGCATAGGTGTTCGTGTCGGTGCCGATGTCCGGCGAGCGCATGCCCACCAGCCAGATGCCGAACACCGCCACCGCCAGCAGCAGGAGCAGGCTGAGCGTGGTGGCCGCCGACACGTCGCTGGCGCGACGCGGTGGCAGGGCGTAGGCGTCGCTGCGCACGTTCACGGCAATCCTCCCGGCTGCGCACGGCGCAGCCCGAGCAGCAGGCGCTGGCGTGCCTTGCGCAACATGCCGATGCTGCGTGCGAACAGGTGCTCCGGCAGGCTCACCAGGCCCTGCCGCAGCAGTTCACGTCGCACCTCGCGACCCGCGCGATGCATCGCCACCAGGTCCTGGCTGAGTCCGCCCGCGCCGTAGTTCGCCTTGTGCCAGTACGCGAGGACCTCGTCCACCTTGGCGCAACGGTGGCCGGAGAACGCGATCTGCCCCCACAGCAGGAAATCCTCGACGCGCCGGTAGTCCTCGTTGAAGCGGAACGGCAGGTCGCGTCGCAGCACCACCGAGGCGGTGGGGAAAGGATTGTTGAGCAGCAGCCTGCGGCGGGGCACGATCTTCGTGCGTGCCCGCGTGGGGGATTCGGGCCGGTCGCCGCGTTCGCGTACCTGCATGCGGTGTGCGATCAGCGCGATCTGCGGATCTTCGCGCAGGGCCTGCATCTGGATCGCGAGCTTGGTAGGCGCCCAGGTGTCATCCGAATCCAGGAACGCGATGTACGGCTGCGTCGCGCGCGCCCATCCGGCGTTGCGCGCGGCGGACGGGCCGCCGTTGCGTGCCAGTGCGATCACCTCGATCCAGCCCGGCGGGTATTGCGCGGCGAGTGCGTGCAGCGCCCGCACGGTACCGTCGCCGCTGGCATCGTCCACCAGCACGACCTGCCGCGGCGGCAACGTTTGCGATGCGATCGAGGCGACGGCGTCGGCAATCGTCTCGCCGCAGCGATAGCACGGCACGACGACGCTGACCGGTGCGGTGGCATCGGTGTCGATCATCAGGCGGCCGTGCTCGAGGCGTGGGTGTGGGCGGGAGAAGTCGACCATGGAGCGCATTGGAATATGTCCTGCGCCTGCTGCGCGTATAGAGAGGGTGAAAGACGCGCGCGCGCGCCCTCGTCGTTCAGCAGCGCGTCCAGAACCTGCATGAACGCGGGCGTCTCGTGCGCGCCCGACGTGATGCGCAGGTGGAGGGGCAGGCCGATGTCATCGGCGAAATCCCGGCACTTGGGGTGGTAATCGACGATCGCGAACGGCACCGCGCACAGGTACGCCACGATGGCGCCGTGCAGGCGCGCGCTGACGAACGCGTCGCAGCGCTGGATGGCATCGACCGTCGCCAGCGGCTCGGAGCCCGCGTAGGCATGCAGGCCCGCGGCGACACCGCGTTCTCGAAGCCGTGCCTGCAATTGCGCCGCCATCGCCTCGTCGCCATGGACCGGATGCGCGTTGAGGCTGAACACCTCCACCTGCAGCGGCGTGTGCGCAGCCGTTCGGGTGATCGCGTGGACGATGCCGTCGTGCCATTGCGCAGGCGTAGGCGCGGAGTGGTCGTCGCGAACGGTGTAGCGGCATGGCGCGATGCCGATGCGCGGCACGCTGCGGTCGTCGGATGCCACCGTGCGCGACGACAGCGGCAGCACCGTGCGCAACAAGCCGGCCAGATCGCGTCCGTGGTGGGTGATGTGGTCCAGGCCCATGCGCCGACACAGTTCGTAGGAGCGCCGGTCGCGCACGGACAAGTACGAAAACTCGCGCACGAATGCCGCGGCCGCCTCCTGCGAGGCCGCATCCGGAAACGGCCCCACCGACACGCCCACCGCCGCCAACTGCACGCGCCCGCGGCGCCGGGCCGACAGCATCATCGGCTTGCGGAACGACTCGCGCGCGGTGATGACCGAGCCACCGCCCATCACCAGTACGTCGCTGGCGCGCAGGCCGCGCACGAAACCGACCACGCGAGCGGCCTTGCCGAGCGCGCCGGCGGATCCATAAAGCGTGGAAGGAAACGTCGATGGCCACGTCGCGCGCGCCTGCGCACCTTCCAGCGTAGGCCCCACCAGCAGCGGATCGGCATTCCAGTAGCGACGCGCGGCGGCCGCGCACAGCACGCCGAACAGGTCGTCGCCGAAGTTGCGCATGCCGTAGTAGCCGGTGAATCCCACGCAGGGACGTTGCGTCATGGCGTAGCCTCCGGGCGGGACAACCGATGCGTGCCGAGCCACATCGCCACCAGCAACACCGCCTCGGCCACCACCGTGGCCCAGGCCGCGCCGGTCGCGCCCCAGCGCGGGATGACCGCCCAGTTGAGCAGCACGGCCACCAATGTGGCCACCGACATGGCGATGACGCGATAACGCATGTGGTGCTCGGTGAGCAGCGCCGAGCCTACGGCCGTGGACAGGAACCGGATCGGCACGCACAGCGCCAGAATCGCCAGAATCTCCGTCACGTCGGCGAACGCCGGCCCGAACGCGAGCGGCACCAGCCACGGCGACAGCAGCGCGAGCAGTGCGCCGACCAGCACGCCCATCGCGAGCATCGCCACGTTGCCGGCGCGGTACACGCGCCAGAACTTCGTTCTGTCGTGCACGGCCCAGCGGTGCAGGCGCGAGAGCAGGAACTTCTGGTAGACCGTGGCGGGAAACAGGTAGATCGCCGCCATCACCGCCAGCGCGACACCGTAGTGCCCGGCCTGTTCATTGCTGCCCAGGTACTTCAACAGCACCGTGCTGACCTGGAAGAACACCGGATAGAGCACCGCGGCCACGCCGTAGGCCCAAGCGCTGGACCACAGCTGCATCGCGCCTGGCACGGCTTCGCTGGATGCGAGCGCAGGACGCGACCCGTGGCCCTTCAGGTCCATGCGTCCGCGCTGCATGGCCACCAGTTGCGGCAGGGCGAGTGCGGCGATCAGCAACGCGACCAGGCCGTAGCCCAGCGCCGCACCCTGCGCGCTCGCGAAGGGCAGTGCGAGCAGCGTGGCCGCCACCGCCAACCGGCCGGCGGGCATGAGCAACTGCCATCCGGCCAGCGCACCGTGCCGCTCTTCCAATCGAAGTTTGCTGCCGACGATGTCCACCGCGAACACGCCGGCGATCACCGGAACGAGCAGCAACAGCGTCAACCGCGTCGCATCGTCCACCGCCTCGCCGAAGAGCGCCCAGCCGATCACCACCGCGCACGCCAGCACGCCGGTGAATGCGCAGAATCGCAACGACGAACGCAACCAGCGATCCGCGGCCCAGCCTTCCGCGCCGTAGGCTTTCAGGCGGAACTGCGACAGGCCGAAGCCCGCCATCGGCGCGAGCACCGTCACCGTCGCCAGCGACGAAGCGAACAGCCCGTAGTCCGCAGGCCCCAGCCGCCGCGCCAGGAGCATCTGCGCGAGGAAGACCATGCCCGCGCCGGCGGCCGTCGCCAGCCAGAGCAGGCCGATCGCCGTCGCTGCGGGTCGCCAGGCGCTCGCGCTCATGCGCAGGGACTCATGCACGGGCGCGTGCGGCAATGGCCGAACGCACGGGCAACGGATCGGCCAACAGTTCCGCGTACACCTCCACGGTCCGGTCGATGACGAGCCGCTCGTCGAAATGGTGTTCGGCGCGTTCGCGCGCCTTCAAGCCCAGGCGCTTCACCAGCTCGCGGTCCTCGTCCAGTTGCATGAGCAGCGCCGCCAGCGAAGGCGCGTCGCGCGGCGGCACCTGCAAACCGTCGACGCCGTGTTCGGTGACCACTTCGCGGCAGCCGGGCAGGTTGGTCGTGATCAGGCACAGGCCGCTGGCCGCGCCTTCGATGAGGCAGCGCGGCACGCCCTCGCGGTAATAGCTCGGAAGCGCCATGACATGGACGCTGCGCATCAGCGCGGGCATGTCGTCGACGTGACCGAGCCACTCGATCGTGCCGTCGCGATGCCACTGCTCGACTTCACGCAGGTCGAACGACGACGGGTTGCCCGCATCCGGCGTCCCGGCCAGCAGGAACTGCACCTCGCGTCCGCGTTGGCGCAGCATGCGCGCGGCCTCGACGAACTCGCCCACGCCCTTCTCGCGCAGCAGGCGCGCGGCCAGCAGCACGCGCAGCGGGCCGCTGCCGTCGTGCGCGACGGGACGGAATCGCTCCACGTTGACGCCGGAGCTGCGGATGATGCGGATGCGATCGGGCGCAACCAGGCGGGATTGCGTGAGTGCGGCCGCGTCGTCGGGGTTCTGCAGGATCACGCGCGAGTGCCCGTGGCCGAGCGTGGAGCGCATCAGCGTGCTGACCACCGGCCGCAGCATGCGCGCCTTCAGACCGTTGCTGGCGTACACGTAGCCCATGCCGGCCACGGCGTTGACCACGGCGGGCACGCCCGCGAAGCGCGCGGCGAGCGCCCCGTACACCGCGCATTTCACGGTGAAGTTGTGGATCAGCTGCGGACGCTCGCGGCGCAGCAGCCGAGTGAGGTGGTGGATCGTCACCGCCTCGCGCACCGGGTTGAGGCTGGCGCGATCCATCGGCAGCACTTCCCAGCGAATGCCGTGTTCGGCGAAGCGCGCGCCGAACTCACCCGGCGGCGACACCATCACCACCTCGGCGCCGTGCGCCTGCAGGTGCCGGGCAGTGGAAAGTCTGAAGTTGTAGAGATACCAGTCGGTGTTCGCGAAGAAGACGATACGCATCGGCGTGAGGGGCCGTGCATCGCCGGATGCCTGGGCGATGCGAGCGGCGGTGCGTCCGGATCGGAAGGTGATCCGATGGTAGCGAACGCGTTTTCGCCAACGTCGACGGCGCTGTCACCTTTCCATCGCCAGATGAACGCAGGCGCTTGCATGTATCCAAAGCGAAACACTTGTGCGCGACGTCACGGACGCGTGTGCGGCTTATCGCGCCCGGATCGCGCGCGCAGCGGATAAAAAGACGGCCGGCGAATGCCGGCCGTTTGCCCATGACGAGTGTCGAAGCGTGTGCCGCGACGCAGCGCCCGTTTACTTCGCGTACTGGTTCGTGGTGACGCGGATGTCGGTGCTGTCGCTGGTCTTCTGGATGTGCGCGCCGTTGCCGCTGTTGCCGCCGACCAGTCCGGTCATCGACACATAGGGCGTGGCCGCGGTGTTCACGCCGTGCATGCGCGTGTGGTTGTTCTTGAACACGTTGCCGCTGGCCTGGTAGCCCACGGTGGCGGCGCTGAACATCACGCCGTACAGGTAGTTGTGTTGGAAGCGGTTCTGCGAGATGTAGCCGCCGTTGGGCGTCACGCACAGCAGGCCGTAGCCGCCGTTGTGCTCGATCGTGCAGTTCTTCACCGTCACGCCTTTCACACGCTTGTACGACAGGATGCCGTTGCCCTTGTTGTAGCGGATCAGGCAGTTCTGGATGTGCACGGTTTCGGTGGTGCGCGCATCGCCGGAGTCCGGCTCGATGTCGATGCCGCACTGCGGCGCGATGCCGTTGGAGTAGCTGAACTCGCTGTCGTAGACCTTCACGTTGGTCGAGCAGCCGATGGTCAGGCCCTGGCGGCGGTTGTTGGTGCACACCACGTTGGCGATGACGACGTCGTTGCATGGCACGGTCGGCGCGCCGGTGACCATGGCGCCGCCGATGGAGATGCCGTCGCCCCAGCACTTGGACAGGTGCATGTCGCGGATGGTCACGCGGTTGGCGCCGCGCACCATGATGCCGTGCCCCCACTCGCCGGTGGTGCCCAGGTGGTTGTCGCGGTCGCCGATGATCTGGCCGCCGGAGATCTCCACGTCGCTGACCTTGTAGACCATCAGCACGTAGGCGCGCTCGGCGCTGTTGCGCTTGGCGAGCAGGCGCGCGCCGTCTTCCAGCTTCAGGTGCATCTTGCTGCGCAGGCGCACGTTGACGGTGGGGTCGAGCACGTAGTCGCCGGCCGGCACGACCACGGTGCCGCCGGCAGTGGGCAGCGCGTCGATCGCGGACTGGAACGCGGCGGTGTCGTCGTAGCTGCCGTTGCCGCGCGCGCCGTAGTTGCGCACGTTCACCGAGGTGGAGCCGCGGGTGCGCGCAGGCGGGTCGTAGGTGGCGGCGGTGGTCGCGCCGACGGCGGCGAACACCTTGCCGATGCCGGCGAAACCCAGCACGGGCGGAATGGCGAGCAACAGGCTCTTGCGGATGAAGTCGCGACGTTCGGCGGTCGCAGGCGCCATGGCACGCAGGTCGGTCATGTGGCTGTCCGGGAAAGTGGGCGCCCCGGGGGTCGTTCCTTCGGTGGGGCTCGTGACGCGGTCCCCCCGGCCCGCGTCGTCACGCCACGATCATGTTCGTGACTGCCGTGCACCATATCGGAACGATCGTGAACTGCGACCCGGAATTTCACTATTTGTGGACACGCGCAAAGAAACGCGCGCAGCTTGTTCAGGCTGGTGCGCGTTCAAGTTCATGACTGTGAATTTGGCGGGGCGCGTGAGAGGCGATCGCGCAAACTGAATGCGTTTTTGTTGCGAGGGGATGCAGCGTCAACGACGCACTGAGGCCGCTTCGTTGTTCGAGCGGAGTTCGCATCAAGCCGCTATCCGCTCTTCAAGCCGTCCACCGTTCTTCAAGCCGTTATTCCCGCGAAGGCGGGAATCCAGCCTCCCGGCCCTTCACGCTCTGCGGAAGGCAGGATGGGAGCGGAGAGTTGGAGCCCCGCCTTCGCGGGGATGACGCGAGGCGCTCGGATCGCCTGAGGGCCTGGGTCCCGGCCTTCGCCGGGATGACGGTTTCATTGGGACGACAGTGGATCTGGAAGGCGACAAGCCGTGAAGACGGTCGATCGTGAAGACGGGGGGTCGAGACAACGTTGCCTGCACGGTCAATCCAGCCACCGCCTCAATCCAGAAAGCGATTGTCCGCATTTACCTTGATCGCTACCGCGCTCTCCGCGATCGACACATGCCGCTTGCCCGGGCGCGCCCTTCCGTCCTTCGTGCGCCCTGGCGAGGGCCCGTTGTCGGCGAATTCGTTGCGCGCCAATGTCACTTCGCGCGAGCCCGGCCGCACGCCGACGCCGCCCAGGCCGTTGCGGCGGATGCGGTTGCCTTCGATCACGCATGCGCTGGCGCCCAGCGCGAGCACGCCATGCCCGCGGTTCTGCTCGATCAGGCAATCGCGAACCGTGGCATCCGCGACGCGCTTGTACAGCTGGATGCCCGCGCCGCGATTTCCGCGAACGGTGCAGCGCTCGATCAGGATGTCTTCGGCGACGTCGCCCGCATCGGGCTCCACGTCGATGCCGCAGGCGGGCAGGGTGCCCGCGGTGTCGAGGAACGAGGAGTCGTACACGCGCACGCGGCGCGAACGTCCGATCGTCAGGCCCTGGCGCCGGTTGCCGACGCATTGCACGCGCTCGATCACGACATCGCGGCTCGGCACGATCGCGCCACCGGCGACCTTGGCGCCGCCGATCGAGATGCCATCGCCCCAGCAATGCGAGACATGCAGGTCGCGCACCGTGATGCGTTCGGCGCCGCGGATCATCACGCCGTGGCCCCATTCGCCCGTCGTGCCCTTGTGCGCGTCGCGCTCGCCGATGATGCGGCCGCCGGAGATCTCCACGTCATGCACGCGATGTGCGTTGAGCACATACGCGCGTTCGGCCGCGTTGGGCTTGGCGAGCAGGCGCGCGCCCGGTGCCATCGACAACAGCATGCGGCTGCGCAGCTGCACGCCGACGATCGGGTCGATCAGGTAGTCGCCCGCGGGAACGTTGACGGTGCCGCCGTCTGTCGGCAAGGCGTCGATGGCGGCCTGGAAGGCCCGGGTGTCGTCATGCGTTCCATCGCCCCGCGCCCCGTGGCGGCGCACGTCCTGTGCGCCGCCGCCGCGCTCGCGCCCGGCCGTCCAGGCCGGCGCGAAAGAGCATGACGAGATCGCCAGCACCACGGCCTGCGTGAAGCGGCGGCGAGTGCGGTCAGGCATGGGCGACCCAGGGTTCCGGGTCCTCCACCGCCGCGCGCGGCTGCCGCGCCGCTTCCAGCCAGGGCAGCACGATTGCCAGCAGGTAGAACTTGGACGCATGGAACTTGTTGTCGAGGCGATGGCGGTTGCGGTCGAGCCATGCCGTCGCGCCGGGCAGATCCGGCGAGCGTTCGGCGAAGGCGCGCACGCAGTCGAAGCGCTCGCGCGCCAACCCGCGCAGGTCGAAGCGGAAGCTGCCCTTGCCGCGCACATAGGGCAACTCGTCGAAGCGCGTGGCGATGTGTTCGCGGATCAGCAGCTTGTTGAGCTTGGTCACCGGATCAACCTTCTGGTAACGCGGCACCTCGCGGTGGATCCACTCGCGCAGGGTCAGATCGCAGAAGGGGTACGCCGCCTGCAGGCCCAGCGCCGCAGAGGCATAGAGCCCCTTCGCGAAGGCGCCCGCCGAACCGGCGATTGAAGTGGACATGTCGCGCCATTCCCACAAACTCGTCGCCGAGCCGATCTCGTCCATGAACAGTCCGAGCCGGCTGCGCGAACGCTGCGAGATGCGTTCGCCGAACAACTCGTCGACTTCGTCATCGCTGAAGCGCGAGCCCGGGAAGACGCGCTCGATCGGGTTCATGCGCAGCGTGCTGAGCAGGTAGCAGGCCTCGAAGCTGTGCCCCACCACCGGCATCTCGGACAACCGTCCCGGCACGGGCACGTTGCACGCCAGCCGTTTGAGCCATTGCTGACGCCGGCTCATCGGCGTGCCGAAGTAGCTGTCCGCGCCGAGTCCGTCGATCACGCCGTCGCCCTCGCGACCCACGATCTGCGTGCCCAGGTCGATGTAGGACAACAGCGCGAAATCGGCCGTGAGCAGCGGCATGCGATCGACCACGGCGAGGTAGCGGTCGTAAGCCCGGCCGGGATCGCACACCAGCGACTCGTGGCGCAGGCCGAGGGTGCGCGCCACGTGCGTGGCCGAGTCGACTTCGTCTTCCTCCTGGCCGCCGAGATACGTGATGCAGGTGGTGTCCGGACGAGCATCGGCCATGGCGATGGCGAGCGTGGTGGAATCCTTGCCGCCGCTTTGCAACAACCAGGGCGCGCGAATCGTCGCGCAGCTGCGCTGCACCGCCTCGCACAGCAGGCGGTGGTAGACGCTCACCCAGTCCTGGTGGGTGGCCGGGAACTCGGGCACTTCGCCGGCGTTGCGGAACTTGAACTTGAAGTGCGGCTGCGTATGCATGTCGTCGTGCGGGCAGAAGCCGAACGTCACCAGCCGCACGCCCTCGTAGATGGAGTAGGGCGGATAGACGAACGCATTGCGCAGCAGGTCGGCGATGGACACCGGGTCCACCGTCGGGCGCGGCACGTCCTCGCGCATCAGGCGCGAGAAGTCCGGCGTGCCGTAATACGGTGACATCGTGATCTGGGTTCGCATGCGTTACCTCGCCGGCGCCGGGTCGCGCATGGGCTGGTAGTCGTAGTAGGTGTACGCGTACTGGCCCGAGCCGCGCTTCTGCACCGCGTTGAAGATCGCGCCGCGCACTTCCACACCGTTCTGCTCCAGGCGCTGCTTGGCCAGCGCGATCTCGCGCTGCTGGTTCAAGCCCCAGCGCACCACCATCAGGCAGGTGCCCACGTGATGACCGATCACCGCCGCATCCGTCACCGCCAGCACCGGCGGTGTATCGATCACCACGATGTCGTACTGCCCGGAGAGCTTGTCCAGCAGCGCCGTGAAGCGCGGATGCATGAGCAGCTCCGACGGATTGGGCGGAATCGAACCGCGCGAGATGAACGACAGGTTGTCCGTGCCGCCCACCTTGCGCACCGCCTGCACGTCGTCGATCTGCCCGGAGATCAGCTCCGACAGACCGCCGTCGGCGCGCGTGCCCAGCGCCAGGTGCAGCGTGCCGCGGCGCATGTCGGCATCGATCAGCAACACGCGCTGGCCGGCCTGCGCCATGGTCACGGCGAGGTTGGCGCAGACGAAGGTCTTGCCCACGCCCGGGCTGGGCGCGGCGATCATCAGCTGGTTGTTCTTCATCTCCAGGCGGGCGAAATGCAGGCTGGTGCGCAGCGTGCGCAGCGCTTCCATCGCCAGGTCCGACGGTGAGCGGAACGCGAGCAGCCGCTGCTTGCCGTCGCGGCGCTTCGCGCCCGGCGCCGTGGCGATCTGCTGGCCCTTGGCGCTGAAGGGAATCGACGCGTACACCGGAAGGCCCAGCAGCTCGATGTCCACCGGGTCCTCCACGCCGCGACGGAACATCTGCCGCGTCAGCACGAAGGCGATCATGAACATCGCGCCCAGCAGCGTGCCCGCGCCGATGACGATCAACGGCTTCGGCCACGACGGGCTGTCCATGTTCACGTCGGCCGGATCGATCACGCGCGCGTTGCCGACCGCGCTGGCGGCGGCGATGTTGAGCTGCTGCGCCTGGTCGAGCAGGTTGGCGTAGGTCTGGTTGATCACCTCCACGTCGCGGTTGAGTCGGAACAGGCCCTGCTGCGTATCGGGCAGGTTGCCGATCTGGCCCATGATCTGGTTCTTCTTCGACTCGAACTGGCCGATCTGGCGCATCAGCGACTGGTAGACCGGATGCTCGGGCGTGTAGCGGCTGGCGATGTCGGCGCGCTGCACCTGCAACTGCTGGATGCTCTGGTCCAGCGCCACGCTCTGGTCGAGCAGCGCCTTGTTCTGCATGCCCACGTCCATCGTGCGTGTGCGCGACTGGAAGTCGTTGAGGCGCGCTTGCGCGTCGGCGAGCTCGCGGCGCACCTTGGGCAGTTGTTCGGTGACGAACTGCAGGCGCTTGGCGGCCTCGGCGGAATTGCGCGCCACGTTCTGGCGCACGTAGGCCTGCGTGATCTGATCCAGCACCTGCTTGGCGCGCAGCGGGTCGGGGTGCGCATAGGTCAGCGCGATGATGCCGGAGTTGCGGCCCTGCTCGGTCACGGTGATGTCGTTTTTCAGCGCCGCCATCACCGCCATCGAGTTCAGGCGCTTGAGTTCGAAGCGCGTGCCCGGGTTGGCCGCCATGCGCTGGACTTCCAGCGCCACGCCACGGCCGTTGCTGGCGGCCTGGCCGACGCGGCCTTCCAGCAGCAGCTTGCCTTCCGGATCGAGCAGGCGATAACGGGCGCGATCGCCCGCGACGAACTGCAACGGGATGCCGACCAACTGCTCGGGCAGCTCGAAGCGGCCGATGTCCAGCTGCTCGCCGCCCCACGCATAGCCTTCGAGGCCGAACCACGCGCCGGCCACCTCGCCGGGATTGAAGCGCTGCTGCATGCGCGCGACGGTGTCGCCGATCAGCGGCATGCGCACGGGTTGCACCACCGTGTCGAGGTCCAGGCGTTCGATCGCCTCGCCGAGCACGCGGCGCGAAGTAAGCAGCTGCGTTTCCGTCGCCGCCGGCGCGTCCACGATCGGCGGCGTCGGTGCGGTGTTGGGGCTGTTGAGACCGGGCACCGTCGGCGGGCGCGATTCCACCTGCACGACCGCGTTGGCTTCGTACTTGGGGGTGGCCAGCAGCACGTACGCCACGGCAATCACGAAGAACGCCAGCGTGCCGAACAGGATCGGCCACTTGTTGTCGTTGAGCGTGGAGACGAGGGTGGGGATGTCGATGTCGTCGTCACGCGTCGCGTTCGCGGCGTTGGGCGGCACGGCATAGGGGGCATCGGCTCGGGAGATCACATGAGTGGCCATGTTTCGTCACCTGGTGAAGAACTGGGAAAAGCGGAAAGCATCCGACGGCGCGCGCGTGGTCATGGCGTGCTCCATGCGCGGCGGATCGGCGTCTGGTTTGGCGAACCGGCGTCCCGAGCGGCGGTCGTAACCGCGTGGGCCGCAGGACGCAGGCCCGCCAAGGCATCGGCGACGCGCGCATCCGCGTCGCCTGGTAGGACAGCGCCGTCGTCGTCCGACCCGTCCAGGGCGGCGCGCGGCGGCGGAACATGGGCTTCGTCCAGCAAACGCAGGACGTGATCGGTGATCGCCTCGGCGTCAGGCGACATCAGATGCACGCGGCCGTGCGCTTCGACCGCAGGCGGCTCCAGCGCGAGGAGCGGAACGTCCAGCGCCAGCGCCTCGGCGTGCAGCGACGGGCCGACGAAAGCCAGACGCGCGCGGCCGAGCAGGAACAGAGAGGTGAGGTAGTCGGTCGTGTCGATGCGATGCAGGTTCGGCGGCGTGTCCGCGAAGAACAGCGGGCCGACCGCGCACACCACGTCGATGTCCGGACGCTCGCGCGCGAGGCGATGGAGCGCATCGCACATCAGCAGCGTGTGCGCCTCGCCGACCTCGTCGCCGAGCAGCAGCACCAGCGGACGGCCCTCGCGCAACCCGTCGAAGCGTTCGCTCAGTTCGCGTCCGAGACCGATGTCCGGCTGCAGGCGCTCCAGTGCGGAGCGCAGTGCATCGGGCGCGGCATCGCCGGTGACCAGCACCCGGTGCGCGGGCACGCCCTCGGCGACCAGCCGGCGTCCGGCCGATTGCCCCGAAGCGACGTGCAATGCAGCCAGCGCACGCGCGATGCGCCGGCCCGGATCGTCCGCCGAGCGCGGCGCGGCGCTGTGGGCGAGGCCGCCGTCGATGCACACCACCGGCACTTGGTGGTAGTGCGCGGCAAGCGTCGCCGCCAGCGTCGCCGGCGCATCGCCCGTCACCACCACCAGGTCGGGTCGCACCTGCGTCATCACGCGCTTGATCCCGCCCAGCGCGCTGGAGGTGATGTCCGCCGGATCGCCGCTCGCAGGCGGCACGCCGAACTGCGCATCGGCCGCGAGATCGAACAGCTCCAGCACCTGCGAGGATTCCCGGCCCGACTCCGTCGCCACGCACACGGTGGTTTCGAAACGCTCGTCGAGCGCAAGCTGTCGCGCGATCGGCGCCATGCGCGCGGCATCGGGCGAATCGCTCAGCACGCACAGTGCACGCATCGGCGGCAGCGGTACGGCGTGCAGTTCGGACGAGGGCTCGGCGCGGTGGAGCATGTCCGGAAGGGAGATTCCCGCCCGTGCCGGCGGAACGTCGGGGCGTGCCTCCTCGTGGTCGTCGAAGCGCGCCAGCGCGGCCAGGAACGAGATGCCGTGGTTGGTCGGCGCATGCAGCGGCGCGGCCGGCGCGGGTCGCGGTGTGCTACGCGGCCAGCGTCCACGCAGCTGCGTCAGGACCTTGGGCACCCACCAGACATGCAGCGTCAGCACCAGCATGAACGCGGCGAAGCCGAGCGATTGCGGCAAGTTGCGCAGGCCGTAGCCCATCAGCACCAGCAGTCCCGCGATGGCGACCATGCTCAACAGCACCAGTCGCGGCGGCATGCCGGTGTCGCACAACAGATGGTGCAGATGCTGCCGGTCGGCGCGGAAGGGCGAGCCGCCCGCGCGCAGACGGCGGTACATCACCGCCAGCGTGTCCATCACCGGCAACGCCACGCACCACAGCACGTCCGGCGGATTGAGGCGTCCCACCTTCCCGTGGCTCATGTAGATCAGCGACCAGGCGAGGATGAAGCCGATCAACGTGCTGCCGGCATCGCCCATGAACACCTTGCGCCCGTCGGGCCAACCCATGTTGACGAAGAAGTAGGGAATCAGCGCCGCAAACAACACCTGCAACATCAGCAGCACGCCCGGCATGGACCACGGCGATTCGTCGAACAGCAGGATCGCGCCGATGCACACCATCGCCATCGACGCGGCCAGGCCGTCGATGCCGTCCATCATGTTGAAGGCGTTGATCAGACCGATGACGGCGATGATCGTGAACGGAATGCCGAACAGGCCGATGTCGATGTGGCGCGTGCCGACGATCTCGCCCAGGTCGTGCACGTAGAAGCCGGACATGAAGATGACCAAGCCGGCGGCGCCGGCTTCGACCAGAAGGCGCGTGGTCACGCTGAGGTTGCTGGCGTCGTCCAGCGCGCCGGCGGCGACGATCATCACGCCGCCGGCCAGCAGGCTGGTGACGAAGCCGTCGATGTAACCCAGGTAGCTCAGGCCCACCAGCGTGCCCAGGAAGAAGCACAGTCCGCCGATCAGCGGAATGCTTCCCCTGTGTTGCTTGCGCGAATCCGGCCGATCAACGAGCCCGATCTTCCGCGCCCAGGGGCGCATGGCGAAGATCGCGAATAACGTCACGGCCAGCGCGATCGCGCTGGCGGCCACCAGCTTGGGGTCCCTCATGCACGCACCTCGGATCGGAACACGAATTCGTTAGGCAAGGCGTGTTGGAGTCCGTGTGCAATTGCACCCACCACCACCGACTTCTCCGGCATGAAGGCATCCGGCCCACGTGCGTCCTGTCGCTTCCATCAGGGTCGCCGCCTCCATGCGCGAACGAATCTATGGAGCGCGTGTTGATGAAAGGATGAAATAAACACGTTCACGGCAATGAACCTGTTAACCGCGATAACTCAGGTTCAGATGGATGAACCTCTTCACTGCTTCGGCACATCGATGAAGCAATTGGACTGAACGTGTCACAGTTTCGTTCGCCATTGCCGTATACAAGACTCGATGCGATCGAACGCGAAATCGAACGCATCACGCTCGCGTCCGTAGGGGTCGTCGATGTCGGCGCCGTCGTCCCAGTGCGTGAGCATCAGCACGCGCCCGCGCAGCGTCGGACATAGCGCGAGCACGGCGGCCACTTGGCGTTGTTCCATCGCCAGAATCAGCTGCGATTGCAGCATCAGGCCCTTGCTGGCCTGCTTTGCCACGTGCGCGGCGCCGTCATACCCGTGCGAGGCGAGCACGTCCTGGGCGAGCGGGTCGATGGGGAATCCGCGCATGGCGGCCAGCCCGGCGGAGTGGAATTGCAGCCCGTCGCGCGCCACGCGCGTGCGCGCGATGGTTTCGGCCATGGGGCTGCGGCAGATGTTGCCCTTGCAGACGATGAGGACGCGTGTGGTCATCGCCAGACGCTAACAAACACGCCGCCGCGATCCCTTCATGCGCGTCGCCAACGTTCAGGAAGGTGGTGTGCGCGTCAAATGCGTTCAGGCAGTGTCTGTCGCACGCGGTACATCGCATGCCAGGGGTCGCGCTTGAGGTTGCGCGAGCGCCGCAGCGCCTTGCGCAGGTCGAATGCGCCGGCCTGTCGCACGCGGCCCAGCTCTTCCCAGGTCAACGGCATCGCCACCGTCGCGCCGGGCTTGGCACGCAGGGACCAGCTCGCCACGCTGGTCGCGCCGCGCGTGTTGCGCAGCCAGTCGATGAAGATGAGGCCTTCGCGTTTGGCCTTCGATGCGGTAGCGATGTATCGCTCCGGCGCGCGCGCCACCATCGAATCGGCGAAGGCCTCGCAGAACGCCTTTACCTGCGTCCAGTCCGGCCCGGGACGGATGGGAACCACGACATGCACGCCCTTGCCGCCGGACATGCGCACCCAGCTGCGCAGGCGAAGGTCCCCGAGGCGGTCGCGCACATCGCGCGCGGCGGCCTTCAGCGCGTTCCACTCGATGCCTTCGTCGGGGTCCAGGTCGAACACCAGCCGATCGGGCTTTTCGACATCGTCCGTGCGCGCGCCCCAGACGTGGAACTCCAGTGCGTTCATCTGCACCAGTTCGAGCACGCCGTCGAGGTCTTCCACGAAGAGGTAGTCGTCGGCGCCGCTGACTTCGCGCAGGTGGATCTTGCGCACGTGCTCGCCTAGCGAATCGGCGTGGTGCTTCTGGAAGAAGCACGTGCCTTCCACGCCGTCCGGGCAACGCACCAGCGAGAGCGGGCGCCGGATCAGTTCCGGCAGCAGCCAGCGCGACACCGCGCGGTAGTACTCAGCGACATCGCCCTTGGTGACCCCGGCCTGCGGGAACACCACGCGTTCTGGACTCGTGAGCCGCGGCGTCGTCGCCATGCGTCAGCGTCGCATCGCAGGCGCGCGTTCAGGCCGACTTGCGCCCGGTGCGTTTGCGCGCGGTGGTGGTGGCGGCCTTCTTCGTGGGCGCCTTCTTCGCGGCGGCCTTCTTCGCCGGCGCGGGCTTGGTGCTGCCGCCCTTCTTCTCCAGGCTGCGCTTGAGCAGATCGGCGAAGTCGATGACGTTGGTCGCGGCGTTCTCCGGCAGCTTGTCCTCGTCGGCGGCCGTCTTGTTGCGCACCACGTTCTTGGACTTCACGCGGTCTTCGATGACCTTGGTCAGGCGCTCGCGGAAGTCGTCCTTGTAGTCCTCCGGCTCCCACTTTGAACTCATCGACTCGATGAGCTGCTTGGCCATGTCGATCTCGCGCGCGGTGATCTTCCACTTCTCCAGGCCGCCTTCGGGCAGCTTGTAATCGGCCGGATCGACCAGCTCCTGGGCGAAGCGCAGAATCAGCAGCATCAGCGCCTCGTCCTTGGGCACGACGGCGGCGAGGTATTCGCGCGTTCGGATCACCACGCGTCCCACGCCCGCCTGGCCGGTGCGCTTGAGCACCTCGCGCAACAGCACGTAGCCCTTCTCGGCCTTCTTGCCCGGCTCGAGGACGTAGGGTTTCTCGAAGAACTCCGGGCCGATGGATTCGATGTCGACGAAGGTGTCGATGT
The DNA here is from genome assembly GCF_038446665.1 of Lysobacter sp. FW306-1B-D06B. Taxonomy (NCBI): domain Bacteria; kingdom Pseudomonadati; phylum Pseudomonadota; class Gammaproteobacteria; order Lysobacterales; family Lysobacteraceae; genus Lysobacter; species Lysobacter sp. FW306-1B-D06B. The sequence continues at coordinate 3,281,238 of NZ_CP151802.1, read as the reverse complement.
CCACCGACTCCTTGTGGTCCGGGGATGCGGCGGCGATGTCGGCTTCCTCCAGCACGACGTAGCTGCCCTTGTCGTACTCGAAGGCCTTGACGATCTCCTTCCACGGCACTTCCTCGCCGGTCTCGGCGTTGACGCGCTCGTAACGGATCGGCGCGTTGTTGCGGCTGTCGAGCATGCGGAAGTGCAGGTCGACGCGGCGCTCGCCGGTCATCAGTTTCACGGGGATGTTGAGCAGACCGAACGACAGCGTGCCGGTCCAGATGGGGCGGGCCATGGGATACCTCTCCCGGGCGAATCGCGGGGCGGGCTATCGACTTTCCGACGGGAGGTGTTGGCGGGCGGTGAAAGGGGGGCGGTGAAAGGCGGGCGATACGTCGCTCAGGCCAAACCGGCCCCCGGCGTGGCCGCTCTCCGCGTCGCACCACGCACGCGCAGCACCTGCCACACCGCCGCGATCAGATACGCCACGAACGCCGTCCCGATCGGCCCGAACAACGCCGGATCTTCCGGCCCGGCCGCGTAGGGCGCGCCCAGCGGCAGGCGCGTGAGGCTTTCCACGGAGGCCGGAATGAAGTGGAAGAACAGCGCAGTCAGGTTCAGCAGCACCGCCGCATAGGTCGACGCACGCCCGAACCCGTGCCGCCGTTCGGCGAACCACGCCAGCGCCAGCACGGCCAGTGTGATCAGGCTCAGCACATGCGGCACGCCGAAGCCGCCGCGACGGAAGATGAAGAGCCCGGTGAAGGCGGCGCCCACGGTGAACCACCAGAAGACGGCGCCGGAACGCGAGGACAACAGGATCTGACGGTGCGCGATCAGCGCGATGAAGCCGGCGATCACGCCGACGATGGCGATGACCGTGTGCAGCGCGCCGAAGGCGGTGACGTTGAGCAGGTCCAGCATGGCGACACCTCGAAGGTTTGGCGGGGCGGACTTTTCACAGTTGTCCCGGGTGCGCTTCGCTTACCCGGGCTACGGATTACTTGCTAGAACGCGAAACACGAACACCCCAGCGCGCCCCAGAAGCCGCGCAGGTCGCCTGGCGAATCGAAATGGGCCGCGTGCGCGTGGCGATGCACGCCACAGCTGCCGCCATCGCCGTGCGAATGCGCATGCGTCAGCGTTGCCGCCGCCGCGCCCAGCGTGCCGGGCTGGTAACCGCCCCAGCGGCGCACGGGCGACCAGTCGGGCATCGGCGCGGGCAGGGCGGGGGCGAGGCGTTCGAATTCCTCATCGCCGTGCACGATGCGCCCGCCCACCACGGTCAGCACGCTGGTGATGCCCTGGATGCGTTCCTCGGGCACGCTCAGGAAGTCCGCCGACAGCAGCGCGAAATCCGCCAGCTGGCCCGGCGCGAGCACGCCCTTGCCGCCTTCCTCGCCGGAGAACCATGCGCTGCCCTGCGTCCACAGGCGCAGCGCCTGTTCGCGTTCGAGCTTGTTGTCGTCGCCGTACATCGGCATGCCGCCGACGCTGCGACCCGTGCTCAGCCAATACAGCGCGACCCACGGGTTGTAGCTGGCCACGCGCGTGGCGTCGGTGCCGGCGCCGACCGGCACACCGGCGTCGAGCATGCGCCGCACCGGCGGCGTGCGCTTCAACGCGTCCACGCCGTAGCGCTTGGCGAAGAACTCGCCCTGGTAGGCCATGCGGTGCTGAATCGCGATGCCGCCGCCGAGCGCGCGTACGCGGTCGATGTTGCGATCGCTGATCGTCTCGGCGTGGTCGATGAACCAGCGCGTGCCGTCGAAGGGAACCTCGCGGTTCACCTTCTCGTACACGTCGAGGATGCGGCCGATGCTCTCGTCGTAAGTCGCGTGGATGCGGAAGGGCCAGCGCTTTGCGGCGAGCAGGCGCACCACGCCTTCCAGGTCGCCTTCCATCGACGGGGGAAGGTCCGGGCGCGGTTCGCGGAAGTTCTCGAAGTCGGCCGCGGAGAACACCAGCATCTCGCCCGCGCCGTTGTGGCGCAGCATGTCGTCGCCTTCGCGCGGTTGCAGCATCGCACTCCAGCGTTCGAAGTCGGCCAGCTCGCCGCCCTTGTTCTGCGTGAACAGGTTGTAGGCGATGCGCACGGTGAGTTCGTCGTCCGCGTGCAGCTGGCGGATGATCTCGTAGTCGTCGGGGTAGTTCTGGAAACCGCCGCCGGCGTCGATCACCGAAGTGATGCCCAGGCGGTTGAGTTCGCGCATGAAGTGGCGCGTGGAATTGCGCTGGTACTCCGGCGGAAGTTTCGGGCCCTTGGCGAGCGTGGCGTAGAGGATCAGCGCGTTGGGTCGAGCCAGCAGCAGACCGGTGGGATTGCCCGACTTGTCGCGCTCGATGCGACCGCCCGGCGGGTCCTGGCTCTCCTTCGTGTAACCCACCGCGCGCAACGCGGCGCGGTTGAGCAGGGCGCGGTCGTACAGGTGCAGGATGAACACCGGCGTGTCGGGCGCGACCGCGTTGAGTTCGTCCAGCGTCGGCAGCCGCTTCTCGACGAACTGTTCCTCGCTGAAACCGCCGACCACGCGCACCCACTGCGGCGCGGGCGTGCGCGCGACCTGCTCGCGCAGCATCGCCATCGCATCGGCCAGGCTGCCCACGCCGTCCCAGCGCAGTTCCAGGTTGTAGTTGAGGCCGCCTCGGATGAGGTGCGTGTGGCTGTCGTTGAGTCCGGGAATCAGGCGCCGTCCGCGCGCGTCGATAAGCCGCGTGGCGTCGTGCGAATGCGCAAGCACCTGGGCATCGCTGCCTGTGGCGATGACACGTCCGCCGGCCACGGCAAGCGCGGTGGCCGACGGTGTGCGCGCATCGAGCGTGGCGATGCGCGCGTTGAAGACGATCAGATCTGCGTTGGTTTCGGCCACGTGTCCTCCCTGCGATGGCGTGCGCCGCGTGGCCGGCGCGCAACCCAGCAATGTTCCCGCCAGGGCCGCTTCCAGAACGCGGCGGCGCGCGGTATCCACGGGCTCAGTGACCGCCTTCGGAACCGCCGAACATGGTCTTGGCGTACTGGATGCCCAGCCCGTAGCCGCCGGCCATTTCGTGCGCGATGCCGGTGGTGAGGTCGTAGGTCGCCGCGCGCGCCCAGTCGCGCTGCAGTTCCAGCATGTACTGCAGGGCGGTCATCGGTCGTGCGCCGGCCTGGATCATGCGCTGCATCGCGCGCTCGTGCGCTTCGTCGGTGACGTCGCCGCAGGCGTCGGCGATGACGTAGGCCTCGAAGCCCTGATCGAGCGCGGACACCACCGGCCCCACGATGCACACGCTGGTCCACAGTCCGGCGAACACGATCCGGCCCTTGCCGATGCGGTTCACCTCGGTGGTGACCTGATCGTCTTCCCAGCAGTTCATGGTGGTGCGATCGAGCACCTTGGCTTTCGGGAAGGCCGCCGTGACTTCGGGAAACAACGGACCGGAGAACGACTTCTCCGCCACCGTGGTGACGATGGCGCTCACGCCGAAGCCGGCGGCCGCCTTCGCCACCAGCGCGACGTTGGTGCGCAGCGTGGCGACGTCTATCGAGCGCGTGGCGAAGGCCATCTGCGACTGGTGGTCGATCAGCACGAGCGTGTGGTCCTGCGGCGTGAGCAGTTGCTGGCCGGCGGCGGTCTTGGCGGTGGGCATCGGGTGATCCTCGGGTGGGGAAGGTCAGGCGTGCGCCAGCGCCGACAGCAACGACTGCGTCGTCAGCACGGCATGGGCGAACGCGGGGGCGTTGATTTCGTGTGCGGCGTGCATGGCCTCGGGGCTGAACGCCGCCGTCGCATCGCGCACCAGCGTGACGTGGTAGCCCAGCTCGCTGGCGAAGCGCGCGGTGCTTTCGATGCAGGTATTGGCGATCATGCCGATGAGGATGACGTGGCTGATGCGGTGCTGCTTGAGCAGCATGTCCAGGTCGGTGTTGGCAAAACCGCTGCCGCCCCAGTGTTCCTTGACGACGATGTCGCCCGGCTGCGGGGCGAAGTCCGGATGCCATTGGCCGCCATGCGTGCCCGCGGCGAACACCTGCGCGCGCGCCGCGCCCAGCTGGTACGGCGTGGCGTGATCCCAGGTGGCGAAATCGCCGGGTTCGGAACGGTGGTGCGGGACGATGAACACGCGCAGGCCGGCCGCGCGTGCAGCGGCGGTGATCTGGCGCAGATGCTCGTGCAGGTTGACCGAGCGCGCGACGTCGGCGACGCGCGGCCAGAGCTTGCCGTCCTCGGCGAGGAAATCGTTGTAGGGATCGACGAACAGCAACGCGGTGTGGTTGAGCGGGTAGCGCGGAAGCGGCGAGGGTGTGGCCATCGTGCTCTCCTGGCGTTGCTGCCGGCCGGCGTCGTCGCGACGCCGGCCGGAAGGTTGGGCGTCAGCCGTGCAGGCGGATCGCGGTCTCCGCGACGACGCGGCCCTGGTAGCGCGCGCCGTCGAGTTCGTTCTGCGTGGGCTGGCGCGAGCCGTCGCCGCCGGCGATGGTGCTGGAGCCGTAAGGCGAGCCGCCGGTGACTTCGTCCAGGCGCATCTGCCCGGCGTGGCCGTAGTCCAGGCCCACCACCACCATGCCGAAATGGAGCAGGTTGGTGATGATCGAGAACAGCGTGGTTTCCTGGCCGCCGTGCTGCGTCGCGGTGGACGTGAAGGCCGAACCGACCTTGCCGTGCAGCGCGCCGCGCGCCCACAGGCCGCCCGCCTGGTCGAGGAAGTTGGCCATCTGCGAGGACATGCGGCCAAAGCGCGTGCCGGTGCCGATGATGATGGCGTCGTAATCGGCCAGTTCGTCGACCTTCGCGATCGGTGCGGCCTGGTCGAGCTTGAAGTGCGAACGCTCGGCGACGTCCTGCGGCACCAGTTCGGGCACGCGCTTGATGTCGACGTTCGCGCCGGCGCCGCGTGCGCCTTCGGCGATCGCCTGCGCCATCGTTTCGACGTGACCGTACGCGGAGTAGTAGAGGACCAGGATCTTGGCCATGGGATTTCCTTGGTGAGGGTGGGGTGAACGAACGTGCCCCAGGGCGCCACGATGCGGGGCGGGGCGGGGGAGAGGATTGGACGCGGTTGCGGTTGTTCCGCGCGTTGCTGCAGTTGCCCCTCCCCCTGCGTGCAGGGGGAGGTTGGGAGGGGGAGAGGCGCGACAGCGCCGACGCTTTGCGCGTCGTCGCCGTGATGCTTGCCGCTACGCGGCTTCGCTACCCCTCCCCAACCCTCCCCTGCAGGCAGGGGAGGGAGCTCGGGCGGTGGGGAGGATTCGTGCGCCTTACGGCGCCGAATCCACCAGCACCACTTCCGCGTCCTCCAGCGCGGTCACGGTGATCGCGCCTTCATTGCGGATCGCCGCGCCGTCGCGTGCTTCGATGCGCACGCCGTTCACTTCGACCGCGCCCGTGGCCGGCACGAGGTAACCGAAGCGGTTGTCGCCGAAGTCGTACTGCGCCGATTCGCCGGCCTTGAGGTTCAGGCCCAGCACGCGCGCCTGCGCACGGATCGGCAGCGCGTCCTCGTCGCCGGCGATGCCGCTGGCCAGCGTCACGAAGCGGCCGGAGCGGTCGCCCTTCGGGAAGGGCTTGCTGCCCCAGGTCGGCGCGCCGCCGCGGGCGTCGGGGATGATCCAGATCTGGAAGATCCGCGTGGTGCCCGGCTCCAGGTTGTACTCGGCGTGCGTGATGCCGGTGCCGGCGCTCATCACCTGCACGTCGCCTGCTTCGGTGCGGCCCTTGTTGCCCAGGTTGTCCTGGTGGGTGATCGCGCCGTCGCGGACGTAGGTGATGATCTCCATGTCCGAATGCGGGTGCGGCGGGAAGCCGGTGTTGGCGGCGATGGTGTCGTCGTTCCAGACCCGCAGCGCGCCCCAGCCCATGCGGGCGGGGTCGTGGTAGTTGGCGAACGAGAAGTGATGCTTGGCATCGAGCCAACCGTGGTTGGCTCCACCCAGGCGGTTGAACGGGCGATGCTCGATCATGGTCTTGCTCCGGGTTTGGACAGTGGCGCCACGATAGGCGTCCGCCGGTCGTCTGAGAATGGAACGGATCGAATATGATCCATTCCATTCCTTGCATGATGGGTTCGCGCCCGGAGGCCCTCCGTGAAACTGCCCGATCTGGAAGCCTGGGCGATCTTCGCCAAGGTCGCCGAAACCGGCTCCTTCGCCCGCGCGGCGAACGAACTCACCCTCTCGCAGGCCACCGTGTCCAAGGCGATCACGCGACTGGAGTCGCGTCTGAAGACGGTGCTGTTCCACCGCACGTCGCGGCGCATGTCGCTGACCGAGAGCGGCCGCGGCGCGCTGGAACGCGCCAGCCGCATCCTCGCCGAGGGCGAGGCGGTGGAGGCCGAAATCACTGCACAGGCCACCAGCCCGCGCGGCACGGTGCGCATGGCGGTGCCGATGTCGTTCGGCATCGAACACCTGGCGCCGGTGCTGCCGGAGTTCATGGCGCGCCATCCGGAGGTGTCGCTGGAAGTGGATTTCGACGACGGCCTGGTCGATCTGGTCGGCGGCGGTTTCGACCTGGCGCTGCGCATCTCGGCGTTGGCCGATTCGAGCCTGCTGGCGCGGCGGTTGTGCGGCGTGCGCATCGTGCTGGTCGCATCGCCTGCGTACCTCGACGCGCACGGGCGGCCGCGCCATCCGCGCGAGCTGGCGCAGCACAACGCGCTGTTCTACACGCTCTCGCGCTTCGGCAACGCATGGCGGTTCCACCATCGCAAGCACGGCGATTTCTCGATCAGCGTGCCCGCGCCATTGCGCGTGAACAACGCCGAGGCGCTCAATCCGGCGTTGCTCGCCGGGCTGGGGCTGGCGTTGCAGCCGGAATTCCTGGTGTGGCGCGAACTCAAGGCCGGCAAGCTGGAGATCGTGATGCCCGACTGGTCGCCGCCGCCGATCGCGCTGCACGTGGTCACGCCGCCGGGGCGCGTGCGCCCGGCGCGCGTGCAGGTGCTCATCGAGCACCTGGTGAAGAAGTTCGAGAAGGCGCCGTGGGCGCACACGGCCGCGTGATTGCGCGGCCACCCCCCTCCCGCGAACGGGAGAGGGGACAGGCGCGCGTTACGGCGTCAGCGACAGCGCATTGGCGGCAGTGATCAACCCCGAGCCCGTGGCGTCGGCACCCCAGCACGTCTGTTCGGCCGGGCCCGAGGGCTGCGACAGCAGCGCGCAACCGGCGGCCATCGGCAATGCGGCGCTTTCCAGGATGTCCTCGACATCGGCCTGCACCAGGCCCGGATTCTTCTGCAGCATCAGTGCGGCGATGCCGGCCACGTGTGGCGAGGCCATCGACGTCCCGCTGAGGTAGAAGTACGAACGCTTGCCGCTCTGCGTTTGGTACGGGCCCACCACCCACGAACCGGGCGCTGCCACGTCGAGGTCCTGTCCGGCCAGTTCGCGGCTGGAGAAATCGGCGATGTGGAAATCCGTCGTCGTGGTCGGATCGGCCACATCGTCGGCGTTCCACCAGTTGGCCGGATTGCCGTCGGCACCGGGCTTCCACTGGTTGTTCCAGCCCGAGGCCGCCACCGACACCACCGGCGCATACGCGCCGGGATAGCCCATGCCGGCCTCTCCCTCGTTGCCGGCCGAAGCGACGATGACCACGCCCTGCGCGATCGCATAGTCGATGGCCGCCTTCTCGACGGCATCCAGCTCCGATCCGCCCAGGCTCATGTTGATCACGACGGGCGAAGTGCCCAAGGCGCCGCCGGCCTTGAGATTGGCGACGTAGACGATGCCGGCGGCGACCACCGACGACCAGCCCGAACCGTTCTGGTTGAGCACCTTGACCGGAATGACATTGGCGCGCGGTGCGGTGCCGTTGATCGGCGTGCCGTTGAGGCTGTAACCCAGGATGGAACTGGTCACGTGCGTGCCGTGCGAGTTCTGGTCGTGCTCCCACTTGTTCGGTGGTTCGGACACGTTGCCGTTTTCGCCGCCACCGCCATTGAAGGCCTTCGCGAACTGCGTGGCGATGCGCTCCTGCGGGAAGTACTGGCGCCAGGAATCGAGCAGGCCGGTGTCGAGTACCGCCACGTACACACCGCCGCCGTCGTAGGCGATGGTGCGTCCCAGCCCGAGGCTGGTCACGTCCACCGCGTCCTGGTCCCAGGTGCTCAGGCCATTGGCGAAACTGGTGGCGCTGACGGTGTCGATCGGGCCGCCCTTGCGTTCGGCATCGGGATTGGCGGCCACCACGAAGGGCAGGGCGCGCACCGAGGCGAGCTGCGCTTCGGTTGTCTTGAGGGTGACGGCATCGATCTGCGTGAGCACTTCGCGCACCGTGCCGTGCGCGCCCAGCTGCGCGAGGATCGCGGGTGTCGCATCGGTGTTGAGCAGCACGTTCACGCCGATCGTGCGCGAACCGGGTGCGGCGTGCGCGGCGGCGGGCAGCGCGCATGCCAGCGCAAGGACGCTCAGGGCCTGTTTGATCACGGTGGACCTCCTCGGGTGGGCCCGTTCGCACGGGCGGGACAGCTTGCCCGGAGCAAACGGTATCGGGACGGCCAACAGGCCGACCGCATCCCTGTGAAGTCCCCATTGCGAATGCTCGCGCTCCGGACGGCGGAGGATGCTCGCCGGATTGTTCGGCGTGCGTGAGGAAACCGTGGGCATCAACGTTCCCACGGCAGATGAACCGGCGACACGGCGCGCAGGCCGGTCGTCCCCCGTTTGGGGGTGGGCGGCGGCCACGTGAACCCCTAGCGTCGGAACCGGCCGGGCGAACCGGCAACGACCAGCGTGCGGAGGTGCGGATGTCCAGCAGCAACGTGGCCGAAAGCGGCGGCGCGACGACGGGCCCCTGGTCGCCGCTGCGCGTGCCTACGTTCCGCGCGCTATGGCTGGCGATCCTGGCCGGCAACATCGGCACGTGGATCCACGATGTCGCCGCCGCGTGGGTGATGGCCGAGACCACCGGTTCGCCCTTCATGGTGGCGGCCGTGCAGTCGGCGACGACGCTGCCGGTGGTGCTGCTGGCGATCGTCGCGGGCACGTTGTCGGACATCGTCGACCGCCGTCGCTATCTGATCCTCGCGCAGCTGTGGATGTTCATCGTCGCCACGGTGCTGGCGGTGCTGGCGCAGGCGGGCCTGATGACGCCGTGGACGCTGGTCGCGCTGACCTTCGCGCTCGGCATCGGCGCGGCGATGGCGATGCCCGCGCAGCAGGCGACCACGCCCGAACTCGTGCCGCGCGCGATGCTCGGTTCCGCCGTGGCGTTGGGCTCGCTGAGCATGAACATCGCGCGTGCGATCGGCCCCGCGCTGGGCGGGCTGATCGTCGCGCAGGCCGGCGTGGCGTGGGCGTTCGCGATCAACGCGGTGTCCTTCCTCGCGGTGATGGTGGTGCTGTGGCGCTGGAAGCGCGCGCCGTCGCCGACGACGCTGCCGCCGGAAACCTTCGGCGTCGCGCTGCGCGCCGGCTGGCGTTACGCACGCCAGGCGACGGTGTTGCAGTCGGTGCTGGTGAAGGCCGGGAGCTTCTTCGTCTTCGCCAGTGCGCTGACCGCGCTGCTGCCCATCGTGGTCAACCAGGAACTGCGTGCGAGCGCGGGTGCGTACGGCCTGCTGCTGGGTTGCGTCGGAGTGGGCGCCATCAGCGGCGCCTTGCTGTTGCCGCGACTGCGCCGCCGGATGGACACCGACCGCATGGTGCTATGGGCGACGCTGGCCTATGCGGGCTGCATCGCCGCGCTGGCGCTGCTGCGCGACGTGCGCCTGTTGTATCCGGTGTCGCTGGTCAACGGATTCGCCTGGATCACCGTGCTCTCGTCGTTGCAGATCGCGGCACAGACGTCGGTGCCGGCGTGGGTGCGCGCGCGTGCGCTGTCGCTGTACATCGTAGTGTTCTCGGCGGGGCTGGCGTTGGGCAGCCTGGGTTGGGGCACGCTGGCGCAGGCGATCGGCACGCCGCGAACGTTGCTGATCGCTGCGGCGGGTACGGTCGTCGCGGCGCTGTTCGGCCTGCGTTTTCGTCTGGGCGCGGCGGCACAGGTGGATGTCACGCCGTCCGGGCATTGGCCGCAGCCCATCGTCGGTCATGACGTCTCGGGCGATCGTGGGCCGGTGCTGGTGGCGATCGAATACCGCGTGCGGCTGGATCGTCGCGACGAGTTCCTCGCGCTGATCAGGACGCTCGGCCACGGGCGCCGTCGCAACGGCGCGGTGAGTTGGGGCGTGGCCGAGGACACCGCCGCGCCGGGCGTGTACATGGAGCACTTCGTCGATTGCTCATGGCTGGAGCATCTGCGCCAGCACGAGCGCGTGACGCAGGACGAGCATCACGTGCAGGACGCGATCGTCGCGCTGCTCGAACCGGGCAGCGCGCCGGTGGTGCGTCATTTCGTCGGCGGTGCGCCGGGACTGCCGTTGCCTGCGGCCACGGCAGGCGGCAACACGATGGTGTGAACGGGCACTGCGCACGGGCGTGCAAGATCGGGTCGCGCCGCCGCTGTTGTGATCGCGGTGATGCGCGCGGGCGCGGTGCTGGAGGCGTGCGATGAAGCTGTATCTGTTGTCGCTGGCCGTGGGCCTGCTGGTCGGCGTGATCTATGGCCTGCTCAACGTGCGTTCGCCTGCGCCGCCGGTGGTGGCGCTGGTGGGGTTGCTCGGCATCCTGCTGGGCGAGCAGTTGGTGCCGTTGGTGAAGCGTGTGGTGGCGCGCGAGCCGGTGAGTGCGGCGTGGGTGCGGGCGCAGTGTGGCTCGCATGTGATGGGGGAGTTGCCGAAGGGGAATGTGGTGGATTCGGAGGCGTCGCGGAAGGAGGGGTAAGGGGGCGGCTGTTCCGTCATGCCGGCGAAGGCTGGGGCCCCGGCCCGTAGCGTGCGGGCACTTCGATAGCGGTGAACCCCGTCACCGTCATCCCGGCGAAGGCCGGGATCCAGGCCCGTCGCGCACGGGCACTCCCTCTGCGGCAACCCACGTCACCGTCATTCCAGCGAAAGCTGGAATCCATTTTGATTTGGCTTTCTCAGGCTTCTCAAAGAAGGAGCAATAGCAAAGCTTCCGATCGGCTACGCCGCTCGGGTCACTTTTCTTTGCTTGCCCAAAGAAAAGTAACCAAAAGAAAGGGCAGTGGGCCCAGATCAATCCCACGACCGGACGAAGTAAGGGCGCGTTCGCGATTCGCCATCCATGGCTCAGCGCTCACCGCCGCACATCCATGTGCGGCGCCCTTCGGGGCTAGGGACCTGAAAGGCTGTTCGACAGCAACAGAAACAGCAACAGCAACAGCAACCGCAACCGCAACCGCAACCGCAACCGCAACCGCAAATCGACCGTCATCCCGGCGAAGGCCGGGATCCAGGCCCGTAGAGAATGGGAACTCCGGTAAGCGCGCGGGCACTCCCTTACCGACAACCTATGTCACCGTCATTCCCGCCTTCGCGGGAATGACGGTGACATGGTTCACCCGAGAGGGAGTTCCCGTTGTCTTCAACGAACCACCCAAGTGTCGAAGGCGCTCCAGCAATCCCTTACTCGTCGACAATCCGCCTCAGGTCCTGCTCGAGCTTCCCCATCCCAGCCCACGGATCCTTCCTTCGCCGCTTCAACCGCGCCGGCACGTCCGCGATCGTGAACGCGTCGCCGCGCGTGAGCTTCGCCAGTTCGCTCCATGCCAGAGGCATCGCCACGGGTGCGCGCGGTCGGGCGCGCAGGGAGTACGAAGCCACCGCCGTCGCGCCTCGGCCGTTGCGCAGGTAGTCGATGAAGATGCGTTTGTTGCGCAGCCGCTTGCTGGCGACGGAAAGAAAGCGCTCGGGCTCGGATTGCCCCATCACCTCGGCGAAGCTCTGCGCGAAGCGCTTCACCAGCGACCAGTCGTTGCCGGGATTCAACGGCACCACCACGTGCAATCCCTTGCCGCCGGTGGTGCGCAGGAAGGATTCCAGCTCCAGTTCCACCAGCCGTTTGCGCACGTCCACCGCGGCGCGCTTCACCTCGGCGAAGGGCAGCTCCGGCGCGGGGTCGAGGTCGAACACGATGCGGTCGGCGCGATCGGGATCGTCCGCGTGCGAGCCCCACGGGTGGAACTCCAGCGAGTTGAACTGCACCAGCTCCATCAGCGCCGCCGCATCGTCCACCACGAGGTAGTTCGCGTTGTTGCCGGCTTCTTCTTTCAGTCGGGCGAAGCGGACCAGCTCCATCCCCGGCGTGTGGTGCTTTTGGAAGAAGCACGCCTGGCCCGTGCCGCCGGGGCAGCGGATCACCGACAGCGGACGGCCGGCGATCTCGGGCAGCAGGTGGTCCATCACCGCCGCGTAGTAGTTCGCGACGTCGAGCTTGGTGTAGCCGTCGTCGGGGTAGATCACCTTGGTCGGGCTGGTGAGTTTTGGGGCAGTGCGTGAAGTGCTGCCCGCGCTCTTCTTCGCCGTCTTCTTCGCGCGCGCGGAGGTCGGTTTCGTCTGCGCGCGATCGCTGTCGCCCAGATCGTCGACCGACTTGTCGTCGCGGATCGCCTTCAGCGACGGCTGGCGCAGCAGGCCTTGCCCGCCGACGCCGCGGTAGTTCACTTCCACCACGAAGCGCGGTTCGAACCACTTCGCCGAACGCAGGTCGGTGTCGTTCTCGGGCACGAAGACGGTGGGCTCCTTCGTGCCATCGCGACCGAGCCGCTTGCTGATGTCCTTGATCATCGCGTCGGAAAAGCCGCTGCCCACGCGGCCGACGTAGGCCCAGCCGTGGCGTTCATCGGGCGTGGCGAGCAGCAGCGAGCCGAAACCGCTGCGACTGCCCTTCGGCGCCGTCCAGCCGACCACGGCGTATTCGTCGCTGTGCAGTGACTTGGTCTTGCGCCAGTCGTCGCCGCGACCCGGGTGATAGGGGCGATCGACGCGTTTGGACACGATGCCTTCGAAGTGCTGCTCGCCCGCCAGTTCGAATGCCTGCACGCCATCGCCCATCGCGTGCGAGCTGTACGACAGGTGGCGCGTGCCCTTGCCGAGCAGTTGCTCCAGCAAGGCCTTGCGTTCGATCAGCGGCGCATCGGCGATGTCCACGCCGTCGATGTGCAGCAGGTCGAACATCGCATACGACAGCGTTCCCTGGCGTTCGCCGGAGAGCGTTCCCTGCAGCAGGTTGAAATCCTCGCGTGTGCCGCGACCGGCGATCAGCTCGCCGTCCAGTGCAGCGGATTTCAGCCCCAGCGCTTCGATCGCGCCGGTGATCTCGGGCACCTTGCCGGTCCAGTCCAGCGCGTTGCGCGACCACAGGCGCGCCTTGCCTTTGGCGATCGTGGTGACGATGCGATAACCGTCCCACTTGATTTCGTGCAGCCACTGGTCGCCGGGCGGTGGCGCCTCGCCGTGTCGCGCCAGTTGCGGTGCGAAGAACTCCGTCGGCGCGGCGGCCTTTCGCGCGCCGGTGAGTTTCATCGCCAGCTTCGCCCAGTCGCGACGTTTCGTCGCCGACTGCACGGGCACGTCGCTGCGGCGTTGGCGCGCGGCCTTGCCGCGGCCGGCGCGTTTGGCGTCGTCTTCGGGAGGTGGCGTGACGTCGGCGAGCAGGTCGTCGGCTTCCAGCGTGCCGGCGTACTCGTCCTTTTCCTTGATGAGCAACCACTGCGGTTGCCGCGCGGGCTTGCTCGAACGCACCAGGTGCCAGCCGCCCTTGAGCTTGTCGCCGAACAGTTCGAAGCGCAGATGGCCCTTGGCGAGCTGGGCTTCGGGGTCGTACTTCGTCGCCCACACGCCGTGGTCGAACTGCGCGACGTGGCCGCCGCCGTAGTGGCCTTTCGGAATGTCGCCTTCGAACGTTGCGTAGTCGACGGGATGGTCCTCCACCTCCACCGCCATGCGCTTCACGTCCGGATCGTAGCTGGGGCCCTTGGGCACGGCCCAGCTCTTGAGCGAATCGCCTATCTGCAGACGGAAGTCGTAATGGCGTCGGCTGGCGTGGTGCAGTTGCACGACGAAGATCGCGCGCTTGCCCTGCGGCACGCGCTTGCCGGGTTCGGGCTCGCGGGTCCGGGTGAATTGCCGCTTGCGTCGGTATTCCGTCAGGGTCATCGCAGTGCGTGTATGGGCGGAGCGTCAACCTTCCGACGCGGGCGGTGGACGCGGCGCGAAATTCGCGCATTGGCGACGGCGGTAACACTCTGCGCATGCGCGGGGGCTTGGCGGCGCGCGCACGCGTGCGATCATGGCGCCTCGTTCCGGGGGAATGACGTATGTACAGCCTTTACTACTCGCCGGGGGCGGCGAGTCTGGTCGTCCATTGGTTGTTGATCGAGTTGGACGTGCCGCACGAGTTGCGCCTGGTGGACACCCAGGCCGGCCAGCAGAAGAGCGCGGAGTACCTCGCGCTCAATCCCAACGGCGTGGTGCCCACGCTGGTGGTCGATGGCCAGCCGCTGTACGAGGCCGCCGCGCTGGTGCTGCACCTTGCCGATCGCCATCCGCAGGCGCAGCTGGCGCCGACACTGGACGACCCGCAGCGCGGCGCGTACCTGCAGTGGGTGCTCAACGTGGCCAACACGCTGCAATCGCCGCTGCGGTTGTGGTGGTACCCGCAGGACATCGACGGCGAACGTGCCGACATGGTGCGCGACGGCGCGCGGCGTCGCATCGAGGCGACGTGGGACCGGCTGGACGCGCACCTCGCAGCGAACGGGCCGTACCTGCTCGGCGAGCGCCTGAGCGCGGCCGACTTCTACCTGACCATGCTGATGCGCTGGACGCGCAGCATGCCGCGGCCGGCCCACGAGTGGCCGCATCTGGCCGCGCTGGCGCAGCGCATGAAGGCGCGGCCGTCGTTCCGCACACTTTACGAACGCGAGGGGTTGACCGAATGGGCCTGAATCTTCGTTCCGTGATGGCTGCGGCGTGCGTCGTCGCGGCACTGTCGGCCAGCGGCTGCAAGGAAGTGCAGGACATCCGCGAGGAGCTGGGCTGGGCCAAGCAGCCCGATGCCCCGCCGCCCGCGCCCGTGGTGAGCCTGGACGACCGCTGGGTACCGGCCGAAACCGGCGTGGCCGATCTGAATCAGACGCAGTGGGTGCAGCGCTGGTGGCAGTGGGCCGGTCTTTTCGACCACTCCGCGCCGTACCTGGACAGGGACGGCAGCCGCTGCGCACTGCACCAGGACGGACCGGTGTGGTTCCTCGCCGGCACCGACGGCCGCTTCGACGCGGTGCGCAGTTGTTCGATTCCGGCCGACAAGCACGTGTTCTTCCCGCTGATCAACTGGATCGTCGCCTCCGACGACAGCGAGGTGAACGACACGGAAGCGCCGCCGACCTCGTGCACGCAGAAGCAGGCCAGCGCGGCGCGCCTGGCCGATCACGTCTTCACCGGACTGGTGCTACTGGACGGCCGGCCCATCGGCGAGCTCAAACGCATGCGCGTGGCGGGCACGACGTGCTTCGCGGTCTCGGCCGATACGCCGGCCGCCGCAACCGACGGCTACTGGCTGATGCTCAAGCCGCTGCCGCCCGGACAGCACACGCTCGCCGTGGCGGCGGGCTATCGCGAAGGGCCGCGGCAGTCGATGCAGAACTTCCAGTACACGCTGGAGGTGCAGGGCGCGGCGGACGCGGACGGCGCGGCCGTCGATGAGACGGCGGTGGCGGAGGGCGAGGGCGGGGGTTCGCTGGACGACGCGGCGGATATTGCGGAGTAAGGCGTTTCAGGCCGTCGTCCTTCGACGGTGACACTCCGCCGGCCCTCACCCCAAGCCCCCTCCCGCCAGCGGGAGAGGGGCTATGGATGGCTGAGGCTCCGGAGTAGCCCTTCTCCCGCGCGCGGGAGAAGGTTCCGGCAGGCGGATGAGGGCAGGCGGCCGAGCACCGCGAAGGTGCGGTCCCCGCCGGTCCCGGCCCCGAATGCAAGTCTTCGCTTGCCGGCGCCCCCTTGGTACTCTCCGGGCACGGCGGAGCCTGACTCCGCCTGTTTTTTGTCCGCCGCCCGTGAATCGCGCGGGGCGGGCTCCCCGCCGTGCGAAGGGACTCGCGGCGACCACGAGCACAGGCACAACCGGATGACGATTCCCGCGACCGCAGCCCCGGCCGAAAGCAGCGCCAAGCTTCCGCGCCAGATTCCCTACATCATCGGCAACGAAGGCTGCGAGCGCTTCAGCTTCTACGGGATGCGCAACATCCTGGTGCAGTTCCTGGCCTCCAGCGTGCTGCTGGCCTACCTGCCCGAAGCCGAGCGCGGCGGCATGGCGAAGGAGGTCTTCCACACCTTCGTCATCGGCGTGTACTTCTTCCCGCTGCTGGGCGGCTGGCTGGCCGACCGCTTCTTCGGCAAATACCGCACGGTGCTGTGGTTCTCGCTGATCTACTGCGCCGGCCACGCGTGCCTGGCGCTGTTCGAGAACCACCGCAACGGCTTCTACACCGGCCTGTTCCTGATCGCGCTCGGCTCGGGCGGCATCAAACCGCTGGTGGTGTCCTTCGTCGGCGACCAGTTCGACCAGACCAACAAGCACCTCGCGCGCAAGGTGTTCGACGGCTTCTACTGGATCATCAACTTCGGCAGCTTCTTCGCCTCGCTGCTGATGCCGATCTTCCTGCGCGAATACGGGCCGGCCGTGGCGTTCGGCATCCCGGGCGCGCTGATGTTCATCGCGACCTTCATCTTCTGGCTCGGCCGAAAGCAGTACATCAACGTGCCGCCGGCCTCGTCGGATCCGGACTCCTTCCTGCACGTCGCGCGCACCGCGCTGCTCGCGCCGGGGCAGGGACGGGCGGGCTTCATCGTCGCGATGGCCGGCTTCGCCCTGGCCGTCGGCCTGCTGCTGGGCTGGGCGCTGCATGCGACGGTGGGACTGTCTTGGTGGCCGGAGTCGTTCGGTTTCGTCATTTCCGCGTGCCTTGCGCTGGGCGCGGTCATCGCCTTCGGCGGCATCGGCACCTCGATGCAGCTCGATCGCGCCCGCGGCACGCATCCGGATGCCGCCGTGGACGGCGTGCGCGCCGTGCTGCGCATCCTGATCGTGTTCGCGCTGACCACGCCGTTCTGGTCGTTGTTCGACCAGAAGGCGTCGACGTGGGTGCTGCAGGGCAACCAGATGGCGATGCCGCACGATGCGTGGTGGTGGCCGAGCTGGCTGGTGCGCGACGCCGCGCAGATGCAGGCGCTGAACCCGGCGCTGGTGATGCTGCTGATCCCGTTCAACAACCTGGTGCTGTATCCGGCCCTCAAGCGCATGGGTTTCGAGCCCACCGCGCTGCGCCGCATGGGCGCGGGCATCGCGTTCTCCGGCGTGGCGTGGGTGATCGCCGGCGCGTTGCAGCTCTACATCGACGGGGGCGATCCGGTCTCGCTGGCGTGGCAGATCCTGCCGTACGCGCTGCTGACCTTCGGCGAAGTGCTGGTGTCGGCGACTGCGCTGGAATTCGCCTACAGCCAGGCGCCGCAGGCGATGAAGGGCGTGATCATGGCCTTCTGGTACCTGTCCAGCACCTTCGGCAGCCTGTGGGTGCTGCTCACCAACGCCGGCGTGCGCAACGAAGCGGTGATGTCGCACATCGGCAGCACCGGCCTGAGCGAGAACGCCTTCCTGATGTTCTTCTTCGCCCTATTCGCCTTCCTCGCGGCGGCGGCGTTCGCGCTCTACGCGCGGCGCTATCCGATGCAGGACAACTACCGCGCCGCCTGATCCGCCGACACTCCGGAACCGTAGCCGATGCTGACCTTCATCCTGATCGCCGTGACCGTGCTGGTGTCCTGGCTCGCATTCGAACGGCCCGCGTTGCTGGATCGCCTGATCCTGTGGCCGCCGGCGATCCAGCGGAAGAAGCAGTTCGACCGCCTGCTGACCCACGGCTTCATCCACGCCGACTGGTCGCACCTGCTGTTCAACATGATCACGCTGTACTTTTTCGGCCGCGTGATCGAAGCGGTGATGAGCCAGCTGATCGGGCCGATCGGCTTCGTGCTGTTCTACCTGTCGGCGATCGTGATCGCGATCCTGCCCACATACCTGCGTCACCGGCACGATCCGACCTACCGCAGCCTGGGCGCGTCGGGTGCGGTGTCGGCGGTGCTGTTCGCCTATATCCTGCTGCAGCCGTGGGCGCGGATCATCGTGTTCGTCCTGCCGATGCCGGCCATCCTGTACGCGGTGATGTACGTGGGCTACTCGTTCTGGATGGACAAGCGCGGCGGCGACAACATCAATCACAGCGCGCACCTGTCGGGCGCGATCTACGGCGTGCTGTTCATGCTGCTGATGGAGCCGCGCGTGGGCGCGATCTTCATCGAGCGGCTGATGAATCCGTCGTTCGGCAACTGAGCCGGGCGCGGTGCGCGAAGTCTTGGCCGGGCGTGACGCCCGGCGAGGTCACGCGGCGACGCGGGCGGTATCGGGTGCGGCTTCGCCGTAGGTCTGCATCAGGCGGGCGTAGACCTCCGCGTCGATCTGCGCGGTCTCCACGGTCTGGCGGCCGGCGCGGGCCAGCTCGTACAGGCGGGTCATCAGGGCGTCGTCACTGACGTGGTCGAGCGTGAGGTGGTGCACGTTCATGGCGGTCCTCCGGAGCGCGATTTCCGGTAATTGGTCACGCAGATTCCGTGCCACACGTCTATGAGTGGATTTTCGTGCCGGGACGTGACGCGCTCCGTCAGATCCCGTCGCGACGGGTTCGAACGGACTGACGCGTCGGGTCGGAATGGCCCCAGCGCTCACCCGGCATGAATGCCGCCCGTGGTATGCCCGAATTCCCGACAGTGCCAGGAGCCCAGGCATGGCGATGAGGAAGGCCGGCAAGAAGACGAGCGCCCGCAAGGCGGCCAGCAAGACCACGAAGAAGACCGCCCGGAAGGTCGCCAAGAAGGCCACCCGGAAGAGCGCGGCCAAGAAGGTCGCGAAGAAGACCACCCGCAAGACTGCCGCGAAGAAGGTCGCGAAGAAGGCCGTTCGCAAGGCCGCCGCGAAGAAGGTCGCCAAGAAGGCCGTTCGCAAGGCCGCCGCGAAGAAGGTCGCCAAGAAGGCCGTTCGCAAGGCCGAGGCCAAGAAGGTCGCGAAGAAGGCCGTCCGCAAGGCCGCAGCCAAGAAGGTCGCGAAGAAGGCTGTCCGCAAGGCCGCAGCCAAGAAGGTTGGCAAGAAGGTCGTCCGCAAGACCGCAACGACGAAGGCACCCGCGAAGAAAGTCCCGCGCAGGACCGCGACGCCGCGCCCGGTCGCGGGCAAGGCCGCGACGGCTGCCAAGCCGCCCGTCGTCCGCAAGGCGAGGGCGCCGCGTCGGCCGAAGATCACGCCCGAGCAGGCGCTGGCCAACACCCAGGAGCTGCTGGCCCTCAAGCACGAGCGCGACCACCAGCCGCAGCCGTGGCAGCAGCTCGATCCTGGCCATGCGCACGTGCCCAAGCCGGGCTTCCAGTCCGAGAGCGCGGCCGCCAAGGCCAACGAACTGCATGCCGCCGAATCCCGTCTGCAGGCGATCCAGGGCCAGATGGGCTCGCTGGATCGCAAGAACCAGGGCAAACGCGATGCGCGTTGAGCCGCTTGCGCGGATGATCCCGTTTCCTTCCCTCACGACGATGCCATGACCACGCACGAGATCGAGCACGACCCCGCCTCCGGCGTCTTCTCCGTCACGGTGGACGGCGAAATGGCGGTGCTGGAGTACCGCCGCGAGGGCGACCAGATGATCATCGCCCACACCGGCGTGCCCGATGCCATCGGCGGGCGCGGCATCGCCGGCGAGCTGGTGCGTGCGGCGTTCGAGTACGCCAAGGCGCAGGGCTGGCACGTCCATCCCCGCTGCGCCTATGCGGCGGCGTGGGTGGAGCGGCATCCGGAGTACAACCAGCTGCTTGTGTGACGGCCCGGAGTGGCGGTTTCCTGTGGCGGCGGGCGCCGGTACGACACCCGCCCAGGACGCCGCTTCCTCCGGCCCGTTTACCGCCTTCCCATCGACGCGGGTGCGTGGACAACGAGCGTAGCCCGGGTAAGCGAAGCGCACCCGGGGCTTAGAGCGTTGTAAGCGCCGCCGAGCAAAAAGCCCGGCACGCCGAGTTCGGAGCTCGGACCGCCGAGCAAAAAGCCCCGCGCGCCGAGCTCGGAGCTCGGACCGCCGAGCAAAAAGCCCCGCGCGCCGAGCTCGGAGCTCGGACCGCCGAGCAAAAAGCCCCGCGCGCCGAGCTCGGAGCTCGGACCGCCGAGCAGAAAGCTCCGCACGCCGAGCTCTGAGCTCGGATCGCCGAGCAAAAAGCCCCGCACGCCGAGCTCAAACCTCGGGCCGCCGAGCGAAAGCCGGAACGCCCCGCAGAAGAAATGGCGCTCGCCACGCTGGAAGCCCGATGCGAAGGAGCGTCAACGCCGCGTAGGCGTAACCCGGCGCAGGCGGTAGGTCGCTCCTGCAACACAACTCTGTCCAGCGTCTCGAAAGGGCTGGGCCCCGCGCCTGGCATCGATTGTTCACGCCGTGAACGATCCGACGCGGTCGATCACCCAGTACATGGCGATCGTTCCGATGGCGTAAGGAATCGCATACTCGGCCCAGCGCGGCATCGACAGCGAAAGGCGCCGCGCCAGCGCGATGATCATCAGCACTGCGCCGACGAACATCAGCTGGCCGATTTCCACGCCGACGTTGAACATCAGCAGCGCCACCGGGATCGCCTTCTGCGGCAAGCCCACTTCGGCCAGCGCACCGGCGAAACCGAAACCGTGCAGCAGGCCGAAAGTGAAGGCCACCACCCACGGTGCCCGCGCGGTCAAACCGGGGTTGCCCCGCAGACCGTGCACCACTTCAGCCGCCACGAACACGATGCTGAGCGCGATGATCGCCTCCACCGGCGGGCCGGGCACGTGCAACCAACCCAGCGTCGCGGCGACAAGCGTGATGCTGTGCGCGACCGTGAACGCTGTGATCGTCACGACGATGCGTTTGCCGCCACGCACGATCAGCAGCAGCGCCAGCACGAACAACAGATGGTCGATGCCCCCGAGGATGTGCTCGATGCCCAGCAACAAGTACGACCAGGCGATCTCGCCCGTTCCCGCGGGCGCTTCGACGGTGAAGACCGGATGCTCCGCGGCGAGGCGCTCGACCTGGCTGGTGCCGTCCTTGCGCTCGATTCGCACGATCACATCGGTGACGCCCACCGCCTTGCCTTCCAGGCGGATGGTCTGTCCCACCAGTCCGCCGGTGCGGTGGATCGTCCAGCGCTCGACGACGGCGTTCCCGGTGAAGGCGCTGCGGCGTGCGTTCACTTCTTGCGTGCCTTCTGGGAATTCAACCTGCAGCGACAGGCGCATGACATCGCTTTGTGCGGGCACTTTCCACAGGACTTCATAGCGGTCGTGCCCGGCTTCGCGCAGTTCCAGGTAGGCGGGGCGGAATACATCCGCATGGACCAGGCCGGAAAGCGCGCACAGCAGCAGGAGCCACCACCCTGAAACCGCTGGCATGCGGCACGAATGCGCCGTCATCGCGCGCCCGCCGATGGGACCGTGGGCGCCGGCGTCGCCTTGACGGCTCCTGCGCGGTCCAGATCCGCTTCCATCTTCACGGTGTAGCGTTTGCGCAGCGAGTCGTAGTACGCCTCGGCGGCCTGCCGCGAACGCGCGTGCAGCAGGTCGCGTTCGACGGCCTCTCGAACTTCGGCCAGGGCCGGAACGCGGCCCGGTGTACGCGCCTGGATACGTACCAGGTGCAGGCCAAACCCGGAGGGCACCGGGCCCGCCCAGCGACCCTCGGGCAAGGGCGCCAGTGCGTTCGCGAAGTCAGTGCCGAACGTTCGCGCCACTTCGCCGGTATCGGCCTGGCGCATGACCGCGGGCAGCAGGGTGGGATCTCCGACCGGCGCGTTCGGATCGCGCCGCAGCGCCGCCGCCGCCGATTCGATCACGGACGCCAAGGCGTCGCCGTGTCGCGCAGGGTCGAAATAGATCTGTTGAAAGGTGTAGGACGCAGCCACGCGGTAGTCGTCCCGATGATCGCGCAGCCATGCCTGCAAGTCGGTCTGGCTGGGAACGTCGGCCGCCATGCCGTCGGTCAGCGAGGTCACCTTCTGCACCACGCGCCGGCGCACGATCTCGTCGTTGCGGTCGAGGCCTTGCGCGAGGCCCTCGCGGTAGAGGATCTCGTTGCGCACCCAGTCGTCGACGAGTCCCTGCAATTCCTCCCGCGTCGGCGGCCGCTGCCATGTGCGCTCGAACTGGGTCACCAGCAGTTGCACGCGTGACTGGTCGACCCGGACTTCATCGCGCGTCAGTGACAGACCGCGATTGAGCCAGCCGTAGATCGCGAACAGCAAGGCGCCCAGGATGAGGAAGTGGAGCAGGGGTTCGCGCAGAAGGCGTCGCATGCGATGTCCGTCGAGGCCGTCAACGAAAAAGGAGCGGCGGACCGCTCCTTTTCCTGATGTCATCTGCTGGCTACCTGCGTGGCCGGTGTGTACCAGATAGGCGATGTGTAGGCGCGCTCCTGAGTGATCATCTTCACCTCTTTGGGCATCGTCACGTTGAAGCGGACGGCGTCGTACGCCGTCCAGCGCGGCGTCGGAATCTCGATCACGCGCACGTAGTACACCGCGCGCAGTTGCGGATCGAACTGCGGGTCCTTCCACGCCGCGGAAAGTTGCGGCGCACCGATGCTGTTGCTGTAGGTGGCGGTCTTGAGATCGACGGTGTTGCCCACCGCAGGCAGCTTGCCGTCCGCGCCCGGCTTGCGGTCACCGGACCACGCCACGTCGTAGACCTTCTCTTGGCGAGCGCCTGTCGCATCGATCCAGCCCTTCACGATCTGGACGCGGTCGAGGTTGCCGCCCTCGGGGTCCTTCATCGCAGCCACCAGGAACGTGGGCGATTGCCCGGCCTGCATGGCCTTCAGATCGCCGCCCATGGGCACGCCGCGTTCGTAGCCTGCCTTGACCAGATCGGCCTTGACGTCGGTGTCGGCGAAATCCCAGCCGCCGAAGAAGCGCACGGTCATGCGTGGCCCGGTGGTGGCGTAGGTTTCCTTGCGCTTCATCGCGTCCCAAAGCGCGGTGCGGGTGTTCTCCGTCGCCCAGACCGCGGCGTAGCCGGAGGCGGTCTGCTCCCAACCCGGAATCGTCGCGACCGCGGTCTTCATGAAGGGATGCTCGAACCGTTTCGGCGCCGGTTCGCTGGGCGTGGTCTTGCCCCAGAAGTTGTTGTCATCGGCGGTGCTGAGCGAGGTGTGCGAGTCGGTCGATCCGATCAGCCCGAACTTGTACGGGTTCACTCCCAGCTTCTGTTCCAGTTGCAAGCCGGTCTGCAGCGCCGTGCGTACATACTCGCCCTGCAGCATCGCGGGCTTTTTCGCCTCGCTCAGGTTGAGGTTGCCCTTGTCCCAGATCTCGAAGCCCGACATCTCGTCGTTGGTCGACAGCGCGGGGTGCGATTCACCGTCGCCTTTCATCTGCGTGGCTTCGTACAGCGGCTCCCAACGGATGCGGGTCTGTGCGTACTCTTTGGTCAATGGCTGCTTGCTCGCCGGGTTGACGTCCCACGGGAACATCATGCCGTTGGACAGGTTGCCGTTATGGGCGATCGCCAACACCTGCCCACCGGTCTTGTCCTGATAGGCCTGCAGCACCTTCCACAGGTCTTCCGGCGTGGTGCTGCCGGCAGGCGGATACGTCGTGAAGGGTTCCACCTGTCCTGCCTTGTCGCCGTTGTCGCGGAAGATGACGACACGGTGCAGGTTGTTGCCCGGCGGCACCTGCGAGGTCCATTCGTAGCCGATGAAGGCGGTGAACTTTCCCGGCTCGTTGTATTTCTCGGCGCCGTCGATCGTGGCCTTCCACGCGGCGCCATAAGCGGGCGTGCCGGGGGAATACATCAGCGCCTCGGGAAACGTCCCGCGCGAGAACTGGTCGATGATGTCCAATGCCGCCGCGTTGCCCTGGCCTCCCTTGATCATGTCGTACCACTTCTTGCCGGTCGGGTCGGCCAGCAGTTCCGGCTTTCCGGCGTACAGATCGGGGAAGAAGCCCATGCCGTCGGAATGATCGGCCACCACGAGGAAATCGAGCGGCCGCGACAGCTTGGCCTTGTGTCCGCTGGAGGCCATCACCTCTTCGCCGCGGGCGAAGCGGTACGCATCCTCGATGCCCAGACGATTGCCGAATGCCCCGGCATCCATCGACATCGCGGTATGCAGATGCGTGTCCCCGAAGTACACACGGGTCGGGTAGCCCTGGGCAGGCGCTTGTTCCGCGACCGCAGGGGGCGACGCCGCAGTGGTGGCCGTTTCGCGTTCGCCCTCGCCTTGGCTGCAGGCCGCAAGCGTCAGTGCCAGCGCCGAAACGCGCAGACCGTTCAAGCAGGCCATGAGTTGGCTCCCAAGCGACGCTGTGGAGAGGTCGTACCCGGAGCGATTCGGCGCCCGCAATGGTTAAAAGCAAATGAAGACCGATCGCGACCCATGACCGCCATTGGCCGATGGCGGACAGGGCGAGGGTAGGGGCCGGTCGGTGGCAACGCTCATGTCGGGCACAGCCGACATGCGGTTCGGTCCAGGCCCAGCACCGTGATTGAGTTCGCCGGCCATCGCCACATTCCCGGTTCCGTCGGCCCATTCCCCGATTCGTCGCATGACGGTTGCCAGCCGGTACCGGACGCTCGCAGCCTGAC
Source organism: Lysobacter sp. FW306-1B-D06B (assembly GCF_038446665.1). Classification (NCBI taxonomy): domain Bacteria; kingdom Pseudomonadati; phylum Pseudomonadota; class Gammaproteobacteria; order Lysobacterales; family Lysobacteraceae; genus Lysobacter; species Lysobacter sp. FW306-1B-D06B. The sequence continues at coordinate 3,256,733 of NZ_CP151802.1, read as the reverse complement.
CTGCGCCGGATGTCCGGCATCGCCCTGCGAGTCGAACGTGAAGACCTTCATCGCCCTGCTGGCCTGGTGCCTGTTGCTGGTGCTGTGCTGGCCCCTCGCGCTGCTGGCCTTGGTGCTGTGGCCGCTGGTGTGGCTGGTTTGCCTGCCTTTTCGGCTGCTCGGCATCACGTTCTCCGCGATGTTCGCCTTGTTGCATGCGCTGCTGACGCTGCCGGCCCGTGTTCTGGGCTGGCGCCCGCGGCCGGTCCCCGCGTAAGCCCGGGCCCACTGCGCGCATTCCAGGGTTGGACACCACCAAGATCGATCGAATACAGGGATACGTAAGCATGAAGACGTTCATGTCAGTGATCGCCGCCGCACTGGTGGCCGTGGCCATGACGAGTGCGGCCGCGGCGGGAAGCAGTGACGATCAAGCTGCCACGCAACCGGGCGGTTCCTTGGAAGACACCGTGGCCGCACTCGACGCCGCGGTCTTCGACGCGTTCAACACCTGCAGCAACCCCGCGCAGCTGGACCGGCATGCCGGCTACTTCGCGTCGGACGCCGAGTTCTATCACGACACCGGCGGCGTCACCCGGTCGCGGACGGAAATGCTCCAGAACACCGCAAAGCATGTGTGCGGGAAGTTCCGCCGCGAACTCGTGCCGGGAACCTTGAAGGTGTTCCCGATCAAGGATTACGGCGCCATCGAACAGGGGTCACATCGCTTCTGCCACTTCGATAGCGGCAAGTGCGAAGGGATGGCCGACTTCGTCATCGTCTGGGAACAACGCAATGGGCTGTGGAAAATCACTCGCGTGCTCAGCTACGGGCATCGGCCGAACGAGTAGGTAAAGGCGCCTAATTCATCCATCTAGCCCGGCCTTCAACCGGATTCACTGGAATGGCGCTGCCGGATGGAAACCAGTTGATGACCACAGGCAAGCGCATCAGCGTCCAAAGCGGCGTGACGGCCACGGTCGTCTACGAAGCCAGAGCTACCGGTGGCGACCTGAGTAGTGCCGCATTGGCCGCAGCGAACCAGATCACCGACAAACACCTGGGCCAGGCCTTGAATCAGGATCTCGGTATGGCCTTGCAGGACTTCACCACCGACCGTGGTCGTGTCTCCCACGACGATGTAGTAGCGGGCCATGTGTCAAACCCTCCCATTCCATGCCCAATGGCCAGCGCTAATACGAACTGCGCCAACTGCACACGTCGCATGAGCAAAGCCCATCAGGCGTCCTCCCCCGGTGCAGGCGGCAGGCTGGCGATGATGCGGTCGATGGGTGAGGGTTCTCCGGGAACCCGGCGTTCGTTCTCGAAGACACTCGGAGGTGCATACGATCGCGGCGGCTCGGGAGCGACGAAGGTGGTAGGGACATCGGGGCCTTGCGCCTGCTGCGGCCGTAACTTGGGGGTGAAGTCCGGTGCAGTGGTGGAATCCGACGGTGTCAGCAGGAAGAACGAGGCTTCATCTTTGCGGCGCAGCGGGACGACTGCGCTGGGTTGACGGGTTTCGGCGGTGGCCATGGCGGCCAGCGTCAGCATCACAAACGGCGAAGCGGCGCCTGTGTCGCCCAGGCGCGACGCCAGGTCGATGCCTTCCTTCGGGTCGACCAGATCCAGGTCGGACTGCGCCGCCGCAAGGGCGGGCGCAAGCCGAGCCATACCGATCCCCGGTCGGCCGCCATCGAAGAAGACGCGTGAGGGAGCCACGGTCCCCATCGCTTGTTGCCACCCCGTCTGCATTGCAGCGTCCTGCGCCTTTCGCTTGAGCGGCGCATCGTCCTGATCTGTCAGTTTGACGGTGACCCCGCGATGCAGCTTCGCCAGCGTGTGCATGGCGTCCCACTGGGCGAACAGTTTCGGCGACCACGGTTCCGGCAGGAACGCGGTGGGCTTGAACGGCTGCGGCGGAAGCTTCTTCCAGCCACCCCAGCCCGGATATATGTCCTTCTTGTCGTCCGAATCCCAAGCGTAGCGCGTGAACGGGCGCAGCCATTCGACGCGCTCGGGGCGGGCCACGATCATTGCGGCGAACGTCTCCATCGGGCCATCCGGCTTGCGGTTGGCGTTGCTTTGGCGTGCCAGACTTCTCGTGAAAACCAGCAGGGCCGGCATGTCCGGGTAACGCTCGAAGGTACGGAAGATGCGCTCGACCACGTCCTCGGGCGTATCGCTGTAGACGGTGCCGAGCTGGTTGATCGCGCTCCAGGCCATTCCCGCCGGCTGGCATAGGCGGCTGAGATACACCCTGTCATAGAACTTCTTCTGTTCCGGCGTGTCGGCGAATTGGATGGCGTCCTCATCAATGACCAGTACGGCTGGAATTGGCCAGACCTCGATCATGTCCCGCAGTACCAGTTCCAACGCGTCGGCTTCCCGTTTATCCGTCGTGTAGAAGTCATCCGCGAACTTCCAAAGCGGTGAGTCGTTTGGGGGAAGCGCGCTGCTGTGGAAATCGGGTGCGGATTTGACCGCGTCCCAGACCTTGCCCTGGCGCAGCACCTCCACCGACAGACCCACGCTGATGATGTCCAGCGTCTGCAAGGATTCGGTTGACTTGGTTTCGTTCATGTCCGTGTCGTTGCTCGGGTCCTGAAGGTGGAAGTACTCGGGTGGCAGATAGGGCGGGGCTCCGTGCAGCATGTAGCGGCGAGTGAGAGGGTCAAACCTCCTGGCAGCGCCGGGCCAATAGCGATCCCCGCTATCGTGGTCATAGGGCACTGCGTTGTCGTAACCGATAACGCCCTCCTCCTGTGCTATCTGCAACAGGTCCGGTCGCTGGATATCCTCGGCCCATTCCTTCAGCTGGCAAGGGAAGCGCGGCACGACGTGCGCAGGCTGTGCGCGTTTGACGCGCTGGATGAAGAAGCGCAACGCCCGACCATCACCGGCTTCCATGGACAGGCATGCCAGCGTGTCGTCCGTTTTCCAGCCGATACGAGTATCGGCTTTGTCAGCGGCGCGGTTCGCCGCGGCGGTGTCGCCGGCGGCGAGCGCGGCGCTGACCTCGACGCGGCGCTCTCCCAGCCAGGCAAGCTTGTCATCACCGTCATCAATCATCCCGGAGGTGTTGCACGAGGTTAGGCGAAGCGCGACAGGTGCGGGCCAGGGGCGTCGCCTGCCGGGGCAGGCTGATAGAGAACGGGCGAATGCCCGGGTAGGGTCGGTGCACTGCCTATCTTGTCGCTGAGCACCAGCGTGTTGTGACCGTCGCTGACTTCGTGCCAGTAGACGATGCCTTCCTCGGTTGCCAGCCGGAGGAAGAAGGTCGCGTCTGCCTCGCGGTATTGAACGCAGTATTCGCGGGGCTCGTGCGTGGCGAAGTAAGCCGTTCGGGTGCCGACGACCGCGCCTTCCTTGAGCAGCGTCTCCAGTACTTCCGTGGCATTGACTTGCTGGAAGATGCGGCTGTTGTGTCGAAGGGTTAGCCGCGCGAGTGGCGATTCGACGACGGCGCGGTAGCGGGTGCGGTGGAAGCCAGCTTCACACTGTTCGAAGGCCGTAACGATGCCAACCACAGTGCGTTCGACGACGCCGTCACGCTCGATGGTGAAGGTCGCCTCGCGGTCCAGTAATGCGTTGGCATCGATGGTGTCATTGAAGCTGGACAGGTCCAGTTCCAATCGGAAGGGCTGTGAAATGCCTTCTTCGAGATCGAAGCGGACGACGTCGAGAGACAGCTCACTCGAGACAACCAGGGTGAAATGCAGGTCGGAAAGATGTGCCACGTAATGCCTTCCTGTGCTTGGACGCGGTGCGCTGAACGGCACCCGTAAACCGGTGCAAACTGCCGGGCACCACACGAAGAATCGCGACCGTGCCCAGCCTTCCTGTGTGCAAACGTACGCAAGTCGCGCCCCCGAAGGCATGCGCAAATTTCACCGCAATCGTCGATCGCGATCAGGTCCTCGGATTTCATCGCAATCACGTGTAGGGGATTTCTGACACGAAGCATTGCTCGATGATGCGAACTTCGTGCATCGGACACGAAGCAAGCGTCACACCGAACGGAAATGCACCCCAGATCAACTCATTGTTGCGGCAACTCTGCGTTGCGCCGCCGCGATCACGTCGTCATGCGATCGCACGTCGCCATGCCGGGAAAGCCTTCGACACGGAACGGACTTTCCTTCGCGCTGAGAAAATGCTCCCCACCGAAGTGGGGCCAAACCGCCATCCAAACAGGCGCCGAAGTCGTCGCCGAGTTTTCCGCCAAGCTGGGGAGATAGGTGTCCGCCGCTGGCCGATAAACGCTGGGTCGTGGCCGGGCCGAAGCCAGGCGGCACCCGCGACTTGGGGGCGCCCCCGGCCTGACAGGCGCCGACGGACGTACAATGCCGACCCCTGTCCCCCCGCACGCACGGCCGGGCCGCATGAGGCGGCGAAGGCGCGTGCCATGTATCTGATTCCAATGGAAACCCCTTCCTCCGGCAGCCGCAGGCTGAACAAGCACATCAGCGACACCGGCTTCTGCTCGCGTCGCGAGGCCGACGGCCTGATCGCCGAAGGCCGGGTCACGGTCAACGGCCTGCGGGCCCGCGTCGGCGCGGAAGTGGGCGAGGGCGACGAGGTGCTGGTCGACGGCCAGCCGCTCAAGGTCCGCACCGTCGCCAAGGGCAAGCGCCAGCACGTCTACATCGCGCTCAACAAACCGGTCGGCATCACCTGCACGACCGAGTCCACGGTGAAGGGCAACATCGTCGACTTCGTCGGCCACGACCGCCGCATCTTCCCGATCGGGCGGCTGGACAAGGATTCGGAAGGACTGATCCTGCTCACCAGCAACGGCGACATCGTCAACGAGATCCTGCGCGCCGAGAACAAGCTGGAAAAGGAATACCTGGTGGCGGTGAACCATGCCGTCACCGATGAATTCCTGCGCGGCATGGCGCGCGGCGTGCCGGTGCACGGCCAGACCACGCTGCCGTGCAAGACCGGACGGCTCAACAAGTTCGGCTTCCGCATCGTTTTGGTGCAGGGCTTGAATCGGCAGATCCGCCTGATGGCGGCGCACTTCGGCATGCGCGTGAAGCAGCTGATGCGCGTGCGCATCGGCAACGTCAAGCTGGGCCACCTCAAGCCCGGCCAGTGGCGCAACCTCACCGACGCCGAACTCAAGGGCCTGATGCCGCACCGCGACGCCTGGTGACGGGCACGGCGATCGTTAGCGCAACGTGATTCGGGCATCACGCCATCGCCGCTAACCTGCCGCTCATGCCAAGGGACTGACCATGAAGCGATTGCTCCTGCTGTTTGCACTGGCCGCGGCGCTGTCCGCGTGCAAGCGAGACCCCGAACCCGCCGCCCCCATCGCCACCGCGCCCGGTACCGCGCCCGCGGTTCCCGGCGAGCCGGCCGGCGCCGCGCCCGGCGTGACGCTGCAGGACGTTTCCGAAACCACGTCGGACTACATCATCGGCATCAGCTACCAGGTGCCGGCCGAGCAGTACCCGGGCCTGGCGGTGGAACTGAAGAAGTACGCCGATGCCGCGCGCGAGGATCTGATCGAAGCGGCCAAGGCGCGCGCCCAGCCCGGCGGGGCGACCAGCGCGCCCTATGACCTGTCGCTGAGCTTCACCGAGCTGATGCACACGCCCGAGGTGGTCGCCATCGCCGCCGACGGCAGCAGCTACACCGGCGGTGCGCACGGCGCGCCGCTGATCGCGCGCTTCGTCTGGCTGCCCAAGCAGAACCGCATGCTGGGCGCGCAGCAGCTGATCCCCACGCCCGCCGGCTGGAGCGCCATCTCCGACTACGTCCGCGAGCAGCTGCACGCCGCGCTCTCCCAGCGCGTGGACGCCGACGACCTGCCGCCGGAGGAGCGGGCGGAGGTGGTGAAGAACGCCTCGCGGATGATCGACGACGGCACCCAGCCGGACCCGGCGGACTTCGCCCTGTTCGAGCCGATGGCCTCGCCGGACGGGCGCCTGGGCGGGCTGCGTTTCGTCTTCGCTCCGTACCAGGTGGGGCCGTATTCGGACGGCACGCAGACCGTCGAAGTGCCGGTGGAGATCCTCCTGCCGCACATCGCCCCGGAGTACCGGGCCCTGTTCGCCGCCCCGGTGCCGGCGCCCGCCGACCCCGCTGGCGCCCCGGCCACTCCGCGCTAGGATTCTGTCTGTCCGCCCCGCGCGGACCCCGGCCCAGCCGGCCGGGACCATTGACGTCCATGCCGCCGGAGCCGCCATGTACGCATTGCGCAGTCGAGTAGAGCGGTTGCTGTCGTTGGCCGATATCCGCCTGGGCGGCGATCGGCCCTGGGACCTGCAGGTCGAGGACGAGCGGCTGTACGCGCGGCTGCTCGCCAAGGGCTCGCTCGGGCTGGGCGAGTCCTACATGGACGGCTGGTGGCGCGCGCTATCGCTGGACGGCTTGCTGTACCGACTGCTGGCCGCCGACCTGGACCAGAAGGTGCGCGGCCTGGGCGTCGTCGTCGACGCCGTGCGCGCGCGCCTGACCAACCTGCAGAGCCGGCGGCGCAGCTTCGAGGTCGGCGAGCGCCATTACGACCTGGGCAACGATCTCTACCGCGCCATGCTCGGCCAGCGCATGGTCTACAGCTGTGCCTACTGGCGCGGCCGCGACGGCGCGCCGCTGCACGACCTGGATGCCGCGCAGGAGGCCAAGCTCGACCTGGTCTGCCGCAAGCTCGGCCTGCAGCCGGGCATGCGCGTGCTCGACATCGGCTGCGGCTGGGGCGAAGCGCTGAAGTTCGCGGCCGAGCGCTACGGCGTCAGCGGCGTCGGCGTGACGGTGTCGCGCGAGCAGGCGGCGTTCGCGCGCGAGTTGTGCGCGGGCTTGCCGATCGAGATCCGCCTGCAGGATTACCGTGAACTGGACGAGCGTTTCGACCGCGCGTTCTCGCTGGGCATGTTCGAACACGTCGGCGTGAAGAACTACCGTCGGTACTTCGAGATGGCCCAACGCTGCCTGGGCGACGAAGACCTGTTCCTGCTGCACACCATTGGCAACAATCGCTCGGTGACGCACACCGATCCGTGGATCGGCAAGTACATTTTCCCCAACTCGATGCTGCCTTCGGCGGCGCAGATCGCGCAGGCCTGCGAAGGGTGGTTCGTGCTGGAGGACTGGCACAACTTCGGCGCCGACTACGACAAGACGCTGCAGGCGTGGCGCGCCAACGTGGAGCGCGCGTGGCCGCAGCTGGACGCGCGCTACGACGAGCGCTTCCGCCGCATGTGGCGGTTCTATCTGTCGGCGTCGATGGCGACGTTCCGCAGCCGGCATTCGCAGCTGTGGCAGCTGGTGCTGTCGCCGAAGGGTGTGCGGGGCGGGTATGTGGCGCCGCGGTGATATCTCCTCCCCCTGCTTGCAGGGGGAGGTTGGGAGGGGGTAGTGAGGCGCGTCAGCGCCGAGCTCGCCGCGATGCGGCTTCGCGCCCCCTGCACGCAGGGGAGCCGTTCAAAACTCCAGATCCAACGCCGCACACAGGTAATCGACGAACCGCGCCATTCCGCCCAGATCCGTCTCCAGTGTCTTGAGCAAGCGCGGGCCCGTCATCGTCGCATCCTCGATCACCCGATAGGCCACGAAGTTCTTGCGCTTGAGATCGTCGGCGAACTGGAAATCGTCCGGGAACCCGCGCGGCATGCGCGTGAGCACTTCGCTGTCGTCCAGATCGAAACGGCGGCGGAACTTCGCATCGTGCGCGGCGGCCTTCCAACTGCCGGGGTTGTCGAGGATGAACTGGCGCACGCGGCGCAGCGTCGCGGGCTCCGGATGCCACAGCCCCGCACCGACGAAGCAGTTGCCCGGCTGGATCTGCACGTAGAACGAAGGTGCTTCCACCTGACGCCCGCGCTCGTGGAACAGACGCGCGCCCTGCCAGGTCTTGTACGGCGTCTTGTCGTTGGCGAAGCGCGTGTCGCGCTGGATGCGGAACAACGAACCGCCCACGCCCTTGGGCTCGGAGCGGTAATGCGGGGCCACGCCGGCCAGCACGGGCTGCAGGTCGGTCAGCAGCCGCTGGAACGGTTCGCGCAGGTGCGCGTCGTAGTCGGCCTTGTGCGCCTGGAACCAGGTGCGGTCGTTGTGGCGGGCGATGCCGCGCAGGAACTTGAAACTTGCGTCGGTGAAGTAGGTGGCCATGTTTGTCTCAATTCTCCTGTTTCTGCTCCTCCCCCTGCTTGCAGGGGGAGGTTGGGAGGGGGTGTGAGGCGCGCCAGCGCCGAGCTCGCCGCGCCGCGGCTTCGCAACCCCTCCCCAACCCTCCTCTGCCAAGCAGGGGAGGGGTATCACCGTCACTCCAGACTTGCCGCGATCTCACCGCCCCACGCCTCAAGCCGGTCGAGCAATACCTGCTTGCCCGTATCCTCCGCGTGCACGACGCGCAGCGCGGCGATCTCCTGCGCATAGCGCGCGAAGCTGTACTCCGAGGCGCCCGATTCCTCGCACAGCCGCCAGCGGCGGTAGTCGTTCCAGCGCGTCCATTCCTCGGACGTCAGCGTTTCGGGCCAGTTGCGCGCGCGATACCGGAACAGCAATTCGGGCAGGCGCGCATCGCGGAACGGAAACTCCGCCAGCCCCAACGCTTCCGGCGGCGTCGTGCGCACCTGCGGAAACAGGCGCTTGTCGCCGTCGCCGATGAAACCGTCGTAAAGCGAGGCGTCGACATCGGACACCGTGCGCTCGCGTTCGACCGCGAACACCTGCCGCACCTTCTCCACCAGCGCAGGGCCCGCCTCGCGGATCTGCGCGGCGCGCGCCTCGATCACCGCCGGGTCGATGCACAGGCGCTCGAACTCGGGCGCGCGCAGGTGATCCCACGACACCAGCGCGGGACAGCGGTTGGTGTGCACTTCCTTCAGGGCGACGCGCGATTCGCCCTCGGGCAGATCGACGGCCCGCACGTACAGGCGCTCTGCGATCCCTTCGGCACCCAGTTCCAGCAGCGCCGATGGATCCTGCTCCAGATCGAACACGATCACGCGACTGTCGATGCGCGGATGCCGCGCGATCGGCAGCACCGGCGCCGCGCACAGCCGGTTCGCCGGGAAACGCTGCGACACATGCAGCACCGGCTTCATCGCGACCACGTCCAGCAGGCTCGCGGCATAGCGCTTGTCGCGCAGGCGCAGTGCGTAGTCCCACAGTTTCGGTTGCGCGGTCTTGAGCTTGCGCGCCAGGCCGATCAGGGCGCGCACGTCGGAGAGCGCTTCGTGTGCGTCACCGATGCGCACCTCGTTGGCTTCGGCCAGGTGCTCCAGCTTGAACGACGTCGCACCGTCCTCGCGCTTGGGCCACCAGATGCCGTCGGGACGGATCGCGTGCGCCAGTCGCAGCACGTCGAGCAGGTCCCAGCGCGAGTTTCCGCCGCGCCACTCGCGCTCGTAGGCGTCGAAGAAGTTGCGGAACAGACCGTGACGTACGAACTCGTCGTCGAACCGCAGCGAGTTGTAGCCCAGCGAGCAGGTTTCCGGCCGCGCCATCTCCTCGAAGATCAGCGCGAACGCCGCCGCCTCGCTCATGCCCTCGTGCCGCGCATGCTGCGGCGAGATGCCGGTGACCATCGTCGCGCCGGGCGAGGGCAACAGATCGTCGGCGGGGCGCACGAAAACGCTGATGGGCTCTTCGATCTGGTTCAACTCCGCGTCCGTCCGGATCGCGGCGAACTGCGCGACCCGTGTCGTGCGCGGATCGGAGCCGAAGGTTTCCAGGTCGTAGAAGAGGAAGCTCGCCGCCACGTCAGGCGTCCGCAGGCAACGGCGACAGGCGCGCGCGCACGGTCTCGTCGACGGCGGCCCAGTCGAGCGTGTCGAGCGAGTGGTGACCGCGTGTCAGCTCGACCAGCAACTCGCGCTGCTGGCGGCCGCGTTCGAACGCCGTCGCGTACGGCAGGCGCTGGAACGTCACCATCGAATAGCGCGGCACGAAGCGATCGGGATGACGTTCGGCCAGCTTGCGTTCGAGCGCGCGCTGAAGGAGATAGTCATCGTCGTCCACGCGGTCGCGCATCTCCAGGTAGTTCTCCAGCGCCATCTGCTGGATCGCACGCGCGTTGGGCAGGCGTTCGGCCTGGAACGCAGCGAACGCGGCGGCGCGGTCCGGCTGCGCATCGAGGTGTTCGGCCAGGGCGACGCAGTCCTCGAATGCGCAATTCATGCCTTGTCCGTGGAACGGCACCATCGCGTGCGCGGCGTCGCCGACGAGCACGGCGCGATCGTCCAGGTGCCAGTGGTCGAGGTAAAGCGTGGCGAGCAGGCCGGCGGGATTGCGTTCGAAATCCTGCTCCAGCCGCGGAATCAGCGGCAGCGCGTCGGCGAAATCGCGTTCGAACAGGGCACGCGCGTCGTTGCCGTCGCGCACGGTGGCGAAGCTCGGATCGCCCTCGTTCGGAAGGAACAGGGTGACGGTGAACGTGCGCTCGTCGTTGGGCAGTGCGATGCACATGTAGCGCCCGCGCGGCCAGATGTGCAGCGCGTTGGGCTCGATGCTGAAGCTGCCGTCGGGCGCGGGCGGGATCTCCAGTTCCTTGTAGGAATGGCCGAGGAACTCCGTGCGTTCGCCCAGTTCCATCCCGTCCTTCATCGCCGCACGCAGCGACGAGCCCGCACCGTCGGCACCGACCAGCGATTCGAAGGCGACCTGGTGCGCGCTGCCGTCGCGCGGGTCTGTGAAGGTGGCGATGCGCGCGTCGAAATCGACGCCGCTCAGGCCGCGGTCGAAGTGCAGGCGCGCACCGGCGCGTTCGGCGATGTCGAGCAGCACGACGTTGAGTTCGCCGCGATGCACCGACCAGATCACCTCGCTGTCGTCGCGGCCGTAACGTTGCAGATCGGTGCGCCCGTCGAGGAAGTGCACCATGCGCCCACGCATCATCACCGCGTGCTTCATGACCGCCTCGTCGGCGCCGGCCAGGCGCAGCGCATGACGTCCGCGCTCGGCGAGCGCCAGGTTGATCGAGCGCCCGCCGCCATAGCCCTGCACGCGCGGATCGCCGCGCTTCTCGTACACGTCCACGCGCCAGCCCCGCTGCGCCAGCAGCGTCGCGAGCACCGCGCCGGCCAGGCCGGCGCCGATGAGGGTGATGTGGCGGTCCTGTTGGGTCATCGGTTCGATCCTGTGGAATCAGATGGCATCGCGCCAGGCTTCGACCGCACGCACGAAGCGCAGCACATCGGCATGCGTGTTGTAGAGCGGCGCCGGCGAGATACGGATCACGTCCGGTTCGCGCCAGTCGCCCAGCACGCCGCGTGTGGCCAGGTCGTCGAAGAGTGCGCGCCCCGCGTCGCGGCCGGTAAGACCGCGGCCGCCGATCACGCGCAGCGACAGCTGGCAGCCACGCTGGGCCGGGTCGGGCGGCGTGACGATCTGCAACGCGCCGTCCAGGCGCTGGCGGATCAGCGCTTCGAGGTAGCCGGTGAGCTTGAGCGACTTCGCGCGCAGCGCCGGCATGCCGGCGGCGTCGAACAGCTCCAGCGAGGCGCGCAGCGGTGCCATGCCGAGGATCGGCGGATTGCTCAGCTGCCAGCCGTCCGCGCCGGGCGTGGGTACGAAATGCGGGCCCATGCGGAAACGCGTGCCCTGTTCATGCCCCCACCAACCGGCGAAGCGCGGGCGGTCGCTGTGCGCATGGCGTTCGTGCACGAAGCAACCCGCGACCGCGCCCGGGCCGCTGTTGAGGTATTTGTAGTGGCACCACACGGCGAAGTCGACGCCGCTGTCGTGCAACGCGAGTTGGAGATTGCCCACGCCGTGCGCGAGATCGAAGCCGCAGATCGCGCCCTGGTCGTGCGCCAGCTTTGCGATGCGCGCCAGGTCGAAGGCCTGCCCGGTGCGGTACTGCACGCCCGGCCACAACACGAGCGCCAGGCGAGATCCGTGCTGCGCGATCGCGCGTTCCAGCGCCGCCATCGACGTCGTGCCCTCCGCGCCGTCGGGCTGCACTTCGATCAGGTCGGTCGCCGGATCGAAACCGTGGAACGCGATCTGCGATTCCACCGCATAGCGGTCCGACGGGAACGCGCCGGCTTCGATGAGGATGGCGGGGCGTTCGCGCGTCGGGCGGTAGAAGCTGACCATCATCAGGTGCAGGTTCACCGTGAGCGTGTTCATCGCCACGACTTCCAGCGGCTTGGCGCCGACGAGGCGCGCCAGCGATTCGCGAACGAGCTGGTGGTAGTCCAGCCACTGCGCCTGCCCGGTGAAATGGCCTTCCACCGCTTCGGCGGCCCACTTGTCCAGCACCTCGTGCACATGCGCGCGCGCGCCGCGCGGCTGCAGACCCAGCGAGTTGCCGACGAAGTACGCCTGGTCGGCGCCGTCGTGCTGCGGAATCAGGAACTGCGAGCGCAGGTCGCGCAACGGGTCGGCGGCGTCCTGGGCGAGTGCGTAATCGTCGGAATACAGGTCGGTCATGGTTCAGTCGGATTGCGCGTCGAACACGCGTTTGGAATAGCTGCGCGCGTCCATCTCGTCGACTTCGACGCAGAGTTGGGTGTGGGGATGGCGGTATGGGAGCGTCGCCTGCAGCGCATCGAGGACGAGCGCAGACAGCGCCGCGCGCGTGTCCGCATCGCGACCGGGCAGGATCCGCAGCTGCGCATGCACGAAGCCGCGTGCGTCCTCGGCGATGCCGACGCGGTAATGGTCCAGGCGCAACGCGCGGCTCTTGATCGCGGCTTCGTCGAAATGCCCGCTGTCCGCGAGGCGGTGGTTGATCTCGCGCAGCGCCGCATCGGGATCGAAGCCATCGACGTTCGCGGTGTAGTGCAGGGTCAGGTGCGGCATGGCTCAGGCGAAGCGCGACATCGACAGGCCCAGCCATTCCAGCGCGGTGCCGTGGTACAGGCGCGCCTGCTCGGCTTCGCTCAACTGCAACGCCGCGATGCCGGCGCCCGGTTCCTGTTCGCCCAGCGGGAACGGATAGTCGGTGCCGAGCATGACGCGGTCCACGCCGCAGGTGTCGAGCAGATAACGCAACGCGCGCGGGTCGGCGACCCACGAGTCGAAGAACAACTGGTTGAGGTACTCGCGCGGATTGCGCGGGTTGTCGGTGGCGACCAGGTCCGGCCGCATGTTGAAGCCGTGTTCGATGCGGCCGATGGTGTACGGGAAGCTGCCGCCGCCGTGCGCCATGCAGACCTTCAGGTTGGGCACGCGCTCCAGCACGCCGCCGAAGATGAGGCAGCACGCCGCGCGCGATTGTTCGGCCGGCATGCCCACGAGCCACGGCAGCCAGTACTTGGGCATCGTCGCCGCGCCCATCATGTCCCACGGATGCACGAGGATCGCCGCGCCCAGTTCGCCGGCGGCCTGGAAGAAATCGAACAGCTCCGGCGCGTCGAGGTTCCAGTCGTTGATGTGGCTGCCGATCTGCACGCCCTGCAGACCGAGCTGGTCCATGCAGCGTTCCAGCTCCTGGATCGCAAGGCGCGGCGACTGCATCGGCACCGTGCCGATGCCGGCGTAATGGCGCGGGTACTCGCGGCAGGCCTCGGCCATGTGTTCGTTGAGCGCCTGGTGCAGTTCCAGCGCGTGGTGCGGCTTGGCCCAGTAGCTGAACATCACCGGCACGGTGCTGATCACCTGCACCTGCACGCCGAAGCGCGCGTAATCGTCGATGCGTTCCTGCGGGTCCCAGGTCTTGGACCAGATCTCGCGGAAGAACTTGCCGTCCTTGTAGATGCGATGGCGCCCGTCGTCGGTGTGGTGGATCACCGGGAAGCGGTCGTCGCCGTACTTGCGCGCCAGGTTGGGCCAGTCGCGCGGCATGTAGTGGGCGTGGGTGTCGATCTTCAGCATGAACGTCCGAGGGCGTGTCGGGCCCGGCGCCGGCCGGGCGGTACGGCCATACGATACCCGACTCGCCGTGGGCGTATGGTGCTGCGAATTCCCTCTCCGCCGGGAGAGGGGGCTCGCGCGTGCCGGCCCTGGGGCGGAAACGACGAGCCCGGACCTCGGGATTACGGCGCCAGGGCCGGAAACCGCTCCCACATCTGCTCGAACTGCCCGTCGAAGCAGCGCACCAGGTACGGATCGCGGCTGACCACGAGGTTCTCGTGGTTGGAGCTGCTGGCGCTGCGCGTCCAATTGAAGCTGCCGTTGGCGATCAGCGCGCCATCGAACACCGCGAACTTGTGGTGCATGTGGAACGGCGTGTCGTCGAGCCGCACCCCGATGCCGTCCGCGGCGAGCCGGGCGATGTCGCTGCCGTCGTCGTGGCGCTTGTCGTTGTCGCTGACGATCCGCACGCGCACGCCACGCGCGTGCGCCGCGGCGAGCTCGTCGGACAGGCGATCGTCGGCGATGGTGAACACGCACACGTCGATCGACGTGCGGCTGTTCCGGCACAGCTCGCGCAGCTTGTGCAGGCAGCTGTCGCCCGGCGTGAAGAAGGCGGTGGTGTCGGCCGCGGCCGGGAGCGCCGAGAGATCCAGCGTCTTGACCACCTGTTCGAGCCAGCGCAGCACCGCGAGTGCATCCACGGTGCCGGCGGCCAGCAGCTCGCGCGCCATGTCGAAGGCACGGTTGCGCAGGTAGCGGATGCGGTCGGCGTCGATGCGTGCGCCGAGCTCGCGCAGTTCGAAACGCTCGCGATTGTCGAGGTTGAGGTCGGTGGCGCCGTCGCGCAGCGCCTGGTCGAGGCTTGTGAAATCCATGCCGCTTCAGCCTGCCGTTTCGATGGTCGGCGCCGACAGGCGCTTCTGCACGTCCTCGCGCATCTTCGCCAGTTCGGTCTCGGCCTGGCGGCGCTTCTCGATGCCTTCGCGATGGATGGCGCGCACGTCCTCGACGGTCTGGATGAGCTGGTCGTGCACGTACTGCAACGTTTCCATGTCGATCACGCCGCGCTGGTTGGCCTTGGCCGTGGCCACCGAGTTCTCGTGCAGAAGGCGCGCGTTGTTGCGCATCATCTCGTTGGTCGCATCGTCGATGGCGGTGGCGAGTTCGACGGCGTTCTTCTGCTCTTCCAGCGAGAGCTGGACGGCGAAGCTGCGCTTCCACGCCGGGATGGTGATGTCGCGCACCGCGCCGAATTTCTCGATCAGCAGGATCGCGTTGGCCTGGATGATTCGGATGGTCGGCAGCGACTGGTCGGCCGCGTGCTGCAGCAGGGCGAGGTCGCCGACGCGCTTGTCCAGCAGGCGCATCGCGTTGTCCAGCTCGGAACGGCGCGTGCGCGACTGCGGATCTTCCAGTCCGTCGAGCGTGCGGCGCTCGCGATCGAGCTCGCCCATGCGCAGGCGACCCGCGGCGACGTGGATGCCGAGTTCGCGACGCTCCTCCAGCACGATCTCGTGCATGCGGTCGAAATCCTTGACGCGCTTGCGCAGGTCGTCCTGCTGGCGTGAGACGTCGCGCATCAGGTGCTCGATCTGCGAATTGGTACTGCTGAACTTCTGCACCAGTTCGCCCTTGGACGCGCGCATGCGGTCGATCAGCGGGCCGACCACGGGCAGGCGCGAGCGTGCGCCGAGCTTCTGCAGGTTCAGCGTGCGGGCGATGCGCACGACTTCGCCGAGCGTCGCGCCGGTGGCGTCGAGGTCGCGGTTGCGCACCTGGTCGAGCAACTGGCTGGAGAATTCGGTGGTCTTGTTGGCCGCGTCCTTGCCGAAGCCCATCAGCTGCGCGGGCGCGATGTCCTGCGCGGCGCGGGCGACTTCGTGGATGCGCGCCGTGTCCGCCGTCGACAGGCCGAGCGCGGTGAGCGCGGCCTCGTCCAGCACGGTCTCCACGGGCAGGGCGGCGGCGTTCTGCGTGATCTGGTTCATGGCGAAGGCTCCTGGGTGGCGCGTCCGGCGTCGGTGCCGGCGGTCGTGGTGTCGGGTGGAACGGATGCGGGGGGCGTGCCGGCGAGCGACAGGCGCATCGCGGCGAGCTGGGCATGCAGCGCGTGTTGCAGACGTGTCGTGGCCTCGTCGTCGCGACGCTGCGCGGACGCCGTGAGTGAGGCCTGCTGGCGCCATGCGGGAACGAGCAGGTCGCGCACCTGTGCATGCCGTTCGAGCAGGTGACGCGCATGCGAATGCGCCTGCTCGGCGTGGGCGGCGGCGTTCTCCCACGTCGTGGCGATGGCTTCCAGGTGAAGACGGCGGCGCACGCGCGCATCCTCGTCGCCGGCCTGCGGTGATGCGGGCGCACTGGATTCGCGCAGGCGCTGCGCCAGTTCGCGCACGCGCATGGCGAGTGCGGTGAGTTCGGCCGACTGTGCGCTCAAGGCGTCGGCGAGGTTTCCCGCCGATACCAGGTGAAGGCGCACGCGGGTTTCGGCCGGATCGGGCTGGGCCTGCGCGACCAGATCGCGGCCGATCAGGCGACCGAGGAATCCGGCGCGACGACGGCGTCGCGCAGGGTCGCTCGTTTCGATGGCGGCCACGATGCCTTGCAGTTCGGCCAACAGCGCCGTGGTGGGCAATGCGTGAAGCCGCGCGTCGAGCGCTTCCAGCTCGGCAAGCGCCGACACGCCAGCGTCCGTCGACACGCCATCGCGCGCGAGGCGCGAGGCGGATTCGTCGGCGACCGGACGCTGCGGCTGGCTCATGCGTCGGTCGGCTTGCTGCTGATCTCGGCGAGCGTGCTGCCGCCGAACTGTTGCAGCGCCACGTCGAGCGGCCGTTCTGTCACCGTCGGCTGGTGCTGGCGGCGGCCCAGCTTGCCCGGCTTGGCGGGAGCGGTGGCCACGCCATCGCGCATCGCGTTCGCCAGTTGCAGCAGTGCGTCGCGCGTGCGCTCTTGTTCCTCGTGCTGCCCGCGCAGCGCATCCAGCAGCGGCGCGACGGTGGCATGCAGCGATTCGGGCAGCGCCTTCATCCACGTCGAATCCGCGACGGGCGCCGGCGCATTGCGCTGCTCGGCGAAGCGTTCGAGCAGGGCCAGCATCGCATCCCACGGCGGGGACGGCGGCGCAGGCGGTGGCTCGACCGGCGTCTGCGTGGCCGTGCCGATGGCCTGCAATCCGCCGGCGATGTCCGCCAGCTGCGCGACCACACGTCCGCCGACATCGTCCTCGTCGGCGCCCATCGCCTTGTTGCGCAGGAAGTCGCGCTTGATCTGCGCCCAGCGCGCCGTCTCCTCGTCCGCCATCGCACCGCGCAGCTCGGCCAGCTTGAGCAGGTTTTCCTCGGCGCCGGTGGTGAGCAGCTGCGCTTCTCCCATGTAGTGGTCGCCGATGAGCCGTTGCAGCTCCGCTTCGTTGAGCACCGGCGAGATCTTCTCCGCCAGCTTGTTCATGTTGCGATAGCTGCCCTGCAGCTTGAACGGCGGCTCGGTGCGGTACTTGTCGGCCTGTGCGGCGCTGGCGATGTACTGCTGGTTGACGCGGTAGACCACGTCGCGCACCTGCATCAACCGTTGCAGCGTGCCGAGGATCTCGGTGCTCTCGGCCGCGCTGTAGGCATGGCTCAGGCCGTTGAGCGAGACCTCCTTGCCGCGCGCCTTGTCCGCCAGCAGGTAAAGATCGGCCAGCTCGCGCGTGGCCAGCGGGGCCAGCACCGGGTTGGACGTCAGGCAGTTCTCGATGTAGCTCAGCGTGAAGGCGTCTTCCTTGCCATCCAGCACGTCGCCGAGGTTGTAGATGTCGGCACGGTTGGCGAGCATGTCCGGAATCTTGAACACCTCGCCGGATTCCGTGTACGGGTTGCCGGCCATGACCACGCAGAACTTCTTGCCGCGCAGGTCGTAGGTTTTCGTGCGCCCCTTCCACACGCCTTCGATGCGGCGCGTGCCGTCGCACAGCGAGATGAACTTCTGCAGGAACTCCGGGTGCGTATGCTGGATGTCGTCGACATACAGCATCACGTTGTTGCCCATCTCCAGCGCGAGGTTGAGCTTCTCCAGTTCCTGGCGAGAGGTGGCGTCCGGCGCCTGCGCGGGATCGATCGAACGCACTTCATGGCCCAGCGCCGGGCCGTTGATCTTCATGAAGATCAGGCCGAGCCGGTTGGCGACGTATTCCATCAGCGTCGTCTTGCCGTAGCCGGGCGGGGAGATCAGCATCAGCAGGCCCATCAGGTCGCTGCGCTTGTTCTCGCCGACGGTGCCCATCTGCTTGGCGAGGTTGTCGCCGATGATGGGCAGGTAGACGTCGTTGATCAGGCGGTTGCGCACGAACGAGGTGAGCGGGCGTGCCTGGAACTCCGACAGCCGCAGCGACTCCCGCTGGCGTGCCATGGTGTCCTGTCGCACCGACTGGTATTGCCGGTAGCCCGGCAGGAAGCGCTCGCGGTGATGGCGCAGGCGCGCCAGCAGTTCATCCGCGGCCAGCGGCATGCGGCCGGCGGCGATGCGCGGATGCTCGCCGAGCAGGCCTTCGACGATCGTCTGCAGCGTGGTGTCGTTGTTGCGTCGACGCAGCTTATCGCCGATGAGCAGCACAGCCGCGGCTTCCGGCGCATACGATGAGGAGGCCGCGAACGAGGGCTGCGTGCACAGGCCTTCGAGCCAGTGCAGGGCGTGCGTCCAGCGTGCGGGCAGGGGCAGGGTCGCCAGGGTGCGCGCGAAGGTCTCGCGCATGCCCGCCGCTTCCAGGCGCTGGCGCAGCCCGTCGGCGAGTTCGCGCGCGTAACGCGAGAGCACCAGCGAGACCTCGGCTTCGGCCAGCTCTTCCAGCAGATAGTCGGCGGCGGCCGCCGTCAACGCGGCGTCGAACGGGAGCGGGTTCGCGTCGAGCCACGCGGCGATGGCGGCGTCGACTTCCGCGCGCAGCGCGTCGAGCCCCGCGCGCGTGCCGAACAGCTGCTGCATGGTGCGCGCGCCGGCCAGTCGTTGCGCCCAGGCGCGCGCCTCGTCGTCGTGCTGATGGTCGGCCCAGTACAGCGCCGCCAGCGCACGCGCCTGCGGTGCATGCAGCAGCGCGCCGGCAATGGCGCGCTGGGCCAGCAGCGCACGCAGGATCAGCGTCGCGTCGTAGTCGTGGATGCCGCGCTCGTAGCCGTCGCGATAACGCAGCGCGGCATAGTCGCGGACAATGCGCGCCAGTTCGTTCGCATCGTTCGCGCTTCGCTGCAACAGATCCAGGCTCAGGCCGTCACGGCCGGTGTCCGCCGCTTCCAGGACCTGGCCGGCGAGGTATTCGCCGCGATAGAGCGTGGGCGATTCGGACTCCAGCGATGCCGGCCAGAACTCGCGCAGCGCCGTCAGTTGCTCGTCGTGGATCGGCTCCATGAAGTCGGTGCCGGTGAGGTGCAGGGCGAGTTCGTCGCCGCGTGGCAGCAGCGTCAGGTCCAACGGCTGCGTGTTGACGCTGAAACGGTGGCGGCCCAGCTTGATGACGTTGCCGCCGTCCTCGAACAGATCGCTGCGATCGCGCAACACGCGCACCGCCTGGTCGCGCGCGCCCTTCAGGCGCGCTTCGACGTCGTCGGCCTTGACGCTGTCCTTGAGCTCGCGCAGGCGTCCGGCCAGTTCGCGGATCTTGAGGATCAGAGGGTCGCCGGCGAAGAAAGCGTTGAGCTCGTCGATGCCGGCCAGCTTCACCGTGCGTCGGGAGAGTCCTTCCAGGATGCGATTGGCCGCGTCCAGCACGGTCTGCGCCTTGCGCTGGCGGTCGTCGAGCAGCGCCTGCTTGTGCGCATCGAACGCCTCCAGCAGCTCTTCGCGCTTGGTGACGATGTCGCCGAGGAACTGTTCGTGTTCGCCGAACTGGCTTTCCAGTTCTTCCAGCTGGACCATCAACCGCGACAGTTGTTCGTCGGCGCGTTCCGGATCGGTCGCCAGCCCCAGTGCATTGGTGATGGCCTGGCCGAACAGGGCGAACTGCGCGCCGAACTGGGCCACGGCCTCGCTGGAACCCAGCGTCTTGCGGCGTTGTTCCGCACGCGCCTTGGCCTGGTTGAGGCGGGCGTAGATGACCGAGATCGCCTCCACCACGCGCGTGCGCTGCGTGGCGTCGTCGACCTTCAGCGAGGCGACCAGTTCCGAGAGCATGTCCAGGTCGGCCGAGCGTGCCTGCAATGCGGCGACATGTTCGGCCAGCTGGCGCGCGGTCTTGGCCTGCTGCGCGGCGGCGTCGAGTTCATCCACCTGGCGGGCGAACGGCGCCAACGCCTTGTCCTGCCCGAGGAAGGCGCCGGTGGCCTGGCCGATGCGTTCGTGGGCCGATTGCAGTTCGGCGCCCATCGCGTCGATCGCGACGGTGTCGATGTAGCGGTAGTCGCGGATCGTCAGCAGCTGCCCGCGCAGCTGGCCGATCGCGCCCAGCGCTTGTACGAATTCGTCCACCTGGTTCCAGTTGTCCGGCAGCAGGCGGCCCATCAGCGCCTTGTGTTCGGCGCGCGCCTTCGTCATGGCCGCGTCGGACTGGCGGCGGATGTCCTGGACCTTCTCGAATTCGTCCAGCACCGATTCGCCGGTCGCGCAGATCTCGCGCAGCAGCGTGGCCGCGCCTTCGCAGTTGCCGTCGTCGATCCAGTGGTGCGCGTCGAACAGGCGTCGCGCGTTCTGGGTCAGCAGCTGGTAGCGCTGCACCGTGACCTCGGGGTCGTCGATCTCGCGCGCCAGCCCGTAGAGGTTGGAGATGCCGCGCACCAGTTCGGCATTGCCGATGCGGCCCATGAAGCTGGTGCCCGGCGGGCGGCTGGCGGCGAACTCGTCACTGGTGAACGGCGTCTGCCACACCTGCATCGGATGCACGCGCGTGGCGCCGTCGCCTTCGGCGTGGAACAGCACCATGCGACCGTCCGGCAGTTCCGCATGACCGTGCCCGAACAGCGGGTTTTGCAGGCGGCGCTGGATCATGTTGTAGACGAACAGCGCGCTGCGGCCCTGGTCGGGCTCGTAGAACGCGTACATCACGTCCTCGCCGTTGGGCGAGCGCGTGGCGCGCTGGAACTGCATGCCGGCCATGCTGGCGTCGAAGGCCTTGTGCTCGCCGTTCTGCAGGTAATAGCCGCCGGGGAAGAGGATGCCGTGGTCTTCCGGCAGCTGCACGCAGGCCTGGGTGATGGCGTCGTTGCGCGTGACCTTGCCGGTGATCGTGTTGTAGACCAGGCCGCGCCACACCGTCTCGCGGTACGGCAGCACCTTCAGCAGGATGAGCGAGCCCACGCGCGCGAAGTCGATGTGCGCGTCGTCCAGCGACTGGGTCTTGTCCTCGACCGCCTCGCTGTAGATGCCCTGGCCGAGCTCGGTGTTGTTCTCGACCTTGATGGTCAGGTCGCCGTGGGTGGTTTCGACGAAGACCGTGTCGAGGATGTTCAGGTGCGGGAAGCGGCCGTTGACCATCAGCTCGCGCGTGGCCCGCGTCCATTCGAAGTCGAACGGCGGTGGCAGCACGAGGTCGCGCTCGCCGCGCGTATCGATGTAGGTGAGCGCGCCCTGGTTGGAGATCGCCCAGCGGAACACGCGCACGTCGGTGGTTCGCTCGCCGATCTGGAACGCCGCCAGCAGCTTGCCGGCGGCCACGTCCAGCTGCAGCAGGCGCGCGTTCTTGTAGTAGGCGTACAGCTCGTTGAAGTCGCGCACGAACGCCGCGTCGCCCAGGAAACTGGTCGCCAGCTCGACCGGCGCGACATCGAAACCTTCGGCGCTTTCGGTGAGGCGGTACAGGCCGAAGACGTCCTCCACGCGCGTGGTGGTCTTCAGCCCGAGGAATACGTTGTAGCCGAACAGCAGCAGATCGCCGACCGGCACGATATCGCGGCCGATGCAGTTGTTCTCGGTGCGGATGCGCAACCGGCCGATGACCTCCAGGCGGCTGTCGCCGAACTCCTGCAGGCGCCGCTGGTTGAGCGCGCCGGCGAGGTTCTGCAGGCGCTCGCCCTGTTCGTCGAGGCGGCGACGCAGCACTTCGTAGGCGCCGCCCTGGACGACGGCCCGGTCGATCTGTTCGGTGGCCGCGACTTGCTCGGCGGCGCTGGCGGTTTGCGACATCGTGGTACCTCGCCCATCCGGGGCGGTTGGAAAGCGACAGCGGGAACGTCAGCCGGTTGCCAGCGAACTGCGGCCGGCGTCGTGCGGAGGCAGACGCCGGCCGGCCTGGCGTCAGGCCGAGGTCGTCTCGGTCGCCTGGATGCCGTACTTCTTCGCGATGCCGTCCAGCTGCGCCTTCATCGCCGCGTCGATCTCGTCCGGGCGGATGCGGGCGATGATGTTGCCCAGCACGCGACGTTCGTTGTCGTCGGTGACGCCGTCGCGTTCGGCGATGGCGATGATCTTCGCCAGTTCGGTCGCATCCAGTCGGCCGTCGTTGCCGAAGCACTGCACGGAGTGGAAGGCCATTTCCAGGAAGTCGCGGTTCTCTTTGCTCATGTCAGTTCCCTTGTCAGTCAAAGCATTGCGTGATGTGTACGGTGCGCCGTCCGCGCGGATGGGGTGTCATCCGCGCGACGGGCATGCGTCGGGGCAGGGCGCTCAGGCGCCGACGGGTTCCTGACGGCTCTTGTCGGCCGCGTTGATCGGCACGACCGAGGCGGTGGCGTCGATTACCGGTTCGCGTCCCGTGGGCTTGACGCCCAGGTAGCGTTCCAGCAGGTCGGCCACGATCGGGCTCTTGCCGGCGAAGCCTTCGATCGACTTGCCCAGCGAGAGCGCCTTGGAGAAGCTCTCGAACAGGCCGCCGTCGCCGCCGACCAGGTCGATGTTGGCGTTGCGCAGCGCCGAGGCGATGACTTCGGCGTTCTCCTTCGACACTTCGCGACCGGCGTCGATGGCGGCCATGGCCTGCTCGAGGTGGGTTTCCAGCGTCATGCGGAACTCCTCGTGGCTGCGCGCGGAGTCGCTGAGCGAGTCGATCGCCTCGAACTTCGCGGTCAGGCCCTCGGCCTCGGCGGTGAGCTTCTTGACGGTGACGTTGGCTTCGGCGATGCCCACCGATTCCACGGCGGTGGCCTTGGCGCGGCCCATCTTCTCTTCGCCTTCGGCCTGTGCGGCGAGGTTTTCCGCCAGCACGCGCGCGTCGTTGCTGCCCTGCTTGTAGGTGGCGTCGGCCTTGGCCTCGATCACGCGCGCTTCGGCGATGCCGACCTTTTCGATCGCATTGGCTTCGGCTTCGCGCACCTGCGCTTCGGCCAGACCGGGTGCGGCGGTTTCGGCGCGCATGGCTTCGGCCAGCAGCTTCTTGGCGTCGGCGGACTTGGCGGCGGAATCCAGTTCGGCCTGGGCCAGCGTGGTGATCTCCACCGAGCGGAACTTGGCCGCGGCTTCGGCGGCCTCGGCTTCCTTCACGGTGCGCACCAGCGCTTCCTGCGCGTCGGCCTCGGCGGCGATGACCTTGGCCTGGCGCTCCCGCTCGGCCTCGGACACCACGCGCACTTCCTTGATGCGCTCTTCTTCCTGCGCCACGGTCTTGTCGATGGCGATGCGCTCGCGGGTGATGTTGGCCACGTCCATCTTGCCGGTCTCGACCACCTTGTCGCGCTCCACGCCTTGCAGCTGCACTTCGCGGTCGGTGGTGACCTTCTCCAGCTGGCGCGCGCGCTCGACGCGCTCGGCCTCGATGGCGACGGCGCGCTGGCGGTTCTGCTCGGCCACTTCGACTTCGCGCTGGCGGTTCTGGTCGCGGATCTGGATCTGCTCCTCGGCGGCGAGACGGGCCTGTTCGGCCAGCAGGCGCTGCTCTTCCTTCACGCGCGCGGTCTCGGCTTCCTCGCGGGCCTGGATGCTCTCGACCTCGCGCTTCTGGCGTGCTTCGGCCTCGGCCTGCTGGCGTTCCAGCGCCAGCGTCGCCTCGCGCGCTTCGACGTTCTTCTTGGTGATCGCCAGGCGCTCGTTCTGCTCCAGTTCGTTGGTGATGACGTTCTGGGTGGCGGTGAGCTCGGTGATCTTGCGGATGCCCTCGGCGTCCAGGATGTTGTTGTTGTCGAGCAGGTTCTTCGGCGTCTGCTCCAGGTAGTCGATGGCGACGTCTTCCAGCACGTAGCCGTTGAGGTCGTTGCCGATGATCTTGATGATCTCGTCGCGGAACTCCTGGCGCTTTTCGAACAGCTCGGTGAAGTCGAACTTCTTGCCGACGGTCTTCAGCGCCTCGGAGAACTTGGCGTTGAACAGCTCGTCGACGGCGTTCTTGTCGGAGGCGCGGTCGGCGCCGATGGCCTTGGCCACGCGCAGTACGTCGGCCTGCGTTTCGTTGACGCGCAGGTAGAAGGCGACGGTGATGTCGGCGCGCATGTTGTCGCGGCAGATCAGGCCTTCCTTGCCGCGGCGGTCCACCTGCAGCGTGATCAGGCTGATGCGCATGTGCTCGGCGCGGTAGAGCACCGGGATGATGAGGCCGCCGGTGAAGCGCACCTTCGGCATCGAACTCATGTCGTTGACGATCAGCGCGGTGCCCTGGTCGACCTTGACGTAGAAGGCCTTGAACAGGCCGAACAGGCCCAGCATGACGACGAGCAGGACGCCCGCCCCGATCAGGAACGGGAGGATCAGGGACACGCTCATTGCAACTTCTCCTTGTTGGAACGGTACTGCGGTCTTGGAAGGTATGTGTTCGGTGGTGCGGTGCTACAGGTTCTTGAACTGTTCCTCGGACACCACGCGGTAGGCGTGCTGCCCGTTGAGGTATTCGATCAACACGACGCGATCGCCGCGCTTGAAGCGGTCCGCCTGTTCGTGACGGATCTGCAGGACCAGGCCGGCGCCGCCGTCGTCGAACGTGGCCTGGCCGTAACCGGCATCCACCGACGGCGTGCTGACCACGCCGACGCGGCCGAGGATGGACGGATCCGCCGGTGGGCGCAGGCGCAGCAGCACGCGGCTCAGCGGGCGCAGCAGCAGCGAGGTGGCCAGCACGCCGGGCACCAGCATGGCGACCGCCGCGACGGCGCCGAGCAGCACGCGCAGCGTCGCCGGCAGGTGCTGCAACACCAGCAGCTGCACGAAGTAGGTGCCGACCCAGCCGACGAACGCCAGCACCGTCAGCACGATCATCACCGGCACGCCGCTGATGCCGAGCTTGGACAGCATCGCCGCCAGGCCGCTGGCGTCGCCGTCGTGGGCGTCGCCATCGCCGCCCAACAGCCCGTCCGGCGCGTCGGCGTCAACCATGCCGGTCGCCGCCAGCAGCCAGTACACGACGCAGACCGCCAGCACGATGCTGTAGAGCAGGGTGGGGAAGGTCAGGGCGGTGGTCAGGAATTCGGTCATCGCGGTTTCTTCCCTGGTGTGCGTGTCCGGGTGGCGCGCCCGCCCGTGGGCGGAGCCGACGCCGCGGCCGCATCGGCCAGACGTTGGGCCAGGCGCGCCAGCACGAGCTGCGCACGCGTGTTGCGTTCGTCGATGCCTTCGGCAAGCAGACGCGCGTCCAGATCGGAATCGCCCATCGGCTCGCCGGCGTCGTCCGCCTCGGCGCGCGGCGCATTACGCCTGCGCGAGCGCAGCAGCGACTCGATCGCGTTCTGCGGCAACGGCGTGCCGGGCTGTCGGTGGGCAACGGTTTCCTGCGCTCGCTGCACCGTCTCGGCAGCGCGCAGCGCATCGAGCTGCAACTGCAGCCGGCGCAGGCCGTTCTCGCCTTCCTCGATGAGGTAGCGCATCTGCGTCACGCGCAGGTCGAGCTGCGCCAGCAGGGCGTGCTCGTCGTCGCGCGCCTGTTCCAGCTGGGCGATCGCCGCGGCGACTTCCTCGGCCAGGGCCAGCTTGCCGGCCTGGAGGCTGGCGAGCGCCTGCGCTTCGCGTTGTTCGATGGCCGCCGCGGTGGTGTCGGTGCGCTCCTGCGCCGTCATGCGCCGGGCCAGCAGTTCGGCGAGGCTGGCGCGCCATTCGCGCACGCGGGCGTCGCTGGCGCGGATCTCCTCGTCGAGGTCGCGCTGCGCCGCGTTCGGCACGATGGAATCGCCGAGTTCGGCGAGCTGCTCGCGCACGCGGCCGAAGATGCGGGACAGCGCGCTCATGCCGCGCCCTCCACGAGGATGCCGTCGCCCAGGACGTCGTCGCGGAGAAACGGCGCATAGGCCTCGGCGGCGTTGAGCACGTTCTCGGCCAGCGTCTCGATCTCGAACACGATGTTGGCCAGGCTGGAGCGCGTGTCCAGCGAGCCGAACATGATGTAGCAGGCCACGCCGCCGATGACCTCGATGGCCATGTTCGACAGCGGCAGCACCTTGTGCGTGCGCAGCACGTGCGCGTTGAACGCCGCCGCGTCGCGTACGTCCGACAGCGGCCACATCAGCGACTCGACGACGATCTGCTCGCCGCTGACCGCGATGAACACCGGCAGGTCGCCGTGTTCGCGCATGGCCAGGTGCAGGCTGGGCTCGACGCCTTCCAGCAGCTCCAGCGCGATGTGGCCGGAGAGGACTGGACGTGTCTCGGACAACGCGGCGTGCAGCGAACGGACGGTCCAGGCGACGGCGCGTCCGTCGTCGGCGCGCGCCTGTGCGCCGCCGGGCTGGCGCAACTGGCGCTCGATCGCCGCCAGCTCCTGCGCGTGCTCGGGCAGGATCCACACGTCCTTCTTGACGAAGCCCTCGCGCCGCATCCGTTCGCGGAACTCGCGAACGTACTCGGTCGACGACTTGGGTCGAGGTCCTTTCATGAAAGTTACAGTAGGCATTACCTGAAATGCCTGTCAATGAGAAAACGACGGACGGCAAGGGGGCTGGGCCGGGACTTTGGACGGGTAGCGGTCGGCACAAAAAAACAGCCCGGCGAGGCCGGGCTGTTTTTCGAAACAAGGACTTGGCGGGGTCGGTCGAAGCCCGGGCGCCTCAGGTGTCGGGCATCACGTACTTGGCGGGCGCGGGGTTGAGATGGCCGCACTGCTTGCACGTGCGGTGGTCGCGCGAAGCGTAGAAACGCTCGAACACCGGCGGGAAGTCGGTCTCGATGTTCTTCAGCTTGAAGAACTCCTCATAGAGCTTGTGGTTGCAGCGCTCGCAGAACCAGAGCAGGCCGTCGAGTTCGTCGGGCAGGCGGCGGCGTTCGATCACCAGGCCGATCGAGTCGGGCATGCGCTGCGGCGAGTGCGGGACGCGCGGCGGCAGCAGGAAGATCTCGCCGGCCTTGATGGGGATGTCGCGCACTTTCCCGTCTTCCTGGATGCGCAGCACCATCTCGCCTTCGAGTTGGTAGAACCACTCCGCGCCTTCGTCCCAGTGGTAATCGGTGCGCTGGTTCGGGCCACCGACCACCATCACGATGAAGTCGCCGACGTAGATCACCTTGTTGCCGACCGGCGGCTTGAGCAGGTGGCGGTGCTCTTCGATCCAGGCTTGCAGGTTGAGCGGGCTGGGCAGCATTGCGGATTCTCTTTCTCTCCCGCTTGCGGGAGAGCGATGGGGTGAGGGCAGGTTGGCGGCGTGCGGCTAGTCCGCCCTCAACCTAACCCTCTCCCGCGCGCGGGAGAGGGGACTTTATCGTGGCGATGCATTTGAGTTCGATCGCGATCGGCGTCGGCAACGCGGTGATGCCGAGCGTGGTGCGGCACGGCGCGGTGTCGATGTCGGGGAAGTACTCGGCCCACACGGCGTTGTACGCCTTGAAATCGTGCGCCATGTCGGTGAGGTAGACGGTGACGTCGACCAGGTCTTCCCAGCGCGCGCCGCTGGCTTCCAGCACCGTGCGCACGTTGGCGAAGACGGCGCGCGTCTGTGCGTCGATGTCGTAGCTGATGAGGCGGCCGGCCGCGTCATGCACGTTGCCGACGATGGCGTTGCTGGCCGGATCGCGCGGGCCGATGCCCGACAGGAACAGCAATTCGCCCACGCGGCGCGCATGCGGGTACTGGCCGACGGGCTTCGGCGCGGCGCTGGCGCGGATGGCGTCGCTCATCGCGGCGAATCCCCACGGAAGGCGTTCACGCGCGCGACCGCCGCCTTGTAGAGCCCATCGAGCTGGTCCTGCGAGCTGACGTCGATGCCCATGTCCTGCACCAGGCCGTTGCGCAGGCTGTAGACCCAGCCGTGCACGGTCAGCTCCTGCCCGCGCGTCCAGGCGTCGCGGACGATGGTGGTGAGGCAGACGTTCTGCACCTGTTCGATCACGTTGAGTTCGCACAGGCGATCGTGGCGTTCGTCGGTGTGCGCGTGCTGCATGCACAGCTCGTGCTTTTCGGCCACGTCGGATACATGGCGCAGCCAGTTGTCGGCCAGGCCCACGCGCGTGCCGTGCAGCGCCGCGTGCACGCCGCCGCAGCCGTAGTGGCCGACGACGAGGATGTGCTTGACCTTCAGCACGTCCACGGCGAACTGGATCACCGACAGGCAGTTGAGGTCGGTGTGCACGACGACATTGGCGATGTTGCGGTGGACGAAGACTTCGCCCGGCGCCATGTCGATGACCTGGTTGGCCGGCACGCGCGAATCCGAGCAGCCGATCCACAGGTATTCGGGCGCCTGCTGCTTGGACAGGCGCTGGAAGAACTCCGGGTCTTCGCGGCTGATGCGTTCGGACCAGTCGCGGTTGTTCTTGAGCAGGTCGGTGAGGGGACCGGTGGTCATTGCTTCATCCCAAATGCAGACCGACGTTCTTGGCGTCGGTGAAAAAACGCATCGCCTCGAAACCGCCTTCGCGGCCGAGACCGGACGCGCCCATGCCGCCGAACGGCGTGCGCAGGTCGCGTTGCAGCCAGGTGTTGATCCACACCATGCCGGCGCGCAGTTGCGCGGCGAAACGGTGTGCGCGGCGCAGGTCGCGCGTCCAGACGGAGGCGGCCAGGCCGTATTCGCCGGCGTTGGCCAGCGCGAGCGCCTGTTCGTCGGTGTCGAAAGGTTGCAGCGTGACGACCGGGCCGAAGATCTCGTCGCGGTTGCTCGCGCAGTCCGGCCCGAGCCCTTCGATCACCGTCGGCGTCACGAACCAGCCGGGCCGGTCGAGCGCCGTGCCGCCGCACAGGACCTTGCCGCCTTCGTCGCGAGCGCGCTGCAGGGCGCTCATCACCTTGTCGAAGTGGGGGCGCGACACGAGTGGGCCAAGCTGGTTGTCCTCGTCGATCGGATCGCCCACGCGCAGCTGCTGTGCGCGTTGCACCAGCGCGTCGCGGAACTCGGTGTAGATGCCGCGTTCCACCAGCACGCGCGAGCCGCACAGGCAGATCTGGCCGGAGTTCTGGAAAGCCGAACGCACCAGCGTGTCGAAGTGGTCGCGCCAGTCGCTGTCGGCGAAGACGAGCGTGGGGTTCTTGCCGCCCAGTTCCAGCGAGACCTTCTTCAGCAGCGGCCCGGCGATGCCGGCGATGCGGCGGCCGACCGCGGTGCTGCCGGTGAACGACACCGCCTTCACGCGCGGATCGGCGACCAGCGGTTCGCCGACGTCCGGGCCCAGACCATGGACGATATTGAGCACGCCGTCGGGAAAGCCGATCTTCGCGGCGAGTTCGCCCAGCATGGTCGCCGTCACGGGCGTGACTTCCGATGGCTTGGCGACGACGGTGTTGCCGGCCGCCAATGCAGGGGCGATCTTCCAGGTGAACAGGTACAGCGGCAGGTTCCACGGCGAGATCGTGCCGACCACGCCCAGCGGCTGGCGCAGCGTGTAGTTCAGGCCGGCCTGGCCGTGGTGCGATTCGCTGGCGAACTGCGTGGCCGCGTGCGCGAAGAAACGCAGGTTGCTGATCGCGCGCGGGATCTCCACTTCGCGGGCCAGCTTGATCGGCTTGCCGCCGTCGCGCGACTCGGCATGGGCGAAGTCGTCGAGCTTTGCTTCCAGCGCATCGGCGAGCTTTTCCAGCCAGCGCGCGCGCTCGCTGTGGGGCAGGGCGGACCAGGCGGGGAAGGCGGCTTCGGCGGCGGCGATGGCGGCGTCGACATCGGCCGCGTCGCCGAGGGCGACTTCGGCGAAGGGCTTGCCGTTGGCCGGATCGAAGACGTCTGCCCAGCGACCGGAGGCCGGATCGCGTGGTTCACCGGCGATGAGGTGGCGAAGGCGCATCGGGTTAGCTTAGCAGTGAGGGTGCGACGTTCCGATGCGTACGGTGGGCCTGCGCGCTGGGCTGCCAGGGCCGTGACGCGCCACGAACGCGGTCATCCCCGCGAAGGCGGGGATCCAGCGGTCCGGAGTGTCACGCCCTCCGGAGTGCTTGCAGCGTCTGACGATTGGATTCCCGCCTTCGCGGGAATGACATCCTCTCCCGAATCCCGATTCCCGATTCCCGATTCCCGATCTAGAGCGACCGCGTGCGCCCGCCATCCACCGGCAGGTTCACGCCGGTGATGTACGACGCCGCAGGCGAGCACAGGAACGCGATCGCGGCCGCCGTTTCCTCGGGCCGTGCGAAGCGGCGCATCGGGATTTCCGAGACCATCTTCTGGAACACCTCATCGCGGCTCTTGCCCGTCTTCGTCGAGGTGTTGTCGATGATCTGCTCGATGCGCGGCGTCTCGGTCGATCCCGGCAGCACGTTGTTGACGGTGATGCCCTTGGGGGCCAGTTCCGTCGCCAGCGTCTTGGCCCAGCTCGCCACCGCCCAGCGCGTGGTGTTCGATACGCCCAACCCCTGCAGCGGTTCCTTCACCGAGGTGGAGATGACGTTGACGATGCGGCCGTAGCCGTCGCGTTCCATGCCCGGGATGACCGTCTCGGCGAGGACGTGGTTGGCGATGAGGTGCTGGCGGTATGCGGCTTCGAACGCGGCGATCTCCGCGCCGTGCACGGGGCCCGGCGGCGGACCGCCGCTGTTGTTCACCAGGATGTGCACGGGGCGCGTGCTGACCAGCGCCTGCACCTTCGCGCGCAGCGTATCGGTGTCGGTGCCGTCGACGGCGATCCAGCCGTGCGCCTGGCCTTCGCGCGGGGTCGGCATTGAGGCGGCCAGTTCGCGCAGGCGTTCCTCGCGGCGGGCGAGCAGGGTGACGTCGGCGCCGAGATCCGCCAGCGCGCGCGCCGTCGCCAGGCCAATGCCCTGGCTGGCGCCGCAGACGAGCGCATGCTTGCCGGTGAGGTCGAGGTCCACGTCAGTCTCCTTGTCGTTCGTTCATGCGTTCGCGCATCAGCGCGGCGGTGTCGCGGCTGGCGTCGCGCGATTGCGATTCGAGCCGGGTGGCCACGGCTTCGCAGTTGGCCATCGGATGGTTCTGGCTGAGCTTGAACTTCAGCGTGATCGAGTCGGCGACGAACCGGAATCCAACGATGCCGCGCAACTGGCGGCGCAGGTCGTCGCGTTCGAATTCGAAACGCCAGTCGCCGCCCACCGTGGCTTCGTGATCCACGCTCAATCCGTCGACGACCGCCGCCAGCGAGGCTTCGTCCTCGAACGTCGACATCGTGCCGCGCAGGTGGGCGACCGCGTAGTTCCAGGTCGGCACGCGCGCGGCTTCTTCCTTGTCGGGATACCAGCCGGGCGAGACGTACGCGTGCGGGCCGTGGAAGATCGCCAGCGCGGGGCCGGCGTGTTTCGCCTGCGGATTGGGTCGGGCCCAGTGGCCGATCAGTTCGACGTGTTCGCCGTTGCGGCGATAGAGCACGGGCAGGTGGCTGACGGTCGGTTCGCCGTCACGCACGGTGACCAGCGTGATGAAGCGGTCGCGTTGCGCCAACCGGTCCAGCGCTTCGAGATCGTGTTCGGCGAAGGCGCGGGGCAGGTACATGGCGATGGTCAGTGCCGCGAGGGAAGCTGCTGGACCATCTGCGGGCGCAGCACGTCGAGGCCTTCGCCGCTGGGCGGGACGAGTTCGTCCAGCGTGAAGCCGCGATTGCGCGCGTCGTCGTCGTCGAGGCCGTCGAGTGCGACGAACTCCGCGTCCATCAGCGCAGCGCGTGCGCTGTCCTCGCTGTCGTACGGCTGGAGGACGCCGTCGCTGTCGAGCACTTCGGCGGTGCCGGCGTCGAGCATGCGCAGGCGTGCCCAGATCAGCGTGCGGCCGATCGTGGCGAGCCACCACTGGTCGTTGACGTTGTCGTTCATCCGATCACCACGGCAAGAAGCCAGAGCAGGGCGGCGCATACGAGGCCGCCGATGATGGTCAACAGCGAGATCCTGGCGGGGCTCGCAAGACCGTTGAGGTTGCCGTCGTGCACCGACAGGTAGCCACGACGCAGCAGCCAGCCCCACGCCGACGGCCGCGCGAACGCGCCTTCGCCCAACTGCGCCTGCAACTGCGGATGGCGGTCGCGGATGTGCACCAGCGACAACGGCCAGAAGATCACGAACGCGCAGAAGCCGGCGATGGCGATGGCGACGAAGAGCAGGGAGAAGAACAGGATCACAGGCGTGGGATTCGGGATTGGGGATTGGGGATTCGCAAAAGCGACGCGACGTGTTGGGCAACATCAGAACGGCGGGACGCGCGTTTTACCAATCTCGAATCCCGAATCTCCAATCCCGTAGATCGCATCAATACTCCGCGCTGCCCGGCGCGCGCGGGTAGGGGATCGCATCGCGGATGTTGCTCAGGCCGCACACGTACACCACCAGGCGCTCGAAGCCCAGGCCGAAGCCGGCGTGCGGCACGGTGCCGTAGCGGCGGAAATCGCGGTACCAGCCGTAGTGCGCCGGATCCAGGCCGAACTGCGCCATGCGCGCGTCCAGCATGTCCAGGCGCTCCTCGCGCTGGCTGCCGCCGATGATCTCGCCGATGCCCGGCGCCAGCACGTCCATCGCGGCGACGGTCTTGCCGTCGTCGTTCAGGCGCATGTAGAAGGCCTTGATGTGCTCGGGATAGTTGGTGACCACGACCGGGCGGCCGACGTGTTCCTCGGTGAGCCAGCGCTCGTGCTCGGTCTGCAGGTCCAGGCCCCATTCGACCGGGAAGTCGAACTTCTTCTTCGCGTTCTGCAGAAGCTTGATCGCATCGGTGTATTCGATGCGTTCGAACGGCGCGTTGACGAACGACTCCAGACGCGTGATCGCGTCGGGCTGCACGCGTTCGGCGATGAAGGCCATGTCGTCGCCGCGCTCGTTGAGCACGGCGCGGAACATGTACTTGAGGAATTCCTCGGCCACGCGCGCGTCTTCGGCCAGGTCGGCGAAGGCGATTTCCGGTTCGATCATCCAGAACTCGGCCAGGTGGCGCGTGGTGTTGCTGTTCTCGGCGCGGAACGTCGGACCGAAGGTGTAGACCTTGCTCAGCGACAGCGCGTAGGCCTCGACGTTGAGCTGGCCGGACACGGTCAGGAAGGTTTCCTTGCCGAAGAAATCGCGGCTGAAATCGACCGCGCCCTTGTCGTCGCGCGGCAGGTTCGCCATGTCCAGCGTGGAGACGCGGAACATCTGGCCGGCGCCCTCGGCGTCGGAGGTCGTCACGATCGGCGTGGAGATCCAATAGAAGCCGTTCTCGTGGAAGTAGCGGTGCGCGGCCTTGGCCAGGCAGTCGCGGATGCGCGTGACGGCGCCGAACAGATTGGTGCGCGGGCGCAGGTGGGCGACTTCGCGCAGGAACTCCAGCGAATGCGCCTTGGGCTGGATGGGGTAGGTTTCCGGGTCCTCGACCCAGCCGACGACCTCCAGGCGGCTGGCCTGGATCTCGAACGCCTGTCCCTGGCCCTGCGAGGCCACCAGCGTGCCGGTGGCGATCACCGCGCAGCCGGCGGTGAGGCGCTTCACCTCGGATTCGTAGTTGGCCAGGTCCGACGGGGCGACGACCTGGATCGGCGCGAAGCACGAGCCATCGCTGACGTTGACGAAGCTGAGCCCGGCCTTGGAATCGCGCCGGGTGCGCACCCAGCCACGGACCGTGACTTCGCCACCCGCCGGGATCTTGCCCGCGAGCGCCTGTTCGACGCTGACCACCGTCATGCCTTGAATCCTTGCCGCTTCGGGCCAATTAGGGGAAAGGCCGGAGTTTACCGAACGCCCGGCACCACGTCGCTATAATCCCCATGCGGTAATCCCGCGCAGTAACTCATTGATGTCAGCCGGAGTCCTTTAATGGCCGTCACCCTCGCTCCCGCCGCTCTCGCCCGCGTCCAGCGCTATCTCGTCGAAGATCCCGGCGCGATCGGCCTGCGCTTCGGCGTGACCCGCACGGGCTGTTCGGGCTGGCAGTACAAGGCCGACCTGACCCGCGAGCAGGGCGCTGACGACACGGTGTTCGAGCAGGAGGGCGTGCGCGTTTACGTCGACGCGCTGAGCCTGCCGCTGGTGGACGGCACGGAAATCGACCTGGTCAAGCAGCGGCTGGGCGAGCAGTTCCTGTTCCGCAACCCGAACGTCACGGCCGAATGCGGCTGCGGCGAGAGCTTCACGACCAAGGCCGACGCGGCCTGATACCCGATTCCCGGCCGCCTGCGGCGGCCTGCCCATCCCGCGCGAGGGGTGGGGCTCGGCCGACGGGCTAGAATGGCGGTTCCGCCGCCAGCCCTGAAAGCCCGCCGTGAGCAAGACCGCACCTCAGCCGTCCAGCCAGCCCGTGTCCATCCGTCAGGAAGACCTGATCCAGTCCGTCGCGGACGCGCTGCAGTACATCAGCTACTACCACCCGGTCGACTACATCCAGAACCTCGCCGCCGCGTACGAGCGCGAGGAGTCGCCGGCGGCGAAGGACGCCATCGCCCAGATCCTGATCAACTCGCGCATGTGCGCCGAGGGCCACCGCCCGATCTGCCAGGACACCGGCATCGTCACCGTGTTCCTCGAGATCGGCATGAACGTGCGCTGGGACGACGCCACGATGGGCGTGGAGGACATGGTCCACGAAGGCGTGCGCCGCGCCTACAACCACCCGGACAACAAGCTGCGCGCCTCGGTGCTGGCCGACCCCGCCGGCAAGCGCACCAACACGAAGGACAACACGCCCGGCGTGGTCAACGTGAAGGTCGTGCCGGGCAATACGGTGGACGTGATCGTCGCCGCGAAGGGCGGCGGTTCGGAGGCGAAGTCGAAGTTCGCGATGCTCAACCCGTCCGACTCCATCGTCGACTGGGTGCTCAAGACCGTGCCGACGATGGGCGCCGGCTGGTGCCCGCCGGGCATGCTCGGCATCGGCATCGGCGGTACCGCGGAGAAGGCGATGCTGCTGGCCAAGGAAGCGCTGATGGAGCCGATCGACATCACCGATCTGCAGGCCCGCGGCGCATCCAACCGTGCCGAGGAACTGCGCCTGGAGCTGTACGAGAAGGTCAACGCGCTGGGCATCGGCGCGCAGGGCCTGGGCGGTCTGACCACGGTGCTCGATATCAAGGTCAAGGATTACCCGACGCACGCGGCGAACCTGCCGGTCGCGCTGATTCCGAACTGCGCCGCCACGCGCCACGCGCATTTCACGCTGGACGGCAGCGGCCCGGTGATGCTGGATCCGCCGTCGCTGGCCGACTGGCCGGAGCTGACCTACGACGCCTCCAAGGGCCGTCGCGTCAACCTCGACACGCTGACCAAGGAAGACGTCGCCAGCTGGAAGCCGGGCGAAGTGCTGCTGCTCAACGGCAAGCTGCTGACCGGCCGCGACGCCGCGCACAAGCGCATGGTCGACATGCTCAACAAGGGCGAAGCGCTGCCGGTCGATCTGCGCGGCCGCTTCATCTACTACGTCGGCCCGGTCGATCCGGTGCGCGATGAAGTCGTCGGCCCCGCCGGCCCGACCACCGCCACGCGCATGGACAAGTTCACCGAGCAGGTGCTGGCGCAGACCGGCCTGCTGGGCATGGTCGGCAAGGCCGAACGCGGCCCGACGGCGATCGAGGCGATCCGCAAGCACCAGTCGGCCTACCTGATGGCGGTCGGCGGCGCGGCGTACCTCGTTTCGAAGGCGATCAAGGCGGCGAAGGTCGTCGGTTTCGCCGATCTGGGCATGGAAGCGATCTACGAGTTCGAAGTGCAGGACATGCCGGTCACCGTCGCCGTGGATTCCACCGGCGAGTCCGTGCACAACACCGGCCCGCGCGAATGGCAGGCGAAGATCGGCAAGATTCCGGTCGTGGTGGCGTAAGTCCTACGCCTCGCTCCGCCGGATGACCCTCTCCCGTTCGCGGGAGAGGGTGGGCTCGATCAGGCGACGTGGTCGTCGTAGGTCTTGCGCGAGCGGAACGGCATCAGGTGCTGGCGCACGATTCCGCGCGGCACCGTCTCCAGTTTCATCACCCCGTACTCCGCGGGCCACGTCTGGTCACGCGGCAGCTTGAACGTGCCCATGAGCATGTCCACCAGCGGCAGGTGGATGGCGTAGTTGACGTCGATGTAGTCGCGGTGCCGCGCATGGTGCCAGTGGTGGTAGCGCGGCAGCACGAGGATGTATTCCAGCCATCCGAAGCGGACGCCCAGGTTGGCGTGGGCCAGCACTGCCTGCAGGCCGACGAGGATCACGTAGGCGTTGATCGCCGAAGCCGAGAATCCCAGCACCAGCAGCGGCAGCATGACCGCGCTGCGCGTCAGCACGATTTCCACCAGATGGATGCGCGAACCCGCCAGCCAGTCCATTTCGCGGCTGGAGTGGTGCACGGCGTGGAAGCGCCAGAGCCACGGGATGTTGTGGTACGCACGGTGCAGCAATGCCTGGGCCATGTCGGCCATGAAGACCGCAAGCAGGAACTGGAGCCACACCGGCATCGACTGGATTAGGGATTTCAGCGACGGGAACGCGGCCAGTCCGGCGACCGTGGAGGTGGAGGCCGTCACCAGGATCAGGATGAACTGCACCAGCACATGGCTCATGAAGAAGTACGCCAGGTCGGTGCGCCAGCCCGGGCGCAGTGGCGAGAGGGTTCGTTGGCCGAGGTAGCGCTCCAGCGGCACGAAGACCAGCGCGGAAAAGAACAGCGAGATCACAAACCAGTCCAGACCGAGCGAGTACGGCGTCTTCCCGATCGCATCGAACGTCACGTTGGTGCCGCCCAGCAGCACCGCCGCCGTCGCGCATCCCACGCCCACCAGGGCCGCGCGCCGATTGCGGCCGCGCAGGATCGCAAACGTCCCCATGCAGAACGCCGCCACCAGGCCGGCCAGCAGAAGATGGCGCGCGAACGCCTCGGTGTACGCGGTGCGGAACTCCTTGCTCGTCAGCAGTTCCGGGAAGTGGAAGCACAGCACCGCCAGCAGGCTCAGCACGCCGAGCAGGGCCGAGGAGTAGGCGAGGAAGGAGCGTCGGAAACGCCGGGCGACGGGTGGACTCATGGACATCCTGTCACGGTGGATTGCGCGCAGGATGCCCGTTCCATCCGCGCCGCTCAATCAGCGAAATGCCCGTGCCGGAGCGGGCCGGAGGACGGGCGGCGGGCCGTGACTACAGCCGCGTCACCAGCGTCGCCAGCTTCTTCCGCGTTTCCTCGCGCTGGAGGTAGTCCTGCGCCATCGCCTCCAGTGCGGCAATGTTGGTCGCGGTCACATCGTCCAGGTCGTCCAGCCCGGTCATCAGCTCGGCCTGCAGGCGGAAGTACCCGTCGCCGACGAGGTGCTGCGCGATGTAGTCCACCGCGTCGGTGTTGCCGTCGAACAGCACGTCGATGATGGGAATCGCCCACTCGATCGCGCCCCATTCGCGGGCCGATTTCAGGTCGATCGGACGGCTGCGTTCGCCCGTGCCGACCGAGAGCACCACCAGGTCCTGCGCGCTGTCCACGCGCACATCCTTGCGCATGGCTTCGGCGATCGCGCAGGCCGTCGGGTTGTTGGCGACCACGCCGCCGTCGATCATCGCGCGTGCCCGGCCTTCGACCGTCATCGGGTGTGCAGGGAAGTAGACGGGCGCGGCCGTCGAGGCGCGGCAGACCTCCCACATCGGCAGGTCCGCGTGCTCGGGCTTGAAGCTCTTGAAGACGACGGGCTTGCGGGAAATCGTGTCGTAACTGGTGATCAGCAGCGGGATCTTCGACTGCCCCAGCCGGGTGTCGCCAAAGACCTTGCGCAGCACTTCCTCCAGCCCCGTCCCGTCGTAGCGCGGGGCCGACAGCCCCTGGGTGAACATGCGTCCGGCACGCGACCACAGGCGCTGCGCCATGCCGGGAAAGATGAGGTGGCGATGCTGGCGATAGAGCCGCGCCAGTTCCATCGGCGCCAGTCCGATGGCCAGTCCGCAGCCGACGATGGCCCCGGTGGAACTGCCGGCGAGCAGGTCGAAGGACTTCAGCAGTCCCGGCTTGCCGGCGCGGGCGAGGGCGTCCTCGACGCCCGCCAGCCAGTGGCAGCTCACCAGCCCGCGGATGCCGCCGCCGTCGAGCGAAAGGATGCGTCGCATGTCCATCGTGGCGTCTCCGTGCACGCGATCTCCGCAGGATCGTCATGATCGGACAACCGGGTCGCGCAGGTTGCGAACCGGCTCACGTCACGATGGATCGGGCCGCGGCGCAGAGTCCGTTCAGTACCACTCGAACAGGGAAACGCCCAGGCCGATGTAGGTCGCCTTGTGGTTGTAGTCGATGAGGCTCTCGCCGTAGCCGTCGAACACCTGCAGGTGGCCGCGCAGGTTGTTGGAAATCGGGAAACCCCAGTCGAACTGCAGCGCGCCGTGCGAACGGTCGCCGCCGCGCAGCGAGTGGCGGCCCATCAGCGAGAACTGGTGCCCGCCGCGCACGTAGACCAGCGTGGCGTCGCCACGGCCGATGTAGTCCTCGATGTCGCGGTTGTTGTCGTCGTTCGCGCTTTCCTTGACGCGCCACCACGGGCGCACCGTCAGCGCCCAGTTCTCGCGGTCCAGGCCGATCAGCCCGATCACGCGGTTCCAGCTGCGTGAGAGCGGGTCGGCGCGGCCGTTGGACTGGTGGTTCACGCCGATGCCGAGCAGTCGGCCGTTCCATCCACCCAGGTGGTAGTTGTTGCGGAAGGTCAGCATGACCTCCGGTTCGTAGTTGGTCTCGCGGAACGGGCGCGATTCCTCCGCGTTGTAGACCTGCCAGTGGGACGACTGGGTATAGGCCATCCACAGATCGCCGTTGTCGCCGAAGATGTTCTCCCAGGCCTTGGTCTTGAAGCTGAGCTGGAACTTGGCTTCCAGCGAATCCAGGCCGAGCGGCGTATTGACCGTGTTGTTCGGGTTGGGCGAGGAGGGCGTCTCGTTCGGATCGCTGCTCCAGAACGCGGGCAGTAGGTACACCGGCTTGTAGGCGCGGAAGTTCCAGGTGCCCAGCTTGGAGTCCTTGGCCAGCTCCCAGCGGCTGTCGAGCAGTGAGCCCTTGCCGGCGTTGGCGATGGCGCGGTCGAGTGTGTCTTCCATCGGGTACAGATCGCTGCCCGTCGGGGCCGGCGTCTGTTCTTCGGGCACCACTTCCTCCGCCAGCTCCAGGTTCTTCTGGATAGCCTTGGCTTCCTTCGCGGCGATGTCGGCACCGCGGGTGTCACGCGCGCTGCGCCCGAGTGCGGCGTCGTAGCAGGCCAGGCGATCGGCGTCGACGACGATCGAGACGCAGGCTTCCGGCGTGATGGGGTGGGCCGGTGTCTGTGCCAGCGCCGGCAACGGCGTGGCGACAAGCAGGCTGAAGGCGGTCAGGGAAAGTCGGTTGCGTGGGGCATCGTGCCTGGGGGACGGCATGGGTCACTCGCAAAGGGGGGACGGGCGTCGCAAGCCAGTGTCGCATCGCAACACGGGCCGGCCGTGAACGAGGAAGGCTAGAAGAACCAGGCCGCCGCGAACAGCCCCAGCATCGCGAAGGCGAGGCCGAGTTTGAGCACGACTCCAAACACGATGCCCAGCCAGGTACCGAAACCGACCTTGGTGGCCCGGCGGACTTCGCGGCCGTGGATGAGCTCGCCGCCGAGCGCGCCGACGAAGGGCCCGGCGAACAGACCGATCGGGCCGAAGAACAGCCCGGCAAACGTTCCGATCATGGCCCCGGCCACGGCGAGTTTGCTCGCCCCCACGCGCTTGGCGCCGACGGCGGTGGCAAGGAAATCGATGCCGATGGAAAGGACGGTCAGCAGGCCCAGGATCACCAGCACGACCCAGCCCACCTCGCGGAAATCCCCGGCCCAGGCGGCCAGCAACATTCCGGCGAATACCAGGGGCAGGCCGGGCAGGGCGGGCAGCACCGTACCGGCGATGCCGACGAGGATCAGAAGCCCGGCCAGAACGTAATAAAGTGCCTGTAAATCCATCCCGCTATACCCCATTCCTACGGGCACTTTGCCCGGATTGCATTTTCGCCCAGCGCGGGTTACGTTGCGGGCGCTGTGTTTGCCAGGGTCACCGTGAATCGTGGCCCGATGCGGTTGATCATCGATCCGCTACATCGTTGCACCTCGCTTCCTCCTTGCAACCAGCACGTGGCTTGCCACGTTTTCAACCAGCAACGTTTCAAGGAGTGAGTGCCAATGTCAGGTCGTGAAACCGGTACCGTCAAGTGGTTCAACGATGCCAAGGGCTTCGGCTTCATCAGCCGGGAGAACGGTGAGGATGTGTTCGTGCACTTCCGCGCGATCCAGACTCAGGGCTTCAAGAGCCTGAAGGAAGGCCAAAAGGTTTCCTTCACCGTCGTGCAAGGCCAGAAGGGTCTGCAGGCCGACGCCGTACAGCCGCTCTGATCCGGAGCCGCTGCAGTCGCGTTCGTCGCGACAGGCAATGAAAAACCCGGCAACCGCCGGGTTTTTCTTTTTCCGATCCCACTCGCGCAAACCTCGCGAGTATGCAGGCGTGGGTCATCGATAATCCCGATGTCGAATCCGCATATCGCCGTGCAGTCTTTGCTGCCCTCGCTGCAAATGAAACGGCCCGCTTGCGCGGGCCGTTTTTTTCCGTATGCGGGAGTTACTGCGCCCAGGCCTTGCCGTTGTAAACGCGCACATAGGACCCTTCGCGGATATTGCCCAGGTCCTTCTGCGTGACCACGGTGCTGCGGCCGTCGTTCATGCGCACATACACGTTGAACGAAGCGTTGTTGGTGTTCTTCTGGATCGCATTGCCGGCCAAAGCGCCGCCGACTGCGCCAGCGGCCGCGGAGACGTTCTGGTTGCCCTTGCTGCCGCCGGTGTGGGCCGAGATCTCATGGCCGGCCACGGCACCGACGATGCCGCCCAGGATCGCGCCCGTGGCGCTGGGCGCGCTGCTGCCGGCACTCACCTGCTCGATGCGCGTCACGGTGCCGCAGTCGTAGCAGTTGGCGGGCGTGGTGCTGTAACCGCCGCCGCCATAGCTCGGCGCCGGCGCGCTGCTGTAGCCGGGCGAGGTGGCGCAGCCGGCCAGCGCGATGGTGGCGGCAGCGGCGACACCGAGCAGACGGACGTTCTGGATATTCATGCGCGACTCCTTGTGGATGGCCGGGCCGAGTCGGCCCCGTCGCCATGGCGGTCACGCTAGACGCGGCGCAGTGAACTGCCGATCAATGTCAGGCCGTTCCCCGTTCGCGCTTTCCGGAACGTTCAGTCAGCGGAAGTCCTGATGACAACCCTTGCACGATTCGCCGATGCCTTGCGCGAGCGTGCCCACGCTGGCGCAGCTGAGCGGCGGGTTGGCCAGCGCGGCGTCCAGTCGCGCGCGCATCTTGCTTGCGTGTTCGGCGAAGCGCTTGTCGTCGGCGAGGTCCGGGAAGGCCGGCTCCAGATCGTCGGCCATGGTGCGCAGCGCCTTGAGGTTGGGCAGCACGTCGGTGGCGGCGCAACGATTCTGCTCGACCTTCTTCTTCAACTGCCCCAGGTGCCACTGCTGTACGTGCATCACGCCGTCGTGGAAATGGTCCTTGCGCGCGTCGATGGCCCGCATCGCCATCACCGTGGCGACGACGCCGATCACCAGGCCGATCAAGAACAGGAACAGATAACGCGAAGCGTTGCTGCGCGGCTTGCTGGGCTGGGTGCTCATGCCTGGCCTCGATCCGAGAATTCGCGGCACGATAGCACGCGCTCCGGAACGGCCCGTGCCCGCGCGGCGCTTACAATGTCGCGATGAGCACGTCCCCCATTCCCGCGCAGACCGTCCCCGAACACGCCCTCGACCCCGCGTGGCTAGAACGCTTCGCCGGCGTGGATCGCCTTTACGGCACGGGGACCGTCGCGCATCTGGCCGGCTGCCGCGTTGCGGTGATCGGCATGGGCGGCGTGGGCTCTTGGGTGGCCGAGGCGCTGGCGCGTACCGGCGTGGGCCACCTGACCCTGATCGACGCCGACGACCTGTGCGTTTCCAACACCAACCGCCAGTTGCCGGCGCTCGCCGGCCAGTACGGTCGCGTGAAGGTGGAGGCGATGGCCGAACGCAGCCGCGCGATCAACCCGCAGATTACGGTGGAGGCCATCGCCAGCTTCGTCACGCCCTCGAACCTGGAGGAAATGCTGGACCGTGGCTTCGATCTGGTCATCGATGCCTGCGACAGCTTTCGGACCAAGGTCGTGATGGCCGCGTGGTGCCGGCGCCGCAAGCTGCCGTTGATCGTGGTCGGCTCGGCCGGTGGTCGCACCGACGCGACCCTGGTGCGCGTGCGCGATCTTTCGCGCACCGAGCACGACGCGATGCTGGCGCTGGTGCGCAAGAAGCTGCGCAGCGAGTTCAATTTCCCGAAGAACGCCGACCGCTACTTCGGCATCTCCGCGATCTACTCGCTGGAGAACGTGAAGTACCCGCAACCCGACGGCACGGTCTGCGGCATCCGCCCGCAAGTGTCCGGCGACGCGGCGCTGAAGCTGGACTGCGGTGCCGGCCTGGGCGCTGCGACGCACATCACCGGCACGTTCGCCTTCGCGGCGGTCGGGCGCGCGCTGGAGCTGCTGCTCAAGCGCAAGGGCGCCGCGCGCGCTTAGGTGCGGGGCAGGGCGAACAGGCGCTCGGCGTTCGCGCTGGTGGCGCGGGCGACGGCCTCGACGGACTCGCCGCGCAGCTCGGCGATGGTCGCCAACACCTGCGGCAGTCGCGAGGGCTCGTTGCGTTGGCCGCGGATGCACGCGTCCGGCTGATCGGGCGCATCGGTTTCCAGCAGCAGGTGTTCGATTGGCATGGTCGCGGC
Source organism: Lysobacter sp. FW306-1B-D06B (assembly GCF_038446665.1). Taxonomy (NCBI): domain Bacteria; kingdom Pseudomonadati; phylum Pseudomonadota; class Gammaproteobacteria; order Lysobacterales; family Lysobacteraceae; genus Lysobacter; species Lysobacter sp. FW306-1B-D06B. The sequence goes on along the minus strand of NZ_CP151802.1, from coordinate 3,214,121 downwards.
GAGTTTGCGCAGCCGGTTGGCGCGGTCGTAGGTGACCGGCCCGCCGAGCCCGAGCAGGAAGCCGTGCTTCCACAATTGTTTCGCCTGCTCCTGGCTGCCCGAGAAGCTGTGCACCACGCCGCGTAGCCCGCTGATGCGGCGGATCGTCGCGATCACCGCATCCACGGCGCGGCGCGCGTGCACGATGACGGGCAGGTCGAAGTCGCGCGCGATCTTAAGTTGCCCCTCGAAGAAATGCTGCTGGCGATCGGGATCGAGCCCTTCGATGAAGTAGTCCAGCCCGCATTCGCCCACGGCGACGGGGCGCTCGCGTTCGATCCATTCGCGCAGTTGCACGAGGTGCTCGTCGCGGTGGACGTCCAGCAGCATCGGGTGCAGGCCGTAGGCGGCGTGCAGGCGCTCGTCGGCCGCGCAGACCTCGCGCAGTTTCGGCCAGCTCGCGGCGTCCACCGCGGGCACGATCTGCCGGTCCACGCCGGCCTCACGTGCGCGTTCGATCACCGCATCGCGGTCGCGGTCGAACTCGGCGTCATCCAGGTGGCAGTGGGTGTCGACGAGCGCGGGCACGGGCGGATTCAGCGCTGGACCGGCGGGGGCGGGAGTGGGGCGTCCTTGCGCTTTTTCCAGCTCGCCAGGAGCAGCGTGCCCAGGCCGAGCAGGAGTTCATCCGCCAGTGGAATGAAGTCGGGCACGACCAGATCCACCAGGAACAGGGCCGCCGCCACCAGGAACAGGCGCGGGAAGCTGAGCTTCGACAAATAGCCGAGCAGCGGGGCAGTGATTGGGGAGGCCATGGCAGATCCAGTTTGACGGTGGTCCCAGAGACGCCAAGTAGCGTGCCTAAACCAGTTCACAGTTTCGACAGCTTGATGTTAAAAAATCGGCGGCCGTTCAGCTTGCCAGTGCTCGAATGGCGCCATCCACCAACCGCGGGCCCACCCGCCGCAGAGGCTAGAAATGAACAAGAACATGCTCGCTGTCGCCCTGGCTTCGCTGCTCGTCGGCGGTGTCGCAGTGGCCGCATTCAACAGCTTCCGCAGCAACGACACGACCCCGGCCGCGGCGACCGGCGCCGAGGCCCTGCCTGGCCAGGAGGGCGATATCGGCGCCGACGGCGCGATCGATGCCAACAAGGTCGAATACGCCGACGTGACCAACGTCAAGGCGGTCTCGGAGAAGGAAAAGCTCTACGCGACGGTCATCGGCACCGACGCCATCCGTGAGACCAGCACCACCTCGACCCCGCGCGAAGTCTGCGAGGACGTGGTCGTGCAGGAGCGCGCCCCGGAGCGTGACGGCAACGTCGGCGGCACCGTGGCCGGCGCGGTCATCGGCGGCCTGCTGGGCAACCAGGTGGGCGGCGGCAACGGCAAGAAGGCCGCGACCGTCGGCGGCGCGGTGGCCGGTGGCTTCATCGGCAACCAGATCGACAAGCGCCACGTCGGCGGCAAGGTCACCAGCCGTACCGAGCGCCAGTGCCACACCGTGTCCTCGACGTCCGAGTCCTCGCGCGTGACCGGCTACAACGTGACGTACCGCAACCCGGACGGCACCACCGGCACCATGCGCACCGACAGCAAGCCGGGCAGCCGCATCCTGTTGGGCGAAGAAGACAAGGTCATCGGCTACGACGTGACCTACCGCTACGAAGGCACCGAGCAGACCATCCGCATGGACGAGCGCCCGGTCGCGGGCCGTCTGCCGGTGATCGACGGCCAGGTCGTGACGCAGACCGCCGCCGCCGCGGGCACCACGCGCGGCTGATACCGCAGGACATTGCCGAAGTACCCGACGGGGCCGGAGCGATCCGGCCCCGTTTTCTTTGGCGCTGCGGAAATCCCTGGTGCCGCAAGCGTTTACGCAGCCTTACCCCCGCCGCGGGGCCCCCGTACAATGGCGGTCTTTCCCCTAGTCGAGCGCGCCATGGCCCTGCATCCGTACGACCTCTTCGACGTCCGCTCCCTGCTCACCGAAGAGGAGCGCGCCGTACAGGACACGGTGGCCCGGTTCACCAACGAGCGCGTATTGCCGATCATCGGCGACGCCTTCGACCAGGGTCGTTTCCCGAAGGAACTGGTCGGCGAGATCGCCGAGCTGGGCCTGCTGGGCTCCTCGCTGCCCGAGAAGTACGGCTGCGCCGGCCTCAACGCCGTCAGCTACGGCCTGATCTGCCAGGAGCTGGAACGCGGCGACAGCGGCATCCGCAGCTTCGTCAGCGTGCAGTCCTCGCTGTGCATGTACCCCATCTACGCCTACGGCAGCGAAGAACAGCGCGAGCGCTGGCTGCCCGACATGGCCGCCGGCAAGGTCATCGGCTGCTTCGGCCTGACCGAACCGCACGGCGGTTCCGATCCGGCGAACATGAAGACCAACGCCCGGCGCGACGGCGGCGACTGGATCCTCAACGGTTCCAAGATGTGGATCACCAACGGCAACGTCGCCGACATCGCCATCGTCTGGGCGCAGACGGATGAAGGCATCCAGGGCTTCGTCGTCGAAAAGGGCATGCCCGGCTTCGCCGCGCAGGAAATCAAGCACAAGATGAGCCTGCGCGCCTCGGTGACCAGCTCGCTGTTCTTCGACAACGTGCGCGTGCCCGACGCCAACCGACTGCCCAACGTGAAGGGTCTGAAGGGTCCGCTGGGCTGCCTCACGCAGGCGCGCTACGGCATCACCTGGGGCCCGATCGGCGCCGCCATCGCGTGCCTGGATGAAGCGCTGAACTACACCAAGGAACGCATCCTGTTCGACCGCCCCGTGGCGGCCACGCAGAGCGCGCAGATCAAGATGGCCGAGATGGCCCGTCGCATCACGCTCGCGCAGCTGCTGGTGCTGCAGCTGGGTCGCCTGAAGGACGCGGGCACCATGCAGCCGGCGCAGGTCTCGCTGGCGAAGTGGAACAACTGCCGCATGGCGATCGACATCGCGCGCGAATGCCGTGACCTGCTCGGCGGCGCCGGCATCACCACCGAACACGCCGCGATCCGCCACGCGCTGAACCTGGAATCGGTGATCACGTACGAAGGCACCGAGACCGTGCACCAGCTCGTGATCGGGCGTGAACTCACCGGCATCAACGCGTTCTGAGTGGGGCCGGCGATGCAGCTGGGTCCCACACTCGAAACGCAGCGACTGATCCTGCGCCCGCCGCAGGCCGAGGACTTCGAGGCCTGGGCGGCGTTTAAGGCCGATGAGGAAACCTGCCGCCACATCGGCGGCGTCGAAGCGCGTCCGGCCGCATGGCGCAGCTTCGCCGCGATGATTGGCGTGTGGCACCTCAAGGGCTTCGCGATGTTCTCGGTGATCGAGAAGGCCAGCGGCGAGTGGGTCGGTCGCGTGGGCCCGTGGCAGCCGGAAGGCTGGCCGGGCACGGAAGTGGGCTGGAGCATCGTGCGCGATCGCTGGGGCCGTGGTTACGGGCCGGAAGCGGCGATCGCGACGATCGACTGGTCGTTCGACGAACTGGGCTGGAGCGAGGTGATCCACACCATCGGTCCGGAGAACACCAACTCGAAGTCCGTGGCCGCCAAACTCGGATCGACCCTGCTGCGCATGGGCCGGCTGCCGGCGCCGTACGACACCAAGGACATCGAAATCTGGGGCCAGTCGCGCGAGCAATGGCTGGCGCGACGCGAACGCGAGGGCGCAAAGTGATCACCGTCTACGGATATTCCGCTTCCGGCAACTGCCACAAGCTGCGCCTGCTGCTCACGCAACTGGAACGCGAGTTCAAATGGGTGGACGTCGACAGTACCGCCGGCGCCACGCGCACGCCGGAGTACCTGGCGAAAAACCCCAACGGCAAGGTGCCGATGATCGAACTCGACGACGGTCGCATCCTGACCGAGTCGAACGCGATCCTGTGCTACCTCGCCGAAGGCACGCCGTTCTTCGTCGGCGACACCTACCAGCGCGCGCTTGTGCTGAGCTGGCTGTTCTTCGAGCAGTACAGCCACGAGCCGTACATTGCCGTGGCGCGTTTCATTCGCGGCTGGACCCCGCTGGATTCACCGCGGCGCGCTTCGCTGCCGCAATTGCGCGAGCGTGGAAACCAGGCGCTCGCGGTGATGGAGCAGCATCTGAAATCGAACGCGTGGTTCAGTGGCGAGGCCTACGGGATCGCCGACATCGCGCTGTTCGCCTACACCGGCGTGGCGGACGAGGGCGGGTTCGACTTGTCCGCATATCCGGCCGTGCTGGCGTGGCTGGAGCGCGTGCGGCAGACGCCGCGTTTCGTCGCCATGCCCGCGCCGCCCGTCGAAGCCCTGTCGCGGCTCGCCCTGCCGGACTGAACCCCGAATCACGAACACGGCCGCGTCCGGCGACGCGCGCCTGCGGAACCGACCATGTCCTTGATCCCCAATCCCATCCCCGCGCGCATGAAAGGCCTCAACCGGGCCGAGATCTGCGACGTCAATTTCAGCGAGTTCGTGAAGGCGTGGAACGGTCGCGCCGATGCGCGCCCCGCGCCGGGCGATGCCATCCTGGAAGGTAGTGCGCTCGACGCGAAGGGCTTTCGCGAGCTGTTCGAATCGCAACTCGTCAGTCGCCACCTCGATCTCATGGCGCGCGTGCTGCGCGTGCAGAACAAGGTCTTCTACACCATCGGCTCCAGCGGCCACGAAGGCAACGCGATGGTCGCGCGCCTGACGCGCCACACCGATCCGGCGTTCCTGCATTACCGCTCCGGCGGCTTCATGGCCGAGCGCTTCCGCAAGCTTCCCGGCATGGATCCGGTGATGGATTCGGCGCTGAGCTTCGCCGCCAGCAAGGACGATCCCGCTTCCGGCGGCCGACACAAGGTGTGGGGTAGCAAGCCGTTGTGGGTGCTGCCGCAGACCTCGACCATCGCCTCGCATCTTCCCAAGGCATTGGGCACGGCGGTGGCGATCGAAGCGGCCAAGCGACTCAACCACACGCTGCCGATTCCCGGCGACAGCATCGCGATCTGCTCCTTCGGCGACGCCTCGGCCAACCACGCCACCGCGCAGACCGCGTTCAACGCCGCCGCCTGGACCGCCTACCAGAAGCTGCCGGCGCCGGTGCTGTTCGTGTGCGAGGACAATGGCATCGGCATCTCGGTGAAGACGCCGGGCGGCTGGATCGGCAACCGCTTCCGCAACATGGACGGACTGGACTACTTCGCCGCCGACGGCCTCGACCTGGCGAACGGCTACGCCGACGTGCAACGCGCCGTCGAGCACTGTCGCACGACGCGCCGGCCGACGTTCCTGCATCTGAAGACCACCCGCATCATGGGCCACGCCGGCACTGACTTCGAGATCGAATGGCGTTCGATCGAGGAGCTGTGCGCGGTGGAAGCCACCGATCCGCTGCTGCGTTCGGCCGCGATCGCGCTGGAATCGGGCCTGATGTCGAAGGACGAGGTGCTCGAGCTGTACGAAGCGACGCGCAAGAAATGCTTCGCCGCCGCTGAGGAAGCCGACCGTCGCCCGAAGCTCGACAATCTCGACGAAGTGATCGCGCCGTTGGCGCCGTACACGCCGGCGAAGGTGCAGGCCGAAGCGCAGCGCGCCGATTTCGCGCAGCGCCGGCTGGAGGTGTTCGGCGGCGAAGGCAAGCTGCCGGAGAACCAGCCGCCACGCCATCTCGCCATCCAGATCAACAACGCGCTCCACGACCTGTTCGCCAAGTACCCCGAGACGCTGCTGTTCGGCGAGGACGTGGCGCAGAAGGGTGGCGTCTACACGGTGACGAAGGGCTTGCAGAAGGCCTTCGGGCCGCGACGCGTGTTCAACACGCTGCTGGACGAGACGATGATCCTGGGCATGGCGCAGGGCTTCGCCAACGTCGGCATGCTGCCGATTCCGGAGATCCAGTACCTCGCGTACTTCCACAACGCCTGCGACCAGATCCGCGGCGAAGCGGCGTCGCTGCAGTTCTTCAGCAACAACCAGTACGCCAACCCGATGGTCGTGCGCATCGCCGGCCTGGGTTACCAGCGCGGGTTTGGTGGGCACTTCCACAACGACAACTCGATCACCGCGCTGCGCGACATTCCGGGGCTCGTCGTCGGCTGCCCCTCGCGCGGCGACGACGCGGCGACGATGCTGCGCACGCTGACGGCACTGGCGAAGGTGGACGGCCGCGTCAGCGTGTTCCTGGAGCCGATCGCGCTGTACATGACCAAGGACTTGTACGAGCCCGGCGACGGGCAGTGGCTGACGACGTATCCGAAGCCGGACGAAGCCATGCCACTGGGCGAAGGTCGCGTCTACGGCAAAGGCAACGACGACCTGGTCATCTTCACCTACGGCAACGGCGTGCCGATGAGCCTGCGCGCCGCCCGTGCGATCGAAGGCAAGCATGGCTGGAAGGCGCGCGTCGTCGATCTGCGCTGGCTCGTGCCGCTCAACGAGGACTACATCCGCGCGCAGGCGAAGACCGCCAAGCGCATCCTCATTGTCGACGAAGGCCGTCACAGCGCCGGCGTGGGCGAGGGCGTGCTGACCGCGATCGCCGAAGGCGGCTTTGGTGCGCGTCCGTTCCAGCGCGTGGTCGGTGTGGATACCTACACGCCACTCGCCGGTGCCGCCTTCCTCGTGATTCCGTCCGACGACGACATCGTCGCGGCGGCCGATCGCCTGGCCTGATCGCATGTGCGGACTCGCCGGCCTGCTGCGACCGACGCCGGACACCGACGCCGCGCGGCTGGACGCGCTCGCCGGCGCGATGGGCGATGCGCTGGCGCATCGCGGCCCGGACGATCGTGGCGTCTGGGTGGATGACACCGCCGGCATCGCGCTCGCACACCGGCGCCTGAGCATCCTCGACCTCTCGCCGCTCGGCCATCAGCCGATGGCGTCGGAGGATCGCCGCTACGTCGTCGTCTACAACGGCGAGATCTACAACTTCGCCGAACTGCGCGAAGTGCTGGTCGCGCGCGGCCACGTCTTCCGCGGGCACTCCGACACCGAGGTGCTGCTGGCTGCGGTGATGGAGTGGGGCGTCGAAGAGGCGATCTCGCGCTGCAACGGCATGTTCGCCATCGCCCTGTGGGACAAGCAGGAGCGCGCGCTGTGGCTGGCGCGCGACCGCGTGGGCAAGAAGCCGCTGTACTACGGCTGGGCCGGCGGAACGTTCGTCTTCGGCTCGGAACTGAAGGCGCTGTGGCGGCATCCGGAGTTCGACAACGGCGTCGACCCGGACGCGCTCGCGCTGCTGCTTCGCCTGGATTACATCCCGGCGCCGCATGCGATCCATGTCGATACCTTCAAGCTGGTGCCCGGTTCGCTGCTGCGCATCGACGCCGCGACCGTCGCGCGCGGGTCGGTGGAACACGACCCGCAACGCGAACAACGCCGCTATTGGGAGCCGCGCGAGCGCATGAGCGCTGCGCTAGCCGATCCGTTCAAGGGCGACGTGCTCGAAGCGGAGAACCGTCTGGACGAGCTGCTGCGCGACGCCGTCGCGTTGCGCATGGTCGCGGACGTGCCGGTGGGCGTGTTTCTTTCGGGCGGTACGGATTCCTCGATTGTCACCTCGCTGATGCAGGCGCAGAGCCGGCATCCGGTGTGCAGTTTCACCATCGGCTTCGAGCGCTCGCACCACGACGAGGCACACCTGGCGCGCGAAGTCGCCGAGCACCTGCACACGCAGCACACCGAGCTGTACGTGAGCGGCGCCGATGCGCTGGCGGTGGTGCCGACCTTGCCGGCGATGTTCGACGAACCCTTCGCCGATGCCTCGCAGGTGCCGACCGCGCTGGTCGCGCGATTGGCGCGCACTGAAGTGACCGTGGCGCTGTCGGGCGACGGCGGGGACGAGTTGTTCTACGGCTACAAGCGCTACGACCGCGCCCTGCGCAACTGGCGCTGGCAGCGTCGCGTGCCGGCGCCGATCCGCCGCGCGCTGGCGGGCAGCGCGAAGCAGCACGGCGAGGCCTCGCGCACCGGCGGATTCGCCGCCCTGGCGGCGGAAATGGGCGCGCGCGGCATCGGCGACGTGTACCGGCAGCGCGTCGCGCGCTGGCGCGATCCCGAAGCGGTCGTAACGGGTGCCGCGTTGCCGGCGACCTTCTACGACCAGCCCGATCCGCTGCACGGATCCGGCACGCCGGCCGACGCGATGATGCTCGCGGACTTCAGCGTGTATCTGCCCGAAGACCTCCTGTGCAAGGTCGATCGCACGAGCATGGCGGTGAGCCTGGAGGCGAGGGCGCCGCTGCTGGACTGGCGCGTGGCGGAGTTCGCCTGGTCCTTGCCACTGGATTTCAAGCGCCAGCCGTCCGGCAACAAGCATCTGCTCAAGCGCGTGCTGCGACGTTACCTGCCCGATTCGATGGTCGATCGCGGCAAGCGCGGCTTCGGTGCGCCGGTGAGTGCATGGCTCAAAGGCGACCTGCGTGAGTGGGCGTCGGCGTTGCTGGATCCCGCGCGGTTGCGCTCGGAAGGCCATTTCGATGCCGATGCGGTGCATGGCCTGTGGCGCGAGTTCCTCGGCGGCGAGCGCAAATGGCACACGCACCTGTGGAATGTGCTGATGTTCCAGGCGTGGCTCGAACACTGGCAGGCGCAGCGGCGCGACGTGCGCGCGCCCTGAGGGGCTGCCTCAGCGCGCCAGTCCTTCGCGAAGCCCGGCTTCCTTCACTTCGACTCCGCCCACGTCCAGCGCGGTGGCTTCGCGTTCCAGCGGCAGCACGGCCAGAGCGAGGTGGCGCGCGCCGTCATGGCCGCTGGCGACGAGTTTGCCGAGCGTCGCCGTTCCCGCGCTCAGGTCGCGTCCGGCTTCCAGCGGCGCATCACTTTCGACCAGCACCAGCCCGCGCTTGGCCTGACCGAGGAAGTGGGTGCGCGCAACGATCTCCTGGCCCGGGTAGCAGCCCTTCTTCACGCTGAAACCACGCAGGCGATCCAGGGAGAGCTGCTGCGGCGTCCAGTGTTCGACCTGCGAGCCGGGCAGGCGGGGCAGTCCGTGTTCGAGGTCGAAGGCCTGCCAGCGGGCCGCCGAGGCCGCGTCGTGTGAGGCCGGGGCGCTCGCGATGCGCAGCGTGCGCGGACCGCCGGCGCCGCCCAGGTCGAGCTCCAGGCCGCTGGCCTCATCGCCGGCGAACGTCGCCCCGGACGCACCCGCCGGCGCCGCGAAACGGCCGGAGACGTGCAGGTCTTCACGCACCTGGATCTTCACCTTGGCGCGGAACACGAAACGCTGCAGGGCCGTCGCCAAGGCCGCCGGATCGGCGTCCGGGAGCAGCAGCCACAGGGTCTCATCGGACAGTTTGAGCAAAGCGAACAGCGCGATCACGCGCCCTTTCGGCGTCAGCCAGCCACTCCATTGCCACTGCCCGGGCTCGAGCAGGGCGACGTCGTTCATGAACTGCGCCTGCGCGAAAGTCGCCGCATCGCGGCCGGAAAGCGAGATCAGGCGGTGGTCGGGCAGGGCGAAAACAGCGTCCGCCACAGCTTGCGGGTTGTCATGCATGGGGGCGGGAATTAACATTTAGCGCTGCGATGATAGGCCAAACCACCCCCGTCGAAGCGCCGCACGCGCCCGAAGCACCCGAGCAGACACCCGTCACGGGCGATGCGAAGGCCAAGGAAGTCGGAGGGCGTGAAGGCCCCGAGCCGACCCGCTACGGCGATTGGGAAAAGAACGGCCGCTGCATCGACTTCTGACGCGTCACCGCTCCACACGCCTTCCCGCCACGCGGCACCGCCGCCCAGCCGAGAGACCGCCACGCTCATGGCGAATCGCGAACGTCCTTTGTCACCCCACCTGCAGATCTATGCCTGGCAGGTGCAGACGGTGACCTCCATCGTCCACCGCATTACCGGCATCATCCTGGTGGTCGGCAGCTTCATCGTCGCCTGGGGGCTGCTCGCGCTGGCCGCAGGTCCCGAATCGTGGGCGACCTTCACCCGCTTCAGCCGGTCGGCGTTCGGGTTCCTGATCCTGTTCGGCTGGAGCTGGGCGCTGTCCTTCCACCTGATCAACGGCATCCGCCATCTCGTGCAGGACGCCGGCTACGGCTACAAGATCGCGTCCTTCGTGCGCAGCAGCTGGATCTCGGTCTTCGGCAGCCTCGCGCTGACCGTGCTGATCTGGGTGCTGGCGATGATGCAGCGGGGTGGCGCATGAGCCTGCACAAGTCCCGCCTGCGCAACCCGCTCAAGAGCGCCCGCGGCCTGGGTTCGGCGAAGGACGGCACCAGCCACTTCATCGTCCAGCGCATCACGGCCATCGCCCTGGTTGCGTTGTCGCTCTACGTCCTGGGCCTGATCCTGTGCCTGATCGGCGACGACTACGCGAGCGTGCGCGCCACGGTCGCCCATCCGTGCAATGCGATCCTGCTGATTGCTTTCAGCATCGCGATGTTCTGGCACGCCAAGCTCGGCATCCAGGTCATCGTCGAAGACTACGTGCACGCGCCGCTCCCGGCGGCAACGTTGCAGTTGCTCAACATTTTCCTGTGCGCACTCGCGGCCATCGCCAGCGTGCTCGCCATCGTCCGCATCGCGCTGGGAGCCTGACGCCGTGCCCGCCTACAAGATCCACGAACATACTTTCGACATGGTGGTCGTCGGCGCCGGTGGCGCTGGCCTGCGCGCCACCTTCGGCCTGGCCCAGAAGGGCCTGAAGACGGCCTGCATCACCAAAGTCTTCCCGACGCGCTCGCACACCGTGGCCGCGCAGGGCGGCGTCGCCGCCGCGCTGGCCAACATGGGCGAGGACGACTGGCGTTACCACTTCTTCGATACCGTCAAGGGTTCGGACTGGCTGGGCGACCAGGACGCGATCGAATACATGTGCCGCGAGGCCATCCCGGCGATCATCGAGCTGGAGCACTACGGCGTTCCGTTTTCGCGCACCGAGGACGGCAAGATCTACCAGCGTCCGTTCGGCGGCATGACCACGCGTTACGGCGAAGGTCCGCCGGCGCAGCGCACCTGCGCCGCGGCCGACCGCACCGGCCACGCGATCCTGCACACGCTCTACCAGCAGTCGCTGGCGCACGACGCGCAGTTCTTCATCGAGTACTTCGCGCTCGACCTGATCATGGACGCCAACGGCGCCTGCCGTGGCGTGCTCGCGCTCGACATGGCCGAAGGCACGCTGCACCTGTTCAAGGCGCAGGGCACCGTGCTGGCCACCGGCGGCTACGGCCGCGCGTACTTCTCCGCGACCTCGGCCCATACCTGCACCGGCGACGGCGGCGGCATGGTGCTGCGCGCCGGTCTTGCGATGCAGGACATGGAGTTCGTGCAGTTCCACCCGACCGGTATCTACGGCGCGGGCTGCCTGATCACCGAAGGCGTGCGCGGCGAAGGCGGCATCCTGCGCAACAGCAACGGCGAGCGCTTCATGGAGCGCTACGCACCGAGCGTGAAGGACCTCGCCCCGCGCGACATGGTCAGCCGCGCGATGACGATGGAAATCCGCGAAGGCCGCGGCGTCGGCGAGCACAAGGATCACATCCTGCTCGACCTGACGCACCTGGGCCCGGAAGTGATCCACGAGAAGCTGCCGGGCATCGCCGAGTCGGCGCGCATCTTCGCCAACGTCGACGTCGAGAAGCAGCCGATCCCGGTGATCCCGACCGTTCACTACAACATGGGCGGCATCCCGACCAACTACCACGGCGAAGTGGTGCAGCTGAAGAACGGCAACCCGGACGAAGTGGTCCCGGGCCTGTACGCGATCGGCGAAGCCGCATGCGTGTCGGTGCACGGCGCCAACCGCCTGGGTTCGAACTCGCTGCTCGACCTGGTCGTGTTCGGTCGCGCCGTCGCCAACCGCGCGGCGGAAACCGTCAAGCGCGATGGCAAGCACGCCGCGCTGGCGGCCGACGCCTGCGATCCGGCGCTGGCGCGTCTGGACAAGCTGCGCAACGCCAATGGCGGCACGCCGACGGCGGTCATCCGCGACAAGATGCAGCGCACGATGCAGGCCGACGCGGCCGTGTTCCGCACCGGCGAGACGCTGTCCGACGGCGTGCGCAAGATGCGCGAGATCCACGCATCCTTCGCCGACGTGAAGGTGAGCGACCGTTCGCTGATCTGGAACTCGGATCTGATCGAGACCTACGAGCTGTCGAACCTGCTCGACCAGGCGCTGGTGACGATCGTGTCCGCCGAGAACCGCACCGAATCGCGCGGCGCGCATGCCCGCGAGGACTTCCCGGATCGCGACGACGCCAACTGGCAGAAGCACACGCTGTGCTCGGTCGACGAGAGCGGCAAGACCCAGATCGACTACCGCCCGGTGCACATGTACACGTTGAGCGACGACGTGGCCGTGGTTCCGCCGAAGAAGCGCGTCTACTGACCGGAGCGAGCAACCGTGGCTGAATTTACCCTCCCGAAGAACTCGCAGATCCAGAAGGGCCGCCATTGGCCGGCGCAGGGCGCCAAGCAGGCGCGCACCTTCAAGGTCTACCGCTGGAACCCCGACGACGGCATGAACCCGCGCGTGGACACCTACGAGGTGGACATGGCGACGTGCGGCCCGATGGTTCTGGACGCGCTGATCAAGATCAAGAACGAGATCGATCCGACGCTGACGTTCCGTCGCTCGTGCCGCGAAGGCATCTGCGGTTCGTGCGCGATGAACATCGACGGCACCAACACGCTGGCGTGCACCAAGGCCATCGAGGACTGCAGCGCCGGCGAGGTGCCGATCTACCCGCTGCCGCACATGCCGGTGGTGAAGGACCTTGTTCCGGACTTGACGCACTTCTACGCGCAGTACGCCTCGATCAAGCCGTGGCTGCGCACGCAGAGCCCGTCGCCGTCCGATCGCGAGCGCCTGCAGTCGCCGGAAGACCGCAAGAAGCTCGACGGCCTGTACGAGTGCATCCTGTGCGCATGCTGCTCGACCAGCTGCCCGAGCTACTGGTGGAACGGCGACCGCTACCTCGGCCCGGCGATCCTGCTGCAGGCCTATCGCTGGATCGTCGACTCGCGCGATGAGGACACCGGTGCGCGCCTGGACGACCTTGAGGATCCGTTCAAGCTCTACCGCTGCCACACCATCATGAACTGCGCCCGCACCTGCCCGAAGGGTCTGAACCCGGCGCAGGCGATCGGCGAGATCAAGAAGCTGATGCTGGCGCGTCGCGCCTGATCGGGCGGATGGTGGCCGCTGTGTACGGAACTGGGGCGCACGAGAGTGCGCCCTTTTTTCTGGAACGTTTCAGGGGAATGACATGGACAACAGGCTGATCTTCGTTCCGGCGATGGCGATGGTCGCGCTCACCTGCGTGGTGTGGTGGCGCATGTACGTCATGCGCATCGGGCAGATGAAGCGTGAGCGCATCCATCCGCAAGCCGTCGCCACCTCGGCGCAGTCCGCCGCGCGCCTGACCGACAGTTACGCCGCCGACAACTTCCGCAACCTGTTCGAATTGCCGGTGTTGTTCTACCTGGCGCTGGTGGTGGCCGCGCTGACGGCGCAGGTCAACGCGGTGACGGTGGCGCTGGCATGGGCGTTCGTCCTGCTTCGCATCGTCCACAGCGCGATCCACTGCACCTACAACAAGGTCATGCACCGGTTCTACGCCTACGTCACGGGCGGCATGGTCCTGTGGGCGCTGTGGGCCGTGATCGCACTGGGCTGGTGGCGCGCATGAGCGAGGACATCGAACGCGAACTGAGCCGCCTGCGTTGGCGCTCGCGCCGCGGCATGCGGGAACTGGATCGGTTGTTCGAGCGGTACCTTGACCGCGAATGGCGGCAAGCTCCTGCATCCGAACACGGGGTTTTCCTACGTCTGCTGGAAATCGAGGACGATAAGCTCTGGCACTGGTTCATGGGACACGAAACGCCCGCCGATGCCGAACTCGCCGCCCTCGTCGCACGCATCCGCACCTTGCCGCCTTGAGTGGCGGCCGTCGCGCTGGCTGACGCGGGCGCTTTTCATACTCGGGCTGCTCGCGGCGCTCGGTGTCATCGCGAGCGAAATGCCGCTGGGGTGGTCGATCCCGCTCGCGCTCGCCGCGATGGCCGAGGGCCTCCGGCTCTCGCGGCGCGAGGCCGTGCGGCCAATGAGGGTGCTGGTGCTGGCCGGGGAGGGGCGGGCGATGGTCGATGGCCTGCCTGTCGACGCGCTGGACCTGCACTGGCGCGGGCCGCTCGCCTTCCTGCGCTACCGCGACGCAACCGGGCGCCGCCAGCGCCTGGCCTGGTGGCCGGACACACTGCCGTCCCGCGAACGCCGTGAACTGCGGCTGGCTCTTCCTGTCCAAACGGCTGCGCAGCCACCGCGTTCGATGGCATCCTAGCCCGCTATGTTCAAACCCATCCCAGTGGCCATCGGCCTGCGCTACCTGCGCGCCAAACGCCGAAACGGCTTCATCTCCTTCATCTCCCTGGCCTCCATCGCGGGCATCGCGCTCGGCGTGACTGCGCTGATCACGACGCTGGCGGTCATGAGCGGCTTCCAGCGTGAGATCCGCGACCGCATGTTGCAGATGGCGGCGCATGCCACTGTCAGCGCCTACGGCGAACCCCTGACCGAATGGCAGGCGGCCATCGCCAAGGCCGTGGCCGACAAGCGCGTGGCCGGTGCAGCGCCGTACATCGAGAAGGAGGCCCTGCTGTCCGGTGCCCGCAACCAGCCGGCGCTGGTGCGTGGCGTGCTGCCGGACCAGGAGGGCAAGGTCTCGGTCCTGGCCGACAAGATGGTGCAGGGCAAGCTCGACTCCCTCGCGCCGGGCAGTTTCAACATCGTGCTGGGCAAGGAACTGGCGCTGTGGCTCGGCGTCGGCATCGGCGACAGCGTGGTGATGACCACGACGGACTTCCGCAGCACGCCGCTGGGCGCCGTGCCGCAGCTCAAGCGCTTCACCGTCAGCGGCATCTTCGAAGCGGGCTACAACGACTTCGACAAGGGCCTGGCCGTCACCAACATGCACGACATGCAGCGGCTGCTGCGCATGGGCGAGGGCGTCACCGGCGTCCGCCTGCGCCTGCACGATATGGACAAGGCATGGGACGTCGCGCGTGATCTCGCCGTCTCGCCGGGCGGTCCGTACCGCGTCAGCGACTGGACCAGCGAGAACGCCAACATGTTCCGCGCGCTCAAGATGGAAAAGACCATCATGGCGATCCTCCTGTCGCTGATCATCGCGATGGGCGCGTTCAACCTGGTCAGTTCGCAGGTCATGCTGGTCACCGACAAGCAGGCCGACATCGCGATCCTGCGCACGCTCGGCCTCACGCCGCGCGGGGTGATGCAGGTGTTCGTCGTCCAGGGGACGTTGATTGGCGTGATCGGCACGGTGATCGGCGTGATCGGCGGCATCGTACTGACGCTCAATCTGGAGCACATCCTCAAGGCGATCGAAGCCGTGGTGGGCGTGCAACTGCTGCCCGAGGATGTGTATTACATCACCGGCCTGCCGACCGACCTGCAGGCCAGCGACGTGGTGGTGATCGCCACCGTCGCGCTCGTCATGGCGTTCTTCGCCACCATCTACCCCGCCTGGCGCGCAGCGCGCACGGCTCCGGCGGAGGCGCTGCGCTATGAGTGAGGCCATGCAGGCAATCAAGCACCAGGGCGAGGCGATCCGCGCGGAAGGCCTGGCGATGACCTATGCCGAGGGCTCGTTGCGCACACCGGTGTTCGCCGGATTGGACCTGGCGGTCCAGTCGGGCGAGACCGTCGCCATCCTGGGTGCCTCCGGCGCAGGCAAGAGCACGCTGTTGCATCTGCTCGGCGGCCTCGACAGGCCGACGGCGGGCGAGGTGTTCGTTGCAGGGCGAAAGATGAGTTCGCTGTCCGATGCTGACCGCGGCGCACTGCGCAACAAGTCGCTCGGCTTCGTCTACCAGTTCCATCACCTGCTGCCGGAGTTCACCGCGCTGGAGAACGTGATGCTCCCGGTGCTGCTCTCCGGCGCGCACGTACCCGATGCGAACAGGCAGGCGAAAGCGCTGCTGGAAGCCGTGGGGCTGGGCCATCGCCTCGAACACAAGCCCGGTGAGCTGTCCGGCGGTGAACGTCAGCGCGCCGCTGTGGCGCGAGCGCTCGTCAATCGGCCGGCGTGCGTATTGGGCGATGAGCCCACCGGTAATCTCGACGAGAAGACCGCCTCGACGGTGTTCGAGTTAATGCTTGCGTTGAACCACGAGCAGCACACCGCACTGGTGCTGGTTACGCACGACCGTCGTCTGGCGCGTCGTCTGGACCGAGTGCTTGAGCTGCACGAGGGCAAACTGCGCGAGTTGGCCCCCAGCGAGGTCTGACGGGTGACGCCAGCGGCAGGGACGCCGCCGTTCGGGATCGCTGCAGCGCTCGCGTTGTTGATCGGCGTCTTCGTTTGTTTATGGTCGTCAGGCTTGTTGCCGTGGTGGGCTTCGCTGGCGATGGTCATCGTGGGCATCGGATGCGTATGGCGAGGCATCCGGTCGCCGCGCACATTCACGCTGTTGATGGGCTGGATGCTGCTGGGTCACGCCCTGGCCGGCCTGCACGCGGTGCATGCGCTGTCGCTGCAACTGCCGGCGGAGCCGGCGCGGCACGACGCCGTCGTGACCGGCCGCATCCTCGACCTGCCCGCACATGAGCCGCGCCGCACGAGCTTCCTGTTGCGCGTCGACGATGCGGTGCAGGATGCAAACCTTCGAGGTCGCATCCTGCGACTGGCCTGGTACGAAGACGATCCCGCACGACGCACCACGCTTCGCGCCGGCCAGCGTTGGCGTTTCGAGCTCCGCTTGCGTGCGCCACGCGGGTTGCGCAATCCAGGCGGCGCGGATGCAGAGAAGTTCGCCATGGCCCAGCGCATCGCGGCGATGGGCTACGTACGCAACCCTGCATCCGCGCGGCTTCTGACGTCCGCACGGGGCATCGACGCATGGCGTGACGCAATGTCGGAACGCATCGTCGTGCGCGTGCCCGACTCGTCCGCGCGCTTCATTCGCGCGCTCGCATTGGGCGACGTTCGTGGCCTGGACGATGAGGACTGGACCGTCCTGCGTGCGAATGGTCTGACGCACCTCATCGCGATCTCCGGATTCCACGTCGGCCTGGTCGCAGGCTTCTTCGCGTTGCTGATCCGCGGGGTGTGGTGGTTGTGGCCGAACCTCGCGCGTCGCGTGCCTGCGCAGGTCGCCGCTGCGGCCGGCAGCGTTGCCGGTGCGGTGGTCTACACCGCCATTGCGGGTTTCGCGTTGCCGACCGTGCGGACGGCCCTGATGATCGCCATCGTGGCCGGTCTGCGGATGCTGCGGCGTCGGATGTCCGCGGGGGAATGCCTGGCGCTGGCGGCATTCGCGATGTTGCTCGTGGATCCACTCGCCGTTCTGTCGGCCGGCTTCTGGCTAAGTTTCGCTGGTGTCGCCTGGCTTCTGTGGTGCCTGCCCGACCGCGGTGGCCGTGCAGTGCGTGACTTTCTTTCCGCGCAGGCCGTGGCGACGCTCGGCCTGCTGCCGCTGGCTGCGATCCTGTTTGGGCAGGCTTCCCTCGCGGGGCCGCTGGCGAACCTGCTCGCCGTGCCATGGTGGAGCCTGGTTGTGGTGCCGCTGTCGTTGATCGGACTGGGACTGGAGTCGCTGCATCCCGGCGCCGGTGGTTGGGCGTGGCAGGCCGCTGCCTGGTGTTTCGATCTGACCTGGCCGCTGTTCGTCCGGCTCGCAGCGAGCCCGTTGTCCCTCTGGTGGCTACCCGAGCCGCGCTGGTTCGCCCTGCCACTCGCCTTGCTGGGCGCGTTCTGGTTACTTCTGCCGCGCGGTACGCCGGGCAAGTCGCTGGCCGTGCTGATGTGGTTGCCGCTGCTGTGGCCTGACCGTCGACTGCCGGCCCCGGGCGAGGCCGAGCTGGTGGTGATCGACGTAGGGCAGGGGCTGTCCGTGCTGGTTCGCACGACGCACCACGCGCTGCTGGTGGACATGGGACCCGCGGTTCCCGATGGATTCGATGCCGGGGAGCGCGCGGTCGTACCGGTCCTGCATGCGCTGGGCGTGACACGGCTGGACGCGGCCGTGGTCAGCCACGGCGACAACGATCATGCCGGGGGATGGCCGTCGGTGCAGCGGCTTTTCCCCGTGCCGGCCCTGTTTGCCCCCGAAGGGCTCGCCCTGCCCGGAGGGCGAGCCTGCCGTGCAGGCGAAGAGTGGGCCTGGGACGGCGTCCGCTTCCGCTTCCTGCATCCGCCGGTCGATTTTCCCTACCTGCGCAACGAATCCAGCTGCGTTTTGCGCGTCGAAGCACGTGGACGGGCAGCCCTGCTGACGGGAGACATCGGTGAGGTGATCGAGCGGCGTCTCGCCCGGGAGTCAGCGGCCGACATCCGCGCCGACGTGGTCGTGGTCGCCCACCACGGCAGCGGCGGTTCCTCGGACCCTGCCTTCATCGCCGGCACGGGGGCGTCGGTCGCGCTGGTGTCGTCTGGACACGGCAACCGGTTCGGGCATCCGCGCCCGTTCGTGGTCGAGCGCTGGCGCCGCATGGGGGCAACCGTGCATGACACGGCCGGCGAAGGCGCTCTGCGCGTTCGCCTGAATGCCGGGGGCGTGGAGGTGGAAGCGCGACGGCATGCACACCCGCGGCTCTGGGACGCCGCGCGGCGAGGGGAGTCGCATCCGGCTGGGCTATCCTATCGGCCAGATCGAGACGGCCGAGGGCCGGAGGGGTAGTTCGCGTGCTGGAACTGGTCAAGGCCGGCGGTTGGCCGATGATTCCGCTGTTGTTGCTGTCGGTATTGGCCCTGACGCTGATCGTCGAGCGCGCCTGGACGCTGCGGCGCACCGCCGTGCTGCCCCCCAACCTGGGCAAGGAAGTCCGCACCTGGGCCGGCAGCGGCAAGCTGGACCCCGCCCACATCGAGTCCCTGCGCCGCACCTCGCCGCTGGGCGAGCTGCTGGCCGCCGCGCTGGACGTGCGCCTGCGTCCCCGCGACCAGATCCGCGAGCGCATCGAGGACGTCGGCCGCCACCTCGTCCACAAGATGGAGCGCTACCTGAACACGCTGGGCACCATCGCCGCGGCGGGCCCGTTGCTGGGCCTGTTCGGCACCGTGGTCGGCATGATCCAGATGTTCCTGGGCATCCTCGACCACGGCATCGGCGACGTGAACCAGCTCGCCGGCGGCATCGGCAAGGCGCTGGTGTGTACCGCCGCCGGCATGATCGTCGCGATTCCGGCCCTGATGGCGCACCGCTGGTTCCGCGGCCGCATCTCGGAGTACATCGTGGCGATGGAGCACGAGGCCATCGCGCTCATGGACACGCTCGACACGCGCCCGGCCACCGCCGTGCGCACCCCGCAGGCGGCTTGAGGCGACGCGCCCGATGCGTATCCGCGACCACCGCGCAGACGATGAGCCGCACATCGATCTGGTGCCGCTCATCGACGTGATCCTGGTGCTGATCATCTTCTTCGTCGTCACCGCCACGTTCGACGCGCGATCGGTGCTCAAGCTCGAACTGCCGCGCGCCACCGGCGAAGCCAACACCGATCCGGCCAAGGCGCTGATCGTGCTCGTCAATGCCGAAGGTCGTTACTTTGTCGACGACCGCGAAGTGCTGCGCAGCGACGTCGAGTCGCTCAAGAGCACCATCTCCGAAGTCGCCGGCAACGACCGCGACCGCCCGGTGATGCTGCGCGCCGACGCGCGCACGCCGTACCAGGCCGTGGTCACGGTGTACGACGCACTCGGCCAGCTCGGCTTCCGCAAGGTGATGAACGCGACCGCGCCGCAGACGCGCGAAGCGGCAGCGGAGACCGCCAGGTGAGCGACGACGTCTCGCCCTGGAAGACCTACCGCCGGTTGCTGCATTTCGTCGCACCGTACCGCGCGGTTCTGTTCATCGCACTGGTCGGCATGCTGATCGAAGCCGCCGCGGCCGGTGCGTTCACCAAACTGATGAAGCCGATGGTCGACCTGACCTTCGTCAGCCGCAATCCGAACGTGGGCCTGATCCTGCCGCTGGCGATCATCGGCATCTTCGTGGCGCGCGGCCTCGCCGGTTATCTGACCGACACCTTCATGGCGCGCGCCGGCCGCAGCATCGCGCGCGACCTGCGCGTGCAGGTGCTGGGCAAGTACCTGCGCCTGCCGGGCCTGCGCTTCGACACCGAACCGGTGTCGTCGATGCTCACCCGCCTGGGTTCGGACAGCGACCAGGTCGCGCAGGCCGCCATCGATGCGGCCAAGGTCATGCTGCAGCAGTCGCTGCAGGTGCTGGTGATGCTGGGCGTGATGCTCTACACCAGCTGGCGCGTGACGCTGGCCGTGCTGCTGCTCGGGCCGATGCTGGCGTGGACGATGGACAAGGTCGGGCGTCGCTACCGTCGCATCGGCCACCGCATCCAGGAGAGCGGAGCGCAGTTGCTGCAATCGGCCGACCAGGCGCTGTCGAACCACCAGGAAGTGAAGGTGTACGGCGCGCAGTCGACCGAACTGGCGCGCTATTCCGGCCAGGCCGAGCACCATCTGCGCCTGAGCCTGAAGGTCGAATCCACGCGCAGCATCTCCTCGGCGATGGTGCAGCTGATGGGCGCGATCGGCCTGGCGCTGCTGCTGTTCTTCGCCGGTCGCGAGGCCATGCAGGGCCGTCTGACCGCCGGCGAGTTCGTCAGCCTCATGGTGGCGATGCTCGCGGTGATCCCCGCCCTGAAGCAGCTGACCAATGTGCAGGGCATGTTGCAGCGGGGCGTGGCTTCCGCCGAGCGACTGTTCGACGTGCTCGACACGCCGGACGAAGTGGACACCGGCACGCGCCCGCTTGAGCGCGCGCAAGGCCTGCTCGAGTTCCGCCATGTCACCGCGCGCTATCCCGGCCAAGCCGAGCCGGCGCTGTCCGACATCACCTTCGAGGCGAAACCGGGCACGGTCACGGCGATCGTCGGCCGCTCCGGCAGCGGCAAGTCCACGCTGATCAAGCTGATCCCGCGCTTCTATGAAATCGAGGAAGGCCAGATCCTGCTCGATGGGCATCCGCTGCAGGACTACCACCTGGCCGACCTGCGCCGTCAGGTCGCGCTGGTGGGGCAGCAGGTGATGCTGTTCGACGGCACCGTCGCGGCCAACGTCGCGTACGGCGAGATGCAGTCGGCCGATGCCGATACGCTGGAACGCGCCGTGCGCGGCGCCAACGCGATGGAATTCGTCGAGCGCTTGCCCAAGGGTATGCATACCGACATTGGCGCCAAGGGCGGACGTCTGTCGGGCGGCCAGCGCCAGCGCCTCGCCATCGCCCGCGCCATGCTGAAGGACGCGCCGATCCTGATCCTGGACGAAGCGACCGCCGCGCTGGACACTGAATCCGAACGCCTCGTGCAGGACGCGCTGGAGCATCTGATGCCCAACCGCACCACGCTGGTCATCGCGCATCGCCTGTCCACGATCGAACACGCCGACCAGGTGCTGGTGCTCGACCAGGGTCGCATCGTCGAGCGCGGCACGCATTCGCAGTTGTTGGCGCAGGGCGGACTTTACGCGCACCTGCACCGCATGCAGTTCCGCGAGGCGGAATGAAGGAAATACGGTGAGCAAAGGCCCGGTGAATCCCCCGGCGTACTGGTACGGCGATCGGCCGGCTCCGATCGGCGCGCGACTCCTGGCCAGTCTGTACGGCGCGATCAGCGGAGTGCGTCGCAGTGCGTATTTGAAGGGTTGGTTGAAGCGACGCCATCCCGGCGTCCCGGTGCTGGTGGTCGGCAACATCACCGCCGGCGGCGCCGGCAAGACGCCGCTGACGATCGCGCTGGTTGAGCGCCTGCGCGCTGAAGGATGGAATCCCGGCGTTGCCAGTCGCGGTTACGGCCGCGAGGACGCATCGACGGCGCGCTGGGTCGACACGCGCACCGATGCCGCGCAGGGCGGCGACGAGCCCGTCCTGATCGCACATCGCACCGGCGCGCCGGTGCGCGTGGATCGCGACCGCGCCGCGGCTGCGAAAGCGCTTGCGGAGGCAGGCTGCGACCTCGTCATCTGCGACGACGGCCTCCAGCATTACCGCCTGGCGCGTGACATCGAGATCGAAGTGGTCGACGGCCGTCGTCGCTACGGCAACGGCCAGTTGCTGCCGGCAGGCCCGTTGCGGGAACTGCCCGAGCGCGGGCTGCGTTGCGATTTCCGCGTGGTGAACGTGGGCACGGGCGGCGCCGACACGGGCTTCGGCGAATGGTCGATGCGGCTGGTGGCCGACATGGTCGATCCGATGCTGGGCGGACGGCCGCGCAAACTGAGCGCCTTCTCCGGACAGCGCGTGCATGCGGTGGCCGGCATCGGTGATCCCGAACGCTTCTTCACGACGTTGCGCGATTTCGGTATCGCTGTGGTGCCGCACGCGTTCTCCGATCACCACCAGTACCAGTCCGTCGATTTCGAATTCGGCAGCCGCGAATTGCCCGTGCTGATGACCGAGAAGGATGCGGTCAAGTGCGCGGCCTTCGCCGACGACCGCTTCTTCAGCGTGCCGGTGCGCGCGGAGCTGCCCGAAGCGTTCTGGGTGAGCCTGCTCGACCGCATCGCTGCGAAGGCGCGTGAATGCCGCGAACTCGGCTCGAAAGCGAGGAAGAAGACGTGAACGCGCAGACTCCCGGTTTCGTCGTCGCCATTCCGGCGCGCTTCGGCGCCAGCCGCTTGCCGGGCAAGCCGCTGCGCCTGCTGGCCGGCGAGCCGCTGGTGCTGCACGTTGCCCGCCGCGCGCTGAAGGCCGGCGCACGCGAGGTCTGGATCGCAACCGACGACGAGCGCATCGCCACCGCACTGGACGGTGCAGGCGTGCGCGTGGCGATGACATCGCCGGACCACACCTCCGGCACCGACCGGCTGGCCGAATGCGCGCGCATTGCCGGCTGGAGCGACGACACCGTCGTGGTGAACCTGCAGGGCGACGAACCGTTTGCGCCGGCCTCCGGCATACGCGCGGTTGCAGCGCTGATGCAGGACGGCGAGACGGTGATGGCGACGCTCGCGGCGCCCATCACCGACGTGGAGACGTTGTTCGATCCCAACGCCGTGAAGCTGGTTCGTGACGGCGACGGCCATGCGCTGTACTTCAGTCGCGCGCCGATTCCGTGGCCGCGCGATGCGTTCGCGCGCGACCGCAGTCGCATGCCGGATAACGAGCATGGCGAATGGCTGCGCCACATCGGCATCTACGGCTACCGCGCAGGCTTCCTGCAGCGCTTCGCCGCGCTTCCGCCGGGGCGGCTGGAGCAGGTCGAATCACTGGAGCAATTGCGTGTGCTGGAAGCCGGTTACCGCATCCGGGTCGGCGTGACGCCCGAACCGTTCCCGCCCGGCGTCGATACGCCGGAAGACCTGGCCCGCGCCGAAGCCTGGATCGCCGCCGGCCATGGCTGAACCGGTCCGCCTGCTGGTGGTGTGCCTGGGCAACATCTGCCGTTCGCCCGTGGCCGAAGGCGTGCTGCGCGCGCGCATCGCCGTTTCGACGCTGGCGGGACGCGTGGAACTGGATTCGGCTGGCACGGGCGACTGGCATGTCGGCGAGCCACCGGACCGGCGCGCGGTCGCCAATGCAGCGCAACACGGCATCGACATCAGCGGACTGCGCGCGCGTCAGCTCGCGTCCGTGGACTACCGGCGTTTCGACTGGGTGCTGTGCGCCGATCGCGCCAATCTGCGCGACGTGCGCGCCCGGGCCCCGGCCGACGCGCACGCGCGCATCGACCTGCTGCTGGACTGGGCCGGCATGGCGGGCGAGGGCGAGATTCCCGATCCCTATACCGGTGGCGCCGCACAGTTCGAGCACGTCTACCAGCTCCTGGACCGCGCGGCCGACGGCGTGATCGCACGCCTGCGCCGGGAGTACGCGTCGCGCCTGGGCTGAACCGGCGCACAGAGCGTGTTCCGCACGGCGCGCAAGCCTTGCCCTGACGCATAATCGGCCCCATCCCTGAGCCGATGCTCATGACCGCAACGCCCGCCATCGTCCCGCTTCCCATCGCGGCTTCCAGCCGCATCCCGCCGTTCCTGCGGCCAGCCTGCGGACGGCCCGCGCATTCATGAGCCAAACCGTCGCACCGGCCTTCGATGGCAAGGCCTTCGTCAAGCACCTGAGCACCGCGCCCGGCGTCTACCGGATGATCGCGGCGGACGAGAGCGTGCTGTACGTCGGCAAGGCCGGCGCACTGAAGAACCGTGTGTCGAGCTACTTCAATGCGACACCGAAGTCCGCGCGCATCATGGCGATGCTGGCGCAGACCGCGCGAATGGAAGTCACGGTGACGCGCACCGAGGCCGAAGCGCTGATCCTGGAAAACCAGCTCATCAAGTCGCTCAAGCCGCGCTACAACGTGCTGCTGCGCGACGACAAGAGTTACCCGTACGTGCTGATGACGCAGGAAGCCTGGCCGCGCATCGCCATGCACCGCGGTCCACGCGCAATTCCGGGACGCTACTTCGGCCCCTATGCCAGCGTCGGCGCAGTGCGCGACACGCTCAACCTCATGCACAAGCTGTTCAAGCTGCGCAGCTGCGAGGACAGCGTGTTCCGCAACCGTTCGCGACCGTGCCTGCAGCACCAGATCGGTCGCTGCAGCGCGCCGTGTGTGGGCCTGGTGCCGGCGCGCGACTACGCGGAAAGCGTGCGCCGCGCCGGCCTCTTTCTGGAAGGGCGCAGCGACGAGCTCAGCGACGAGCTGGTGAAGACGATGGAGGCGGCCAGCGTGCGGCTGGATTTCGAGGAGGCCGCGCGGCTGCGCGACCTCGTCGCCTCCATCCGCAGCCTACAGGCACGGCAGTACGTCGACGGACGCGCGGCCGACCTGGACGTATTGGCGATCGCCATGCATGGCGTGGCCGCGTGCGTCCTGCTGCTGGCGTTCCGCGATGGCCGCAACCTGGGCACGCGCGCCTTCTTCCCGAAAACGAACGGCAGCGAGAATGCCGAGGAAGTGCTGGCGGCCTTCGTCTCCCAGTACTACGGCGAACAAACGCCGCCGCGCGAGATCGTGCTGGATCGCGACATCCCCGATCGCGAGCTGATCGAACACGCGCTCTCCAGTACCGGTGAGCGCCGCGTGCAGATCAAGTGCAATGTGCGCGGCGAACGCGCGGGTTACCTCGATATGGCGCGGCGCAACGCGGAGCTCTCGCTGGCGGCCGAACGCACCAGCCATGCGGCGCAGCATGCGCGCGCCGAAGCGCTGCGAGAGATGCTGGGGCTGGCGGCATTGCCTTCGCGCATCGAATGCTTCGACATCAGCCACACCATGGGCGAGGCCACGGTGGCCTCGTGCGTGGTGTTCGATGCCGAAGGCCCCGTCCGCGGGCAGTACCGGCGCTTCAACATCAGCGGCATCGAACCAGGCGACGACTATGCAGCGATGCATCAGGCGATCGAGCGCCGCTTCCGCCGTGCGGTGGAGGAGGGCGGCGTGACGCCGGACGTCCTGCTGATCGACGGCGGTGCCGGGCAGGTCGCCCAGGCGCGTGCCGTGCTGGGCGACCTGGGCGTGGAGGGGGTGACCCTCGTGGGCGTGGCCAAGGGGCCCGAACGCCGGCCCGGCGAGGAGGAGCTCCTCCTGCCCGACGGCCGGACCGTGCACCCCGGGGCCGAATCGCCCGCGCTGCAGCTGGTTCAGCAGGTTCGCGACGAAGCTCACCGATTCGCCATCACCGGCCACCGCGGCCGCCGCCAGAAGGCGCGCAATACCAGCCGACTGGAGGACATCGCCGGCATCGGCCCGCGCCGTCGCGCTAATCTGTTGCGGCATTTCGGCGGGTTAGGGGGCCTGAAGGCGGCGGGTATCGAGGAGATCGCGCGCGTGGACGGCATCAACGCCGCCCTGGCCGAGCGTATCTATGCGACCCTGCACGGGCTGGACGTCCCCGACAGGCCCACCGAACGACCCACCCCCCTGGACATGCCCGAACCGACCGGCGGCGCGCGGAGCGAAGGATGAAGTTGACCGTACCGACCATGCTGACCCTGCTGCGGATCCTGCTGATCCCGGTGCTGGTGCTGGTCTTCTATCTGCCCTACAAGTGGACCAATTTCGCGGCGGCTTTCATCTTCGCGTTCGCCTCCATCACCGACTGGCTGGATGGTTGGATCGCGCGCCGCTATAACCAGTATTCGGCGTTCGGCGCGTTCCTCGATCCGGTTGCCGACAAGCTGATGGTCGCCATCGCGCTGCTGCTGACCGTGCAGAAGCATCCAACCGTGTGGATGGCGCTGTGGGCGGCGGTCATCATCGGCCGTGAAATCGCCGTTTCCGCGCTGCGCGAGTGGATGGCCGAACTCGGCCAGCGCGCCACTGTGAAGGTCGCTTCGATCGGCAAGATCAAGACGATCGTGCAGATGGTGGCGCTGGTATGCCTGCTGTACCAGGAGCCGCTGTATGGCGTGAACATCTTCCTGGTCGGCGAATGGCTGCTTGCTGCGGCTGCATTGCTGACGCTGTGGTCTGGCTTCGCATACCTGCGCGCTGCATGGCCGGTATTGCGCGAAGACGCGCGTTCATAGAGAATATGCGCATCGCGAACGCCGACGCGTTCGACGATCCGACCGGGAGATGGCAGCCCGATCGGCCGGTTCGGGAAGTCCGCTGACGGGGCCTCCCACGGAGTGAAAAAGAGTTGACACTTTTCATTCCATGCCTAAAATGTCGGTTCCTCTGCGGGAATAGCTCAGTTGGTAGAGCACGACCTTGCCAAGGTCGGGGTCGCGAGTTCGAGTCTCGTTTCCCGCTCCAGTTTCAGACAAGGCCCCGTTCTCGGGGCCTTGTCGTTTCAGGCCTCGTTGCGTGAACGGGGCCGGAATATGAAAGAATCCGGTCGACGGATTCGAGTCACCGGCCTGGTGGCAGAGTGGTTATGCAGCGGACTGCAAATCCGCGTACGCCGGTTCAATTCCGACCCAGGCCTCCAGCATCATCAAGCCCGACCGAAAGGTCGGGCTTTTTCGTTGCGGCCAGGACATCGTGCGGCACCGGTCATGCGCGGTTCGTCGCGTAAGCTAGGCGCGCGTTCCAGCCCGGATGGCGGAACAGGTAGACGCAGCGGACTTAAAATCCGCCGGCCGAAAGGCCGTCCCGGTTCGATCCCGGGTCCGGGCACCATGGCGGTAGCGATCCTCCGTGACGCACGCTGCGCATGCGTGTTGGGTGCCTGCGAAGCCGGCGAATCAGACAATTCTCATTGGCCCGCAGAGCGCGACTCCCTACCATTCCTGCATCGCGGGCCATGACGTCTGCGCCACGCCGTGCGGGCTCCAGTGCGCGGCGGCCAAGTTCCAAGGAATGATCACGCGCGCCTCGACGGCGGCCGCCTCCGCCAAGCTCTCCCCGATGCTCACGCTCCTTCGAACCAGGCGCCAACGCGCTGAACTGGAATCCGCTGCCCGCTACCTTGGCCCCATCCGCCGGATGGTGCGCACGGCGGCGCTGGTGGCGCCGCCGCGACCTTGGCGTGCTGCCGGCGTCTTCGCTGTGCCTGCGCTCGAAGCGGTTGGGTTCGATCGGAACAGCGAATTGTTGCTCGTCGTCTCGGGCGAAGGTCGTGGAGTAATCGATTGCAGCACCGGCGAGAAGATCGCGCGCAAACACGGAACGCTTGAAGGTGAGCCGTCCGCGGGACCGCTGCAAGCCGTGGGCATCGGCCCGCTCGACGGACAGCAGATCGCTACCGCGGGGCGGCAAGGCGGGGGATTGATGCGGGTTACGCCCGATGGCTGGGCGTTGGAGATCGTCACGCTGGATTGGCCGAGGGCGGAAATACTGCTCGTGCCGCCACGCGCTTCGCTGTTCGCATGCCACGAAGATGCGGAAGCCAGCTTCAGTCGTATCGAGAGCCATCCGGAACTGCATGCCTGCGGGTTCTCGTTCTCGGGACGCAGTCTTGTAATCGCTGTCGGCGATGATCTTGCGATCTACTGCCGCGACTGACACGCCATCGTACTTTTTCGCCTGACGCCTCCTGTGCGGCATCCGGTCACTAGACTGGGTTGAGTTTCACGGGATATCGCAATGTACGACTTGCACTGCCATCTGCTTCCGGCCATCGATGACGGCCCGGCCGATCTTGAAACAAGCCTGGAAATGGCTCGCATGGCGGTTGCCGATGGCATCACCACGGTCGCGTGCACGCCGCACATCTATCCGGGGGTGTACGAGAATACGGCGCACGGCATCCGTGCGGCGATAGGCGCTTTCCAGTGCGAGTTGGATCAACGCGGAATCGCGTTGAGGCTGGTCGAAGGTGCTGATGTCCATCTCGCCCCCGACCTGATCGAAGGAATCCAGGCTGGACGCATCCCTACGATCGCCGGTTCGCGCTATCTGCTGCTGGAGCCGCCGCATCACGTCGCGCCGCCGCGCTTCGAAGAGACAGTGTTCGATCTGATGGTGGCAGGGCTGGTGCCCGTCATCACGCACCCGGAGCGTCTCAGCTGGATCGAAACGCATTTTGATCTGTTCGAGCGATTGGCCATGCGCGGCGCGTGGATGCAGATCACCGCCGGCGCGCTGACAGGTCGCTTCGGAAAGCGCGTGAAATACTGGAGTGAACGCTTCGTCGGCGATGGCATGTGCATGATCATCGCCACCGATGCACATCACCCGCGCCGCCGCCCCCCTTGCCTGATGGAGGCTCGCGAAGCCGCTGGCGCACTTGTTGGTGGCGAAGAGGCAACGAATCAGGTGGTGATCCGCCCACGTGGCATCGTCAACGACGTCCCGCCGAGTGATTTGCCTGCGGCTGCCCTGCGTACTTGCCCGCGCGACCAGCGCAATGCAAACGGCCCGATCCGCGCCAGTGTGTTTGGGCGGCTGTTAGGGCGCAAGACTGGGGTGTAAGCAAATGTCTAACTTGCATCGGAAGTGCGCGATGGTCGCGCATAATCCGGCGTTGCTCTTCTGCAGTATGGGTGCTGGGTGTTCCGCTGGATTCTCCGCGCAGGTCTCTTCGCCTGCATTTTGTTGTCATCTGCCTGTGTCAGTCACGCCGGGCGGGAGGAGCTGGATTCCCTGCCGGCAGCGGACTCGGTGGTCGATGCGCTCGGACGCAGTGAGTACCGAATAGGTCCCAGTGACTTGCTGACCGTGACGGTTTTCCAGGTCGATGATCTGAACCGCGAAGTGCGAGTCAATAACGCGGGACTGATCTCGCTTCCGCTCGTTGGTGCGGTGGACGTGGCGGGTCGCACGGTGGGCGAGATCGAGGAATTGCTTGCGGAGCGCTACAGCGAGCGTTATCTCCGTACACCGCAGGTCAGCGTCTTTGTCAAAGAGTTCTCCAGTCAGCGCGTAACCGTCAGCGGCGCGGTCAAGAAGCCGGGGATCTATCCAATGGCTTCGCGTCTGACGCTGGTGCAGTCGATTTCGCTTGCGGAAGGGCTCAGTGAAATTGGGAGCGAACGCAACGTTCTTGTCTTCCGAACCGTGGGCGGAGAACGCAAGTACGCGCGCTTCGATGTAAAGGCCATAAATCGCGGCGAGCAGCCGGACCCGGAGATCTACGGTGACGACGTCATCGTCGTCGATACATCGGCTGGGCGCCTTACCTTGAAGACGCTGGTCCAGTTGGCGCCCTTCGTCGCGGTCTGGAGGGCATACCAATGAACGCGCTAGTCGAAAATGCTCTGCCCGAGTCGGTGGATGGGGACGAGATCAACTTGCTCCAGTACGCGCAGATCCTGCGCCAACGCTGGAAATGGCTGGTGGGCGCTGCTAGTGCGACTCTCCTGATCTCAATTCTGTTCAGCCTGCTCGCGACACCGTCCTACCGTGCCTCGTCGACGCTGCAGATCGAACGCGACACGATCAAGGTCGTCGCATTCGAGGGGCTGGAGCCTACGGAATCGCCTCTCGATCGTGACTTCTACCAGACCCAGTACGAACTGCTGAAGAGCCGCTCGCTGGCGCATCGCGTCATCCAGGACCTGCGACTTGAGGATAATCCTGTCTACGCGAAAGAGGTTGAAGTGGCGGATGAAGAATCATCCGATCGAAACGGAGGAAAGCCCCTTTCGCCGGGGCTTCGCAAGCAGGCGCTGGAACTGGCACTGATCGAGCCGGTGCTGGAATCGCTGACGATCGAACCGGTCCGAAACTCGCGTCTGGTTCGCGTGAACTTTGACTCTACCGACCCGGATCTCGCGGCGCGCATCACCAATGCCTACGCGGACGCGTTCATCGCGACCAACCTGGAACGGCGCTTCCAGGCGTCATCCTATGCCAAGAAGTACCTTGAGGAGCGCCTCGCGCAGTTGAAAGGAAAGCTCGAGGATTCGGAGAAACAGCTCGTCGCATTCTCCACCCGGGAACAAATCGTTTCCGTAGGGGATGACAAGCCATCGCTGGATGCGCAGAACCTGGGCGACCTCAATGCGGCGCTGGCCGGTGCCCAGGGCGCACGGATGAAGGCGGAGGCGCTTTGGCGCCAGGCCAACAGCGGCGATGGCATGGGCCTTCCACAGGTTGTCACGAATCAGCTCATCCAGAAGTTGCGGGAGCAGCGGGCGACGCTGCAGTCGGAATACCAGAACAAGCTCGCCACGTTCAAGCCCGACTATCCGGACATGGTGCAGTTGCAGCAGCAGATTGAAGAGGCGACGCGCCAGATCCAGGCGGAAGTAGGTCACATCCGCACCGCCATCAAGATCGACTACGAAGCGGCGTTGGCGCAGGAAGGGCTGCTTAAGAACAGGATCTCGGGGCTGAAGGGCGACGTGCTCGATCTGCAGTCGCGTTCGATCCAGTACAACATCCTCAAGCGCGAAGCCGGGAAGAATCGCGAGCTGTACGATGCGCTGCTGCAGCGATACAAGGAAATCGGTGTTGCCGGAAGTATCGGTGCCAACAACATTTCGATCATCGACAAGGCCATGCCGCCCGACAAGGCGGCCTTCCCGCGAAGGCTCCTCAATACTGCGATCGGCCTGGTGGTCGGCTTGCTTCTTGGGGTGATGCTCGCGTTCCTCGTGCACTTTCTCGATAACACCGTCCACGACACGAAGCGCCTCGAGGATCTCACGGGCCTTCCGGTGCTTGGTGCGATCCCGCGTTTGGGAGAGGGCGAATCTCCGTCCGCGGCGTCCGCCGATCTTCGATCGCCGTTCTCGGAAGCTTATCGTTCAGTGCGAACAGCCCTGCAGTTCGCTACGACCCACGGGTTGCCGCGTAGCATGTTGATCACGAGCGCGGGGCCGTCCGAAGGAAAGAGCACCTCGGCACTCGAGCTGGCGCACAACATCGCGCAATTGGGCAAGCGCGTCGTGCTGGTGGATGCGGACCTTCGCGGCGCTTCCCTTCACAAGACATTGGGAATTCCGGCCGCAAAGGGGCTTTCCAGTCTCCTGTCTGGCGCTTGCAGTCCGTGGGATGCGGTACAGGAGCTTAGGGATCGAAGGTTCAGCGTGATTCCGTCTGGGCCTCTGCCGCCAAATCCGCCCGAGCTGCTGGGTGGCGGGGCACTTCCTTCCCTGCTGCAACAGCTTTACGAACGGTTCGACGTGGTCGTACTGGACGGACCGCCGGTTCTGGGGCTGGCCGATGCACCGCTCCTGGCCAATCATGCTGAAGCGACGCTGCTGATTGCCGCGGCCGAGTCGACACGCAGTGATGCCTTGCGCGCAGCGCTCCAGCGCTTGCAGTTTGCGCGAGCGCGTCTCGTAGGCACAGTTCTCACGCGATTCAACCAAGATCGCAGTGACAAGAGCTACGGCTACGGCTCCTACGAGTACGGCGGCAGTGCTGCCTGACGCATGGCGGGTCTGGCATCCGTGGTCAGGGGAGGGGTGGCGGCGTTCATAACCGCCTCCGTCGCGTGGGCGACACTCTGTCTGATGCGCGTCGAAGGCAACGTTGGTGCTCCACTGGGGCCCGATAGGCTTGTTGCCGCCGCTGGGCTGGCGCCGGGTGACCCGACAACTCTCCGTGCCGACGCCAAACGGGCATTGAAAGACAGGCCGGTCGATGGCCAGGCTTATCGCCTTCTCGCCCAAGTGGCGGACGCAGAGGGCAATCCTGCTCAGGCCGAGAGGCTGTATCGAGTGGCGATCAAACGCGATCCACGGGAGTGGGTCGCGCAGATGATGCTGACCGACACCGCGTTGTCGGCCGGAGCGGCCGGCGAAGCCGTCGAGCATCTGGATGCCGCGCTCCGGGTCGCTCCCTTCATTGGAAGCGACGTGCTCACGGCCTTTCTCCCGCACCTGTCGGATGCTGCGATACGGGACGCGATGGCAGCTGTTCTGGCGTCGAACCCACCGTGGGCAGGTTCGCTGATGACGGCATTGCGTGATCCCACCGTGCAGGCGGACCACGTCGAAGCCCTGATGGCAACCCTCTCAAGGCTGCGACCGTTGAACGAGACCGAGCGCTCGGTCCGCATCGAGGCCTTGGTGCGGCTGGGCCGTCCACGTGAGGCAAGGGCAGTCTGGTTTCAGTCGCTAGGACAGAGCGAACGGCGAGCGTCGAGTGATCTATACAACGGTGGATTCGAAGCCGCGGAGCAAGCCGAAGGGAGGTTTTCATGGCGATGGTCCTCGCAACCCGGCATGGACATTGCCGTGGACCGGACGAATCCGCACTCTGGATCGCAAGCATTGCGAATTGACTTCAGCGGAAGACCGGTCGAGCTCAAAGGGCCGGAGCAGTGGGTCGCGCTGGAAGCCGGAATCTACACATTGTCTGCATGGACATACGACACCACTGACACGACGCGTCCATTTCTATGGAAGCTGAGTTGTGCGTCGGGAACACAACTGGCGACCATCGAGCTATCGACCGTGAAGCCACCAAAGTGGTCGCAAGATCAAGCGCGGTTCGAAGTTCCCCCGAACTGCCCCATGCAGAGGCTGGTTCTCTCGCATGCATCTCGATCCATGGAGGAGCGTCGTCTGGGCGGATCGTTGCTCATCGACGACATCGTCGTGAGAAAAGTTCCATTGGCTTCCGCGGGCAGCTCTGCGATTCGGACGCAATAATGAAGTGATGGCCGAAGGCCAACCGCGGTGTGATTCCGATCTACGAGCCGGGCCTGGAGCCGATGGTGAAGGCCAACCACGCCGCGGGCCGGTTGAGTTTCACCACCGACGCCGCGGCGTCGGTCGCGCATGGCGACGTCATCTTCATCGCGGTCGGCACGCCGCCGGACGAGGACGGCAGCGCCGACCTCAAGTACGTGCTGGCGGTGGCGCGCACGATCGGCCAGCACCTGGAGCGACCGTCGGTGGTCGTCAACAAGTCGACCGTGCCGGTCGGCACCGCCGACAAGGTGCGCACGGAGATCGCGGCGCAACTGGCCGCGCGCGGCGCCGACCTGGCGTTCGAAGTCGCGTCCAATCCGGAATTCCTCAAGGAAGGCGACGCCGTCAACGACTGCATGCGCCCGGACCGCATCGTCATCGGCGCCAGCAGCACGACGGCCGTGGAGCGGCTCAAGCGCCTGTATGCGCCGTTCAACCGCAACCACGAGCGCATCGTGGTGATGGACGTGCGTTCGGCCGAACTGACCAAGTACGCCGCCAACGCGATGCTGGCGACGAAGATCAGCTTCATGAACGAGATCGCGAACATCGCCGAGCGCGTGGGCGCGGACGTGGAGATGGTGCGACAGGGCATCGGTTCGGACCCGCGCATCGGCTGGCATTTCATCTATCCCGGCGCGGGTTACGGCGGTTCGTGCTTCCCGAAGGACGTGCAGGCGCTGCATCGCACCGCGCAGCAGCACGGCTACGAAGCGCAGCTGCTGGGCGCCGTGGAAGGGGTGAACGATCGGCAGAAGGGCCATCTGATGGTGTCGCTTCGCAGTAGGTCCGATCGTGTCAGCGCGCTATTGATCGCGGGAACGTTCTTTGTGCTTGCACATAGTCTTCTTGAGAGCGGTTTGCTAGACAGGGATCGGCCCAGTTGGCTGGCACATTGCAAAGGCGGCCAGACCGCACTCTCTAACGCTCTCGCTCCGATTGTTCTCTGAGGCTGTCCTGGCGGGCGCGTACTCGCCGTTGCTCGCTGCCCGCGTTGGGCTCCAGGTGTTTCTCCCGCGCCGAGGCTACCGTCGCTTGGCCGATCTGGTGATCACCTGTGGAGGGCGCCTTCGACGTGCCAGACATGGCCGTCTTGGCTAGTTTGGTCGCTTGCCATTGAGGCGGGGAATCTACGTCTACAATGCGCCTTCACGATTCGTGCTTCGAGGCGAAGATGCAGGCCAAGGTAGTTATCGCCGTTGTCGGCCTTGGGTATGTGGGACTGCCGCTGGCTATCGAATTTGGTCGCCAGTTTAGAGTAATCGGATATGACATCGACTCGAGCCGGGTGGCCCAGCTGACGCAGGGCCTGGACATCAACGGCGAGGAGGGCGAGTTGGAAATTTCGTCAGCGCGGCAGTTGGCGCTGACGGATGATGTCTCCAGTCTTCGCGCGTGCAATGTTTTTATTGTCACCGTCCCCACGCCAGTCGATAGCCATAAGCGTCCGGATTTTCGCCAGCTTCTCGAAGCGAGTCGTGCCATTGGCCCTGCTCTCAAGCCCGGCGACACGGTGATCTACGAGTCCACCGTCTACCCCGGCGCCACGGAAGAGATTTGCGTACCAGAGCTGGAGCGCACCTCCGGCCTCGTCTTCAACCGCGATTTTTTCGTCGGCTACAGTCCGGAGCGCATTAATCCGGGGGACAAGCAGCGCAGGCTGGTCGACATTCCGAAGGTGACGTCCGGCTCGACGCCGGAAACCGCGGAATTCGTCGACGCGCTTTACCGCAGCATCATCAAGGCCGGGACGCACAAGGTATCCAGCATCCGGGTGGCCGAGGCCTCGAAGGTCATCGAGAACACCCAGCGCGACGCAAACATCGCGCTGGTGAACGAGTTCGCGTTGATCTTCCAGCGGCTAGGCATCGACACCACCGAAGTTCTGGAAGCGGCCGGCACCAAGTGGAACTTCCTGCCGTTCCGGCCTGGATTGGTGGGCGGGCACTGCATCGGGGTCGATCCGTATTACCTGATCCAGAAGGCGCAGGCTGCCGGCTATTACCCGGACATTCTCCTGGCCTGCCGGCGCATCAACGATGCGATGGGAGAACACGTCGCGACCGACGTCGTGAAGCTGATGATCCAGCGCGACATCGCCGTTGCCGGGGCGCGCATTCTGATCCTGGGGCTCACTTTCAAGGAAAACTGCGCGGATCTGCGCAACACGCGCGTGGTCGAGCTGGCGCAGAAGTTTAAGGAGTACCGCGCCGCTGTCGATATCCACGATCCGCGGGCGGATGCCGAGGAGGCGCGTGCGGCCTATGGCATCGAGCTAGTTGCGTCGCCCGAACAGGGCGCCTACGACGCGGTGATCCTCGCCGTGGCACATGACGAATTCCGTACGCTGGGGGTGCAGGGGGCTCGCGCGTTCGGCCGGCCGCATGCGCTGCTTTACGACATCAAGAGCCTGTATCCGCGCGACGGAGTGGACGCGCGGCTGTAAGCCGGTTCAGTCGAGCAGGGTGAGAACCAGTTCCGGCGGGCGCCCGATAACAGCGCGTCCGCCGTGCACGAAGATGGGGCGTTCGATGAGCCGCGGATGGGTGCTCATGGCGTCGATCAGGG
The DNA here is from genome assembly GCF_038446665.1 of Lysobacter sp. FW306-1B-D06B. Lineage (NCBI taxonomy): Bacteria > Pseudomonadati > Pseudomonadota > Gammaproteobacteria > Lysobacterales > Lysobacteraceae > Lysobacter > Lysobacter sp. FW306-1B-D06B. The sequence goes on along the minus strand of NZ_CP151802.1, from coordinate 3,178,647 downwards.
CGGCTTCCGACAAGGATTCTTCCGCCAGGCCCAACGTGGCGTACTCCTCTTCTCCCGTGCGCAGCAGGGCGCGTGCCGGCAGGCCGAGCGCGGCGAGCAGTTCGCGCAGTTCCGAAGCTGACGGCGGCGTGTCGAGGTAGGCGACGACCTCGGGCGTGATGCCGCGTTCGCGCAGCAGTTCCAGGGCGCCACGGGACTTGGAGCAACGGGGGTTGTGGTACAGGCGTGTTCCGTTCATGGAGTGTCTCCCGAGGCGGAAAAGCAAAAGGCCGGCTTTCGCCGGCCTTTGCCTGAAACTGGTGGGCGGTACAAGTTTCGAACTTGTGACCCCTGCCGTGTGAAAGCAGTGCTCTACCGCTGAGCTAACCGCCCGTAAGGGCTGCGCAGTATAGCGCAAAGGGCCCCATGCTTGGCAACACCCCGCGTTTACCGGGGCCAGGGCACCGGGGAACGCAGCCGATCGTCGTGCCGGCCCCAACAATCAGAAAATTCCTGTTCCGTGAGGCTGCCGGGCTCAGCGAAACTTCAGTCCATGATACGAACTCTCCTTGTGGACGACCACGCGATTGTCCGGGAAGGCTTCAAACGCCTCTTCCACAACTCCGCACGCTACGAAGTCGTGGCCGAAGCCGGCGATGCGGCGCGGGCGCTCGAAATCCTGCGTTCGCGCCCCATCGACGTGGCCGTCATCGACCTGAGCTTGTCGACGGCCGACGGCGGCCTAGTTCTGTTGCGCGCGCTCTCCAAGCACATGCCGCATATCAAGCGGGTGGTGGTGAGCATGCACGACGACCCCGGTGTGGTGCTGCGCTCCCTTGACGAGGGCGCGCAGGGCTACGTGACCAAGAGCGTGGCGATTTCGGAACTGGTGAGCATCCTGGACCGCGTCATGCGAGGCGAGGTCGCACTCAGCAGCGACGTCAGCCAGGCGATCGAGCGACCGCGCGACTTCGGGCTCACGCAGCGCGAACTGGAAACGCTGCGCGGCCTGCTTTCGGAGCTTCCTCCGAAGGCGATTGCTGCGGACCTGGGCATCAGCGTGAAGACGCTCTATCGCCACCGCACCAGCCTCATGGAGAAGCTGGGCGCACGCACGCTGCCGGCCCTCGCGCGCGCGGCGCGGGAGCGGGGTTACCTGGGGATGCTGCACCCGGAGCTGTAGCCTCCGGCGGTCACCCGGCTTACTCCAGTTGCGATGCCGCGTAAGCGGCGTCCAGCGCCTCCATGGCGTCGATGGGCTTCAGTTTCGATGCCTTCTCGTACTCGCTGGCTGCGGCGTCTTCCTTCTTGTCGCCGTGCAGAAGCATCAGCACGTTGCCGTGCTCGATGTGGGCGATGGGCGAGTCCGGCGTCAGCTTCAGCGCCGACGCGATGTGTTTTTCAGCCTCGGCCGCCTTAGCCCCATAGGTCAGTCCGCCGATCATGGCGCCGACTTTGCCGATGATCTCGGCGTGATACAGCGCCATGGCCGTGTGCGCTTCGGCGTGCTTGGGGGCGAGTTCGAGCGCCGCGTCGAGGGCGTTGCGGACCTTTCCGGCGATGCCCGCCTTGAGGGCCTTTGCGATGCTCAAACCCTGGCTATAGCGGCCCAGGGCGAAGGCGTAGCGGTAATGGCTGTTGGCCTCGTCAGGCAGTGCCTTGATCGCCGCCTCGGCCAGCTTCGCTGCCTGCTCGAAACGCTTGAGTCGCTCGGCGTCGTCATCCACCAGATAGGTCGCGTGGATGCCCAGCGCCTTGACCGCCACCGAGGCGCCGACAACGCCCAGCGCCTGGCCGGCGTCGTGGGCCACTTTGAAATCGCCCCGGTGGAAAGCGCGCCAGGCCTCCTGCAATTGCAGGGCCAGGGCCTCGGCGTCCAGCCCCTTGGGCGCGGCCTTGCCGGCGTCGTTCAGCAGCGCGGCGGCGCGCTTGGCGTCGGGGTAGGGCTCTGCATCGCCGGCGTGCAACTTCGGCCAGGCCTTCTTCAGCGTTTCGCCGGTGTAGGCGAAGCCCGAAGAATCGTGGGGAAACGCGGCCCAGCTGGATTTGGCGGCCATCGGCAGTCCTCGTGAGGGTCGAGGGCGCAGCATCCCGCTTGCGGGCCGAGGCTGGCAAGAGCCGCGTAAGACGCGGCGCTAGTGTGTTTGCTCGATCCCGCGCCGGGACAGTGAGCCTGAGGCCGGGTCGTCCGGCCACGGAGGAATCCCACGGCAGCCCGTCGAACCTCATCCCGCGCGTCCAGCCAGACCTCCCTGCGCCATGTATGGCTGGCGGGGCTCGGCGTCGTCGCGATCTCGCGTCGCGAGATCCTGGCGGCACCCTCGCGCCTCGCCGCACGCGCCGGCGCGTGGCAAGGGGCGGCCCTGCGGCTGGCCGAGGACGCGCGCAGCCGCGTTCGCGAGGTACAGCCGCAAGTCGTGCGTCTCGGTGCGGACCTGGAGGCCCGCCTGGCGCCGGTGCTTGAGAAATTTGGACTGAAGAAGGCCCGCCGCACGGCGCGCAAGGCGACCCGTCCGGCGCATCGGCCCCAGGGGCGGCGTACCACCCGCAAGACTGCCAAGCGCGCCACGCGCCGGAAGTGAAGGGCTGAAGCGGGCCCGGGGGCTTCTCCCGGGCCGTGCCGCGGCTAGTCGATATAGGCCCGCGTCAGCGTATTGAGGTGCACGCGTTCCGCATCGCGCAGGAACGGCGCCAGCAGCATCATCACCTGCACGATGCCGTCGCGTATCGCGGCGTGCTCGTCCTTGTCGCCGCGTGCGGCCGCGTAGTTCAGCCAGAACGTGGCGATGACCAGCACGTTGGTCGCCGTGGCGGCCAGTTCGTCCTTGGAAGCGCGCATGATCCCGGCGTGCACCAGGCCCTGCATCACCGTGTGCGCCTGCTCGTCGGCCCGGCGCAGGATGCGTGCGAAACGCAGGCGCAAACGCCGGTTGCGGCTGAGGATCTCCACCAGGTCGCGATGCAGGAAGCGGTAATCCCAGATGCATTCGAACACCAGGTGCAACTGCAGCCAGATGTCCTCCAGCCCAGGCAGGCGACCCTGCGGCGCGGCGAGCGCGGCGTCCATGCGCTCCTCGAAGCGCGCGAACAGCTGCTCGATGATGTCGTCCTTGTTGCGGAAGTGGTAGTACAGGTTGCCCGGGCTGATCTCCAGCTCGTCGGCGATATGGTTGGTGGTGACGTTGGGCTCGCCGAGCGCATTGAACATCGTCAATGCGCTGTCGAGGATGCGCTGGCGGGTCTGCTTCGCCATCGGGTCGGGTCGTGGGGCGGGAAGGGAAGGGCGGCGCGCGGTCAGGCGTGCAGCTTCTTCACGAGGTCGACGTACTTCTGCTTGGCCTCGTCGCTGCACGTGCCCTTGAGCTTGGCCCAGGCCTCGTACTTCGCGGTACCGACGAAATCGAAGAAGCCCGGCTTGGGCCCGCTGATGTCGCCCTCCGAGCCCTGTTTGTAGAGCGCGTACAGGCGCAACAGCGTGTCGTTGTCGGGACGTTCCGGCAGCGACTGGACATCCTTGGCGGCTTGTTCGAAGGCAGTCTGCAGATCGGTCATGGCGGCGCCCTCCCGGCGGCCAGGATGGTGGCGGCATTACCGCACGCACCGTCGGGGTGGTCAATACGCCCGGGAATTGTGGCGCGAGCGGCCCTCTGGCAATTTAGGGGCTTGCCGCACGGCAGCGGCTCACGGTCAGGGAGAGAGGCATGAGTTACTTCGTCACCGGCGCCACGGGTTTCATCGGCCGCTTCCTCGTCACGCGATTGCTCAAGCAGCGCAAGGGCGCGGTGTACGTGCTGCTGCGCAAGGACTCGCGCAAGAAGCTCGACGCCATCGCGAAGAAGATGGCATGGGACATGAAGCGCGTGATCCCCGTCGAAGGCGACATGACGCAGGAAAGGTGTGGCGTCAGCGCCGCGCAGCTCAAATCGCTCAATGGGAAGGTGAAGCACTTCTTCCATCTGGCCGCGATCTACGACCTCACCGCCAAGCCCGAAGCGCAGCACGCCGCCAACATCGACGGCACCCGGCACGCGCTCGATCTGGCAGTGGCGCTGAAGGCCGAGGTGTTCCATCACACCAGCTCGATCGCCGCCGCGGGCCTGTACCCGGGCGTCTTCCGCGAGGACATGTTCGACGAGGCCGAAGGCCTGGATGATCCGTACCTTCGCACCAAGCACGAGTCCGAGGGCCTGGTGCGAAAGGAGACGCGCCTGAAGTGGCGTATCTATCGCCCCGGCATGGTCGTCGGCCATTCGCAGACGGGCGAAATGGACAAGATCGACGGCCCGTACTACTTCTTCACCTTCCTCAAGAAGCTGCGCGAGATGCTGCCGCCGTGGATGCCGATGCTCGGCCTGGAAGGCGGCCGCATCAACATCGTGCCGGTGGACTACGTGGTGGACGCGATGGACCACATCGCCCACAAGCCGCGCCTGGACGGGCATTGCTTCCACCTGACCGATCCCGAGCCCATGCGCGTGGGCGAAGTCCTCAACACCTTCGCCCGTGCCGGTCACTCGCCGGAGATGACCATGCGCATCGACGCGCGCATGTTCGCCTTCATCCCCGGCAGCGTGCGCGGCGCGGTGGCGAACCTGCCGCCGGTGCGGCGCTTCATCGGCATGCTGCTGCGCGATTTCAAGATTCCCAAGCAGGTGATGAAGTTCATCACCTATCCCACGCGCTTCGACAACCGCGAGGCCGAGCGCGCGCTCAAAGGCAGCGGCATCCAGGTGCCGGCGCTGGAGAGCTACGCCTGGCGATTGTGGGACTACTGGGAACGCCACCTCGACCCGGACCTGTTCGTCGACCGCAGCCTCAAGGGCAAGGTGCGCAACAAGGTCGTGGTGATCACGGGCGGTTCGTCGGGCATCGGCCTGGCTACCGCGCAGCGCGTGGCTGAGGCCGGGGCCATCACGGTCATCGTCGCGCGCGGCGAGGACGAACTGTTCAAGGCGCGCGACGCGATGAACGCCGCCGGCGGCAAGATCTTCGCCTACACCGCCGACCTGGCCGACATGGACGACTGCGACCGCCTGGTGAAGACGGTGCTGGAGGAACACGGCCGCTGCGACGTGCTGGTCAACAACGCCGGCCGTTCGATCCGCCGCTCGATCGAACTGAGCTACGACCGCTTCCACGATTTCGAGCGCACCATGCAGCTGAACTACTTCGGCAGCCTGCGCCTGATCATGGGCTTCATGCCGGGCATGACCCAGCGCCGCAAGGGCCACATCATCAACATCAGCTCGATCGGCGTGCTGGCTAACTCACCGCGCTTCTCGGCCTACGTGGCCTCGAAGGCGGCGCTGGATGCATGGAGCCGCTGCGCGCAGGGCGAACTGTCGGGCAAGGGCATCAGCTTCACCACGATCAACATGCCGTTGGTGAAAACCCCGATGATCGCGCCGACCAAGATGTACGACAGCGTGCCCACGCTGACGCCCGACGAGGCCGCCGACCTGGTGGTGAAGGGCATCATCGAGCGGCCCAGCCGCATCGCCACGCGCCTGGGCATCTTCGCCTCGGTCATCAACGCGCTGGCGCCGAAAGCCTACGAAGTGATCATGAGCACCGCGTTCGAACTGTTCCCCGACTCGGCGGCGGCGCGTGGCGACAAGGCGGCGTTGAAGGGCGAGGTGAAACCGAGCAGCGAGCAGATCGCGTTCGCGGCGTTGATGCGGGGCGTGCACTGGTAGTGCCGGCGACTCGCCCCTCTCCCTGGCCGCCTTCGGCGGCCTGTCCCTCTCCCACAAGGCGAGAGGGAGGTGGGTGACGGCGCTGCTTCCCGCTCTTCATCTTCCCTGCGGCAACCGAAGGGAGTGCAGAGCTGAGGACGTGCCAAAGGGCGGAGGCGGGCGCGCGCCGTGCAGCCGCGCTGCATCAATGACTCAATACGACCTGCACTGCAGGAACCGCACCTTCCGCTCGCTCCCCGCCGGTGGCTGCAACTGCAGGCGCGAGGCCCGCAGCGCGTCGTAGCGTGCGAGCACGCTGCAGACTTCCTCCACCTGGAGCTGGTCCACGTCCTCGCTCTGCTGGATCAGCAGCGTGGAGCTGGTCGACCACAGCACGCGTTCGACCCACGGCAGGGTCGTGATGGCCTGGATGACCTCGCCGCGTTCGAACTGGTCGCGGTTCGGATCGGCCGGCGGAGCGAGCGCGGGATCGGTTGCCGCCGGTGCGGCCGGCTTGGGCGAAGCGGTCGGCGCGGCCGGAGCCACCGACTGCGAAGGGGCCTGGGCCGTCACCGTGCCGTTGCCGATCATCGCCAGCACGAAGCCCACGAGCACGCCGATCACGACTGCACCCGCCCACGCCAATGCGGTTTCGCGCACGCTGCTGCGGCGCGCATTGGCGGTGATGTCATCGCGCAGCGAAGCCGGAAGCATCGGGCCGACCAGCGCCCACAACGCGTTGCCGTCGTAGAACTCCAGGCCGGCGGCGCTGCGGCGGGCGTCGGCATCGATACGCGCCGGGGTGGCGAGGATGCCGCCGGCGGCGGCGTTGAAACGCACCGCATCGGCCAGCTCGCGCACGCTGGCCACGCCCAGGCGCGAACGTGCACCGGCCAGCTTGCAGGAGAGCAACCACGGACGGCCGTCCAGGCGCAGGTGCACTTCCGCCTGCGGACCATGCTCGAGCGTCTGTTCGACCGACTCGGCTTCGAAGCCGCGCGAATGCAGGGCCTCGACCACCAGCCGCGCGAACTCGCGCCAGCGCATGGCGGCCAGTGCGTCGATGCCGGCCGCCGCTTCTTCCTGTCGCCGTCTCACCCGCCAGAGCCATGCCGTCGCCGCGGCGCCCAGCAGCAGGGTGACCAGGATCGCGATCGTCAGTGAGAAGCCGTCGAGCATGCACAAACCGGGAGAGTCGGAGGCTGGCGACTATACGACAGCCACGCGGCTTCCCGTGTGGCGCGGATCACGCGCGCGGGGCGACGGGCATAAGAAAGCCCGCCAGTCCGAAACCGTAAGGGGAGGGGAGCATACGGAAAGCGCGGACTGGCGGGCTTGTTGTGCGCCCGGTCGCGACCGGGCGGTGAAGCGGGTGGATCAGGAAGCGGGCTTGGCCTTGGGGGCCTTGCGCGGCGACTTGCGCGCGGCCGGCGACTGCGTCGCCTGCTTGCTGGCGGACTTGCGTGCCGGCGACTTGCGCGGCGCGGCGCCGCCCTGGCGGCGCAGTTCGGCGGTGAGCGCGTCGACGCGGCGGCTGAGGTCGTTGAGGTCGTCGCGGCCCGGCACGCCGAGCTTCACCAGCGCCCGCTGCACGCGATCTTCGAACACCTTCTCCAGACGGTCCCAGGTGTCCGACGCGCGCTCGCGCGCCTGGCCGACCCGGGAGCCGACGACATCGCGTACGGCATCGGCCTGGCCGCCGGCGAACCGGCGTGCGGTCTGCTCCAGCGACATGCCTTCCTTGATCAGCGCATCGAACAGCTTGGTGCCTTCGGCCTGCGCGCGCGAGAACGCGCCCACGCCGGCCAGCCAGATCTGCTGTGCCGACTCGCTCAGCTTGCTCGAGAGCTGCTCGGCCTGCTGTTGCGCGTCGTCCTTGGCCTTGGCGCGACCACGGGTGCCCGACGCGGTGGTCTTCTTGGTCGCCTTCTTGAACTTCGCCATGCGGATTTCCCCGGTGGGAGTGGCTGATGTCCCGTCACCTTCGCGCCGGGCTCTAGAGCTTTCACACCAAGCTCGCGGCGCAGTTCAGACCCACTCGCGCGAAGGCAGCGTGATCCGCCGCTGCGGCCGGCCCACCAGGTCGAGGAACTGGTTGAACACCGCGTCCGCCCGGGCCTGCATGCCGGCGATGTGGGCGCGGGTGTGGTGACGGATGGTGTCCACATCCGAGCGCGAGGGATCCAGCCCGCCCAGTTCGGCGAGTTCTTCGCGGTAGGCCGGATTGCGCAGCCAGCGCTCGATCAGCGCCTCGTCCATCTCCAGGTGGAACTGGAATCCGTAGGCGTTGTCGCCGTAACGGAACGCCTGGTGCTCGCAGCCCTCGGTGCGCGCCAGATGCGTCGCGTCGTGCGGCACCTCGAAGCTGTAGCGGTGCCACTGGAACACCGGCGAGGTCTCGCCCAGCGGCGCCAGCACCGGATCGCTGCGGCCGGCGTCGGTGGTGCGCAGCGGGTACCAGCCGATCTCCGGCTCATGGTGACGCCGCACCGGCGCGCCCAGCACATGCGCCAGCAACTGCGCACCCAGGCAGATGCCGAGCACCGGCTTGCCCTGTTCGAGCATGCGTTCGATGGCGCGCAGTTCGGTCTTCAGATGCGGTCGGCGGGCCTGGTCTTCGACATTCATCGGCCCGCCCAGCACCACCAGCCCGCGGTAGCGGTCGACGTTGGGTTCGAAATCCGGCTGCCGCTCGAAATTGGCGAAGCGGATGCGGTGGCCGCGCCTGCGGATGAGCCGATCGAGCGTGCCCAGCGGTTCGGCGGCGACGTGCTGGAAGACGAGCAGGCGGGGCATGGTGGAGCGGGGCGCGGGGAACGAACCGCGACTATGCCAAATCCGCCCGGGCTACGCGCGCGGCGCGAAGGCGATCAGCACGATGGCGAGGATGGCCAGCACGATCGCCGCGCGATTCCAGCCGCTGGTCTTCTCGCCGAAGGCGAACACGCCCACCAGCGTGCCCAGCACCACCACGCCGATGTTCATCGTCGCGAACACGACCGACGGGCTCTCGGCCAGGGCCTGATGCGCGCGCACGTAGAAGACGATGTTGCCGAAATTGAGCAGGCCCAGCAGCAGTCCCGCGCCGAGGTTGCGCGCGTCCAGCCGCGTGTGTCCGCGCAGGTGGCGCACCAGTTGCGCCACGAGCATCAGCACGAAGGCAAGGACGAACGCCACCTGCAACGCCGCCATCGACGGCGTTCCGGCCTGCGCGATGCGCTTGAGCATCACGTCCACGAGTGCGAAGCCGACCCAGACCACCAGCAGCAGGAGCCAGCCGCGTCGTTCGCCGCCGGCTGCCGGCGCAGCACGTTCCGGGCGCGCGACGATACCGGCGACCGCCAGCAATCCCAGCGCGAGGCCGGCCATCCGCTGCCCGTCGACGCGTTCGCCGAACAGCGTGAACGCCGCCAGCAGCGAGAGCAGGAGCGACAGGCGCTGGGCGACGTCGGTGCGCACGATGCCGGTGGCGCGCACGCTGGCGCCCAGCACGAGGAACAGCGAAGGCAGCACGACGGCAAGCCCGAGCAACGCCACCCAGGGCGTGTCGGGATGCGTGAGACTTTCCATCGGCGGGCGCAGCAGCCAGGCGCACAGCGCGCCGGCGGCGAGGTAATTCCAGGTGACGAGCTGGCCAATGTCGAGCCGTGCGCGCGGCGCGAGCTTGATTAGCACCCCGACCAGGACACTGCACAGGGCGCTGAGGAGGATCAGGTGCATCGATGCTTCGTTTGGTCCGTGATCGACGGCGGGCGAGGGATGATGCCATTGGCCGTGGCGGCGCGCAGGGCGTCTGTCATGCAGGACATCTCATCGTGCGCAGGGCTTCCCGCTCCGGTGAATCACCTCAACGTCATTCCCGCGAAAGCGGGAATCCAGGGACTTTTCACGCTCTTCCTCGAACGTTTGAGAGGCAGAAGCCTGGCTGTTGCTCTTCATACGAAACCGGCAAAGCATGAAGCGTCCCTGGATTCCCGCCTTCGCGGGAATGACGGTGAAACAGCTCTGCGGTCGGAGGGATGCCCTTTCGCATCCCCGCGTTACGGACCGTAGCCCCCGCTCTATGCCCTGATGAGGCGAGCGGAGGCGACGGTCATTCGCCGCGACGACTCAGCGCGGCTTCGGCCGGAATCCGCCCGGCTTGCGCGGCCCGGCACCGTGCGGGCGCGGCCCGCGCGGCGGCGGCCGGCGATCGTCATCGAAACCGCCGCGCTCGTGGCGACCGTGCGGACGCTGCCCGCCGTGGCTGCCTTCGCCCGGCCGGCTGATGCGCAGCTGCTGGCCCGCCACGCGCACGCGCTTGAGGTGGTCCATGACCTCGCGCGGCATGCCCTCGGGCAGGTCGATCAGGCTGTGGTCGTCGCGGATGTCGATGCGGCCGATGTAGCGGCTTTCCAGCTCGGCCTCGTTGGCGATCGCGCCGACGATGTTGCCCGGCTTCACGCCGTGCACGTGGCCGACCTCGATGCGGAAGGTTTCCATGCCCGCTTCCGGGGCCGCGCGGTCGCGCGGCGCACGCTGCTCGAACGAGCGCGACGGCGCCTCGTCATCGAACATCGACTCGGCGGCATTGACCGGACGTTCGTGGGCTGGGCGTTCGTGGTGACGCTCGACAGGCCGTTCGCTGGACGGACGTTCGATCACCGGACGCTCGTACGCCGGCGGCGTGAACTGGCGGTCGGCGTGGCGCGGGCGATCGTCGCGCTCGGGGCGCGGCTCGCGCGCCGGGCGGCGGTCGTCGCGTTCGAAACGCGGTTCGCGGCGCTCGCGGTGGCCGTCGCGTTGACCCTCGCGCGGAGCGCGATCGAAACCCACCTGCGCATGCGGCCGCAGCTTCTCGGCGGTGACGTCCAGCAGCAGCGGCATGTCGCCCTGCACCAGCTTGGCCAGTGCGGCGGCGATTTCGACCGCGGGCACGTTCTGCTCGCGCTCGTAGCGTTCGACCAGGTCGCGGAACTGCGCCAGGTCATTGCCTTCCAGCGCGGAGGTGATGCGGCCGAGGAAGCGGTTCACGCGCTGCTCGTTGACCGTTTCGACGGTGGGCAGCGCCATCGGCTCGATCGGCTGGCGCGTGGCGCGCTCGATCGCGCGCAGCATGCCGCGTTCGCGCGGCGTCACGAACAGGATCGCCTCGCCCTTGCGCCCGGCGCGGCCGGTGCGGCCGATGCGGTGGACGTAGCTTTCGGTGTCGTAGGGGATGTCGAAGTTCAGCACGTGGCTGATGCGTTCCACGTCCAGTCCGCGCGCGGCCACGTCGGTGGCGACCAGCACGTCGATCTTGCCGTCCTTGAGGTTCTGGATGGTCTTCTCGCGCTGCGCCTGCTGCACGTCGCCGTTGATCGCGGCCGCGGCGATGCCGCGCGCGGCCAGCTTGTCGGCCAGCTCTTCGGTGGCTTGCTTGGTGCGCGCGAAGACGATCATCGCGTCGAAAGGTTCGGCCTCCAGGATGCGGGTGATCGCATCGAGCTTGTGCACGCCGCTCACGCCCCAGTAGCGCTGGCGGATGTTCGCGGCCGTGGTGGTCTTGGCCTTGATGGCGATCTCGACCGGGTCTTTCAGGTAGGTCTGGGCGATGCGCCGGATCGGCGGCGGCATGGTCGCCGAGAACAGCGCGACCTGGCGCGTCTCCGGCGTCTTCTTCAGCACGGCCTCGACGTCGTCGATGAAGCCCATGCGCAGCATTTCGTCGGCTTCGTCGAGCACCAGGCAGCGCAGTTCGGACAGGTCGAGCGAGCCGCGCTCCAGATGGTCGATCACGCGGCCGGGCGTGCCCACCACGACCTGCACGCCACGCTTGAGCGCCTGCAACTGCGGGTAGTAGCTCTGCCCGCCGTAGATCGGCAGGACGTGGAAGCCGGGCAGGTGATGGGCGTACTTCTGGAACGCTTCGGCGACCTGGATGGCCAGCTCGCGCGTCGGCGCCAGCACCAGCGCCTGCGGCTTGTGCTTGCCCGGTTCGATCTGCGCCAGGATCGGCAGCGCGAACGCGGCGGTCTTGCCGGTGCCGGTCTGGGCCTGGCCGAGCACGTCGCGGCCTTCCAGCAGCGGCGGGATGGTGGCGGCCTGGATGGGCGAGGGTGACTCGTAGCCGACGTCGCTCAGTGCCCGCAGAAGGGGCTCGGACAGGGCGAGGTCGGTGAATTTCAGGGACGGGGCATCGTTCGAGTTGGGCGACTCGGCGCTCATGGGGGAGGACTCGGCAGCGCCGGCGTTCGCCGGTCGGAAGACCGAACATTCTAGCGCAGCGGGGTGTGTTGGCCGTGTGGGGCGGGTTTTGGAGACGCCGTGGCGGTTCGCGTGGCGCCTTCGTAGGGCTGTCGTCCCGTCTTGATCGACAGTCCCGCGTCCAACGTCATCCCGGCGAAGGCCGGGACCCAGGCCCGTGGACGGTGGGCACTCCCGCTGCGGCAAACCACCTCACCGTCATTCCCGCGGAGGCGGGAATCCATGGACTTTCCACGCTTCACCTTGGGCAAGTCAGATACAACGGCAGGACTGTCGCGTTCCACATGCCATCACGAAGGCATGGAACGTCCTTGGATTCCCGCCTTCGCGGGAATGACGGGGGGAGTTCCCCCTGGTGGGAGTGCCGCTGGATGAAGTCTGGATCCCGGCCTTCGCCGCGATGACAGCAGTGCAGACGCTTGCGCGATCAGCGCGACACCACGGCAGCACCCCGGACATCCTTCTCCACGCGCCCATCCTTCATCACGAACTGCACCTGCTTGAGCACCGTCACGTCGCTGAGCGGATCGCCGTTCACCGCGATCAGGTCCGCGCGCTTGCCCACGTCGAGCGAGCCCACCTGGTCGGCCAGCCCGAGCAGGTCGGCGGCGTTGACGGTCGCGGCCGCGATCGCGGTCGCCGGCGTCATGCCGTGCGCAACCATCAGTTCGAATTCGTCCGCGTTGCGCCCGTGCAGGCTCACGCCGGCATCCGTGCCGAAGGCGATCTTCACGCCGGCGGGCACCGCGCGTTCCAGCGCCTTGCCGGTGATGCCGATGCGCCATTCGATCTTCTCGCGCACCTCGCCGGTGTAGGCGTCGGGATTCTTCGCCAGGCGCTCCCGGTAGCCGTTCACGGTGGACAGCGTGGGGACGTAGTACGCGCCGGTCTGGCGCAGCAGTTTGAGGTCGGCATCGTCCATCAGCGTGCCGTGCTCGATCGAATCCGCACCCGCGCGCAAGGCCAGGGCGATGCCGTCCGCACCGTGCGCGTGCACGGCGACCTTCTTCTTGTACAAGTGCGCGGTCTCGACGATCGCGCGCGCCTCGTCGTCGAACATCTGCTGGCCCAGGCCCGCGCCGATGCGGCTGTTCACGCCGCCGGTGGTGGCGATCTTGATCACGTCCACGCCGCGCGCGACCTGGCGGCGTACCGCCTTGCGGCAATCGTCGGCGCCGTCGCAGGTGTTGCCGTGCACGTCGAGCGCCGCGTGCAGATCGTCGCGGAAGCCCAGCGTCGGGTCCATGTGGCCGGAGGTGGTGGAGATCGCGTTGCCCGCATCGACGATCCGCGGTCCCGGCAGCTTGCCCGCCGCCACCGCGTCGCGCAGCGCCAGCGTCACGCCGTCTTCGTCGCCGAGGTTGCGCACGGTGGTGAAGCCGGCGGCCAGCGTCTTGCGCGCGTTCACGGCGGCCTCGTACGCGTGATCGGCCACGCCCTTGGAAATGCCTTCCAGCTGGCCTTCCACGCCGGCCTTGTCGGAGGTGAGGTGGACGTGGCTGTCGATCAGGCCCGGCAGGACGAAGCGGCTGCGCAGGTCGATGACCAAGGCGTTGCCCGCGTTCGGGAACGCCGATGCGTCCACGAAGCCATCGCGCACCGCCTCGACCCGGCCGCCGCACACCAGCAGCGTGCTCGCGCCGCGCGGGGCATGGCCGGGGCGGTCGAGCAGGCGGCCGGCCTGGACGAGGCTGCACGAGGGCGCCGCGGACGGTGCCTGGGCGACGGCGGCGGACGCGCTCAACGCGAGCAGCACGGCGCCGGCAAGCGCCGGACGCAGCAGGCTGGAGCGGGACGCGGCATGGCGTGTGGTGTGTTCGCCAGTAGCGGCGTGCGTGCGGGCGCGCGTGGTCATCCGGTCGTATCCCCAATGCGACGGTAAAGGCGCAGCATACGCGGCCGTGCCAAGGCGGACCGCGACCTCCGTCGTGCCGCATCGGTCGGTTCGCGCGCTTGCCGGGGATTCACCGCTTGTACCGTCCGGCGGCGGCACCATCTGGGAAGCAGTTACGGCGCCGTCGCATCATGCTGAATCCACACTTCGACAACACCTTCGTTCGAGACCTCCCCGGCGATCCCGACCTCGCACCCGGCGTGCGCCAGGTGCACGGCGCCGCGTACTCGCGCGTGGAGCCCACGCCGGTGGCGCAGCCGCGCCTGCTCGCGTATTCGGCGGACATGGCGCGGCGGCTGGGCTTCAGCGACGCCGACGTCGCCTCGCCCGAATTCGCCCGCGTCTTCGGCGGCAACGCGCTGTTGCCGGGCATGCAGCCGTTCGCGGCCAACTACGGCGGCCACCAGTTCGGCCAGTGGGCGGGGCAACTGGGCGACGGCCGTGCGATCACGCTGGGCGAGATGATCAATGCGGCCGGCGAACGCTGGGAGCTGCAACTCAAGGGCGCCGGGCCCACCCCGTACTCGCGCAGCGCCGACGGCCGCGCGGTGCTGCGCTCCTCGATCCGCGAGTTCCTGTGCAGCGAGGCGATGTACCACCTCGGCGTGCCGACCACGCGCGCGCTGAGCCTGGTCGGCACCGGCGAGTGGGTCGAGCGGGACATGTTCTACGACGGCCACCCGCAACTGGAGCCCGGTGCGGTGGTGTGCCGCGTCGCGCCCTCGTTCATCCGCTTCGGCAATTTCGAATTGCCGGCCTCGCGCAACGACACCGAACTGCTGCGCAAGCTGGCCGACTTCTGCATCCGCCGCGACTTCCCGGAGCTTCGCAGCCTCGGCCGTGGGCAGCCGGTGTATGCCGAATGGTTCGCGCAGGTGTGCGAACGCACGGCGCGGTTGATGGCGCACTGGATCCGCGTGGGCTTCGTGCACGGCGTGATGAACACCGACAACATGTCGATCCTCGGCCTGACCATCGACTACGGTCCCTACGGCTGGATCGACAACTTCGATCCCGGCTGGACGCCCAACACCACCGATCGCCACCAGCGCCGCTATCGATTCGGCCAGCAGCCGCAGGTGGCGTACTGGAACCTCGGGCGGCTGGCGGGTTCGCTCTCGCTGCTGTTCGACGACACCGAGCCGTTGCAGGCCGGCCTGCGCCGCTTCGTCTCCACCTACCTGGAATGCGACCGCGAGAACACCGCGCGCAAGCTCGGGCTGGACGCCTGTCGCGAAGAGGACACCGCGCTGATGCAGCAGTTGCAGGACCTGCTGACCGAGGGCGAGATCGACATGACGCTGTTCTTCCGCGGGCTGGCCGATATCGATCCGAAGTCGCCGGATCTCGCGCCCCTGGACGACGCCTTCTACGACGCCGCGCGCCGCGAGGCGGTGGAGCCGGCGTTGCGCGAATGGCTGCGGCTCTACGCCGTGCGCCTGGATGCGCAGGACCTGACGCCGCATGCGCGGCGCTCGCGCATGAACGCCGCCAACCCGCGCTACGTGCTGCGCAACTACCTCGCGCAGGAAGCGATCGATCGCGCGACCGAAGGCGACATCGGCGGCGTGACCGAGCTGCTGGAGGTCATGCGCCGCCCCTACGACGACCAGCCCGGCCACGAGGCCTACGCACGCCGCCGGCCTGACTGGGCGCGCGAACGCGCCGGCTGCTCGATGCTGTCCTGCAGTTCCTGACACCGCCTACACGCGGGCCGCGCATGATGCCGCCGCAGGGGCATCGTGGAGGTGCGCCATGGGCAATTCGAGGGTTGGGACCATCGCCGCCGGGCGGGCGAGGGCAGGCGGGCTTCGTGCCGTGGCGATCGCGCTGATGGCGTGCGTCGCGGTCGGCTTCATGGCGACGGCGTTCGCCCAGGTGCAGGGTCGCATCGTCGGCACGTTGCAGCGCCATGATCCCAAGCAGCACCGCATCGTGCTCAGCCAGGACGCGCGCACCGGCAGCGAACTGGGGCAGGGCGCGCCGATCAACCTGTACTACGACGAGGCGAAGGCGGCGGCCGATCGCGCGACGCGACCGAAGCTGCAGCCCGGCGACCGCCTGCTGCTGAACACGGTGACCACCGGCAACCGCATCGAGGCCACGTCCGTGCGGCGCCTGCCCGACACCACGCCGGGGCAGGGCTGGGGCCAGTACCTGCACGGCACCATCGGCGAGATCGTGCCGCGCACCGGCGTGCTGCTGATCGATCAGGACCAAAGCCGCATCCGCAATCGCATCGGCTTCGACGCGCAGACGCAGGTTTTCGCGCTGGACGGCAGCCCGATGCGGTTCGACCAGCTCAAGGCCGGCGACGAAGTCGACCTGGCCTTCCGCATGCAGGGCCGCCTGCGCACGGCGACGCGGATCGTGGTGCTGCCGCCACCTGGCGGCTGAGCGGGCTCAGGGCCAGCGATCCAGGATCGCCGGCTCCACGTCCACGCGACGGCACGCGCGCGGCGCGACGCCGTCGCTGAGCGCGATGCGGAACAGCGGCGCGATCGCGCGCAACGTGCCTGCGGCGACGCGGGCGCGGGTGCGTTGCGCCGTGCCCAGCGACAGTCGCTGCACTGCCCAGTGCGGCAGCAGCGCCGCGCCCGCGCCGAGGAACAGCTCACGCGACAGCCCCGCCGCCGGCACCGGCAGACGGATGTGCGCGAGCACGTCGAGCACTTCGCGCGAGCGTTCGTCGAATCCCAGCCCGTCCTGCACCTGGGCGAAGTAATCGCGCACCTGGGCTTCCGAAGCGGGCACGTCGCGTGCGCCCAGCGCTTCGGCGATGCGGCGGACTTCGTCGTAGTACGCATCGGCGGCTCCGACGGGCAGCGCCAGCGGCGAATAGCGGCGGAAGCCTTCCAGGAAGCCGAAGCTCTCCGTGACATGCACCCAGGTCAGCAGCGCGGGATCGTCGGCGCGGTATGCGCGGCCGTCGGGCGTGACGCCGTGCACCTGCGCGTGGATGCCGGCGACGCGGTCGATCAGTTTCTGCGCTTCGGGGCGCGACGCGTACGTCGTGCCCGCGACGAAGTTGGTGGTGCGACGCAGGCGGCCGACCAGGTCGGTGCGGAAGTTGGAATGGTCGTACACGCCGGCCAGCGCGAGCGGGTGCAGCGTCTGCAGCATCAGCGCGCACAGCCCGCCGGCGAGCATGCCGGGGAAATCCGCGTGCACGCGCCAGGTGACGCTGTCCGGGCCGAACAGGCCGGGATCGCCGGGCGGGCGGTCGTAGTCGATGCCGCTCTGCCCGCGCGGGAACGCGGACAGCACCCAGTGGCGGATGCGTTGGGCGGCGAGGGCGCGCAGGGGCGGCATGGGGCGATGATCCCATGCGCTCGAGCCCCTCTCCCGCTCGCGGGAGAGGGGTTGGGGTGAGGGCAAGCCGGTAGAATGCCCGCATGCCCCTGATCACCCTGAACAACGTCGACTACGGCGTCGGCGGCCCCTTGCTGCTGGACGACGTCGTCCTGTCCATCGAACCCGGCGAGCGCATCGCGCTGATCGGCCGCAACGGCGCCGGCAAGTCCACGCTGATGCGCCTGATCGCCGAGGAAATCCACCCCGACGACGGCGAGATCCGCCGCGAAGGCGGCGTTCGCGTCGCCCGTCTTGAACAGGAAGTGCCGCACGGCGCCGACGGCGACGTCTGGGACGTGGTCGCCGGCGGCCTGGGCGAACTGGGCGCCTGGCTGGCGCAGTTCCACCATCTCAGCCACGCCGAACACGTCGACACCGACGCGCTGGCGAAAGTGCAGCAGAAGATCGAGGATGCGCAGGGCTGGTCGCTGGACCAGCGCGTGACCGAGACGTTGCAGAAACTGGACCTGGACGGCGACGCCGTGTTCGCGCGCCTGTCGGGCGGCATGAAGCGCCGCGTGCTGCTGGCGCGCGCGCTGGTGTCCGCGCCGGACGTGCTGCTGCTGGACGAGCCGACCAACCACCTGGACATCGAGGCCATCGACTGGCTCGAAAGCTTCCTCAAGGGCTGGCAAGGCGCGCTGGTGTTCGTCACCCACGACCGCCGCTTCCTGCGTTCGCTGGCCACGCGCATCGTCGAGATCGACCGCGGCCAGGTGACCAGCTGGCCCGGCGACTGGGACAACTACCTGCGCCGCCGCGAGGAACGCCTCAACGCCGAAGCGCAGGAAAACGCACGCTTCGACAAGATGCTGGCGCAGGAGGAAGTCTGGATCCGGCAGGGCATCAAAGCCCGCCGCACGCGCGACGAAGGCCGCGTGCGCCGCCTCAAGGCGATGCGCGTGGAGCGCTCGCAGCGACGCGACCTGACCGGCAACGTGAAGATGGACTTCGCCCAGAGCGAGAGTTCCGGCAAGAAGGTCGTCGAAGCCAAGGACCTGAACTTCGCCTACGGGGAGCGCGCGCTCATCCGCGACCTGTCCACCACCATCTTCCGCGGCGACCGCATCGGCCTGATCGGCCCCAACGGCAGCGGCAAGACCACGCTCATCAAGCTGCTGCTGGGCGAGCTGAAGCCCGATTCGGGCGAAGTGAAGCTGGGCAGCAACCTGCAGGTCGCGTACTTCGACCAGTACCGCGCCACGCTGCGCGAGGACTGGAACGCGCTGGAGAACGTGGCCGAGGGCCGCGAGTTCGTCGAGGTCGGCGGCAAGTCCAAGCACGTGATCGGGTATCTCCAGGATTTCCTGTTCACGCCCGAACGTGCGCGCGCGCCGATCACCCGCCTCTCCGGCGGCGAGCGCAACCGCCTGCTGCTGGCCAAGCTGTTCGCGCAACCGTCCAACCTGCTGGTAATGGACGAACCGACCAACGACCTGGACGTCGAAACGCTGGAACTGCTGGAAGAACTGTTGGCCGACTACCCCGGTACGCTGCTCCTGGTCAGCCACGATCGCGATTTCCTCGACAACGTGGTGACCTCCACGCTGGTGATGGAAGGCGACGGTCGCGTCGGCGAATACGTCGGCGGTTACACCGACTGGCTGCGCCAGCGTCCGGTGAAGTCCGTGCCGTTGGTTGCGACGAAACCCGTCGCGGCCGCCGCGTCTTCGCCCGCGCCCGCCGCGAAGAAGAAGCTGAGTTACAAGGACGCGCGCGAGCTGGAGCAGCTGCCGGCGCGCATCGAAGCACTGGAAACGCGCGTCGCCGAACTCACCGCGCAGATGAACGAGCCCGCGTTCTACCAGCGCGACGCGGCGGCGATCACCGCGCACACGGACCTGATGGCGAAGACGCAGGCTGAACTCGACGCCGCGTACGAGCGGTGGAACGAGCTGGAAGGCTGAGGCTCCGTTCCGCCTCGCAACCGCCGCCATGGTCGCCCCTCTCCCCTTGCGGGAGAGGGGCAGGCTCGCGAAGCGAGTCAGGGAGAGGGGTAGGGCTGCTTGAAGTGCGCTTCGCGCGCCACCCCTCTTCCGGCGCTTCGCGCCACCTTCTCAGCTCTGCACTCCCTTTGGTCGCCTCAAGGGGAGAAGGGAGGCAGGAGCTCTCCGTCTCACCCCACGAGACACCCCCAACGCAAACTCGCGCGATGCCGCGCGCCATCCCCCAAACCGACCTCTTCGCGCCGCCGCCCGACCTCGGCCCGCGCACGCTGATCAAGGACGGCGAAGGCGGGATGCGCTACTGGCCCGACTTCATCCCGCCCGCGCTCGCAGCACACTGGTTCGACGAGCTGCGCGACACCGTCGCCTGGGAAGCGCAGCGCCGGCCCATGTACGACCGCATCGTCGACGTGCCGCGCCTGGTGGCGTCCTACCGTTTCGACGATGACGGCGTTCCCGCGCCGCTGGTCGAGGCGCGCATGCGCTTGCGCGAGCACCTGCGCGAACCCTTCAACGCCGTCGGTCTGAACTTCTACCGCGACGGTCACGACAGCGTCGCCCCGCACGGCGACAAGCTGCACATGCTCGTGCCGCGTCATCCGATCGCGCTGCTCTCGCTGGGCGCCGCGCGGCGCATGACGATCCGCGCGAAGGCGCCCCATCGCGAGGTCGTGCACCTCGACCTGGAGCCCGGCAGCCTGCTGGTGATGAGCCATGCCTCGCAGCTCACCCACGAGCACGGCATTCCGAAGACGCGCGAACCGGTCGGCCCGCGCATCAGCCTCGCGTATCGCTTGCGGCCGCCGAAGGCGGCGCGCTGAAGGTCTATTCCAGCCGCACCGGCAGATCACGGCCCGCGACGGCGACGTTGCCGCTGAAATCCTGCGCGGTGATGCGCAGCACGTAGTCGCCGGCCGGCAGTTCCGACGGCTGCCATGCGCCGGTGGCGAGTTGCCCGTCGCGCACGGTGTTGGTCACCAGGTATTGGAAACGGGTGATCGCGCTGCCGTGCACGGTGATGCCGCTGCCCGGACCGTAAGCCACCATGACGGCTTCGGGTTCGGCCGGCATGCGGTTGAATTCGATGTTCATGCGCGGCTGCTCGTAGCCGGGCAGCGGCGCGCCGTTCGCGTCGAGCCACTGGTAGCCCAGCGCGTGCAGTCCCAGCCGGCGGCGCGGCAGGTTGCGGTCCACCTGGTCCCAGGCATCCACCGCGATCTGCACCTGCGGTGTAGCGCGCGGCAGGACGATGTGGCCCTCGCGCCTGGTCGCCAGCGGTTGCAGCTGCGCATCGAGCAGTTCGATCCGGTCGATGCGCGGCGCCCAATGGTCGGCGTAATTCACGAAGCCCAGCGCGATCGCGTTGCGCTCGTACCCGCTGGCGCCGACGCTGAGGTGCACGTGCGCCATCGCGTTGATCGTGCCCAGCACGTCGCCGGCGTGGAAGCGCGTGCCGCGCCGCACGCGGATGCGTTCGGGCTTGCCGTCCTCGCCGTCGATGCGCACGAAGCGCGCCGGATCCAGCACCTCGCCGCGCGGCGTGCGGCCCACGCGCATGTGGATGTAACCGAGCGTGTCGATGGCCATGCCTTCGCCCAGCTCGCCGAAGCCCCATGCGCCGTGCGGACTACTGACCTTGCCGTCGGCGATGGCGACGACCTCCTGGCCCACGTCGCCGCGGATGTCGAGCCCGCTGTGCAGGTGGTCGCGGTTTTCCTTCTTGTAGTTGCCGCGCACTTCGCCCAGCGTGCCGACCACTTCGTGCCAGCCGTCCTGCGGCCGCAGCGGCCAGCGGCCCTGCGTGGCGGGCAGCGGATCGGCGGGCGAGGGGCCGACGACCTGCGGCGCATCGGGCGCGGCGGTGGAAGCCGGATCGACGCGGTGGATGCGATGACTGTTGGCATCGGCGACGAACAGCACCCCGTCCGCGTCCACCGCCAGGCCCGCCGCGCGCGCGAGGTGCTGCGCCTGCGTCTGGCCGGTGACGGTGCTGGTACGTCCGTCGCGCGCGATCTGCACGATGTCGCCGCGGTACATCTCGCCGACGTAGAGCACGCCGTCGTGCGTCAGCGCCAGGCTCAGCGGACGGTGCACGGTCGGGCGTTCGTCCTCGGGCCGGGCGCGCGCGATCGTGCTGACCTCGCCGCGCGGCGTGATTCGGCGGATCGCGTTGTTGCGCAGGTCGGCCACCCAGACGCGGTCCATCGCATCCACCGCCACGCCGGTGGGCGTGTCGAACCGCGCCATCGCGCCCGGGCCATCGGCATCGCCCGGGCGCTCGCCGCCGGCCAGCGTGCTCACCGTGCCGTCGCGCGCGATGACGCGGATGCGGTCGTTGTAGGTATCGGCCACGTAGAGCCGGCCGTCGCCGCCGACGGCCACGCCGATCGGCCCGTCGAAACGCGCCTGCCTGCCGACGCCATCGCGGAAACCGGCCACGCCATCGCCCGCGACCGTGCTGACGACGCCCGCGGGCGTGATCTTGCGGATCGCGTGGTTGCCGGTGTCGGCCACGAAGAGATTGCCGTCGCGATCCAGCGCGAGGCCCGACGGTGTGTTGAACATCGCCGCCGTGCCGGCGCCGTCGGCGAAGCCTTCGCCGGAGCCGGCCAGCGTCGCGACGGTGCCGTCCGGACGGATCGCGCGGATGCGGTTGTTGTCGCCCGCATCGGCCACGTACACGGTGCCGTCGTCGGCGCGCGCCACGCCCCAGGGATCGTCGAAACGCGCCTGCGCCGCGGCGCCATCGCGCAGGCCGCCCACGCCGTCGCCCGCGAGCAGGTCGAGGCGTCCGCTCCATCCGATCGGCGTCGGCGCCGGGCCCAGCGCGACCTGCGCCACGGGCGAGCGCGGCTCGAACAGGTACGTCGCGGCGAGCGCGCCGCCGGTGAGGACGACGGCGAGCATCAGCCAGGTCTTGCGGGTCATGCGCTTCCTTGTTCGCGATTCACGGACGTGGCGATTATGCCCATCCATCGCGCCGGGCTGCCGCGCGCGTGCGCGAGGCGCGACAATGTGCGCACACGCGCAACGTCCTGCGCGCAGTGGATGCATGCATGCAGCAGATGGGATTGGGATTCGACGCGACGCCGGCGGGCGAACTGCACCGGCTGTTCTTCGCCCTGTGGCCGGACGACGCGTTGCGCGCGCGCATCGCCGCCACCGCCGGCGCGCTCGTGCAGGCGCACGCGCCGGGCGGTCGCGCGCTCAAGCCGGATCGCTACCACGTCACGTTGCAGTTCCTGGGCGATTTCCGCCCGCTCCCGGAAACGCTGCTGGCGTCCGCGCGCGCGGCCGCCGATTCGGTGCGTGCGGCGGCGTTCGAATTGCCGCTGGACCAGCTGGGCAGTTTCCGCGGCAGCGATGTGTGGTGGCTGGGCTCGCAGGAGACGCCCGAAGGACTGCGTCGCCTGTGGGACGCACTCGGTCGTGCGCTGGCGCAGCAGCGTGTGCCGGTGAAGTCCGCGGCGAGTTTCGTCCCGCACCTGACGATCCAGCGCGACGTGCGCCGCCACCTCGCGCCCACGCCGGTGCCGGCGCTGTCGTGGCCGGTGCGCGAGTTCGTG
The DNA here is from genome assembly GCF_038446665.1 of Lysobacter sp. FW306-1B-D06B. Classification (NCBI taxonomy): domain Bacteria; kingdom Pseudomonadati; phylum Pseudomonadota; class Gammaproteobacteria; order Lysobacterales; family Lysobacteraceae; genus Lysobacter; species Lysobacter sp. FW306-1B-D06B. The sequence continues at coordinate 3,156,008 of NZ_CP151802.1, read as the reverse complement.
CTGATCGACAGCCAGCCCGGACGCGGCACGCCTTACGACGTCGTCGGTCGCTGGTCGCTGGACTGAGGCTCAGTGCCGCAGCGCGATGTCCGGCCGCCGGTCGATGCTGCCGTCCTCGCGCACCACCACGTAGTCGCGCGCGGTGGCGAACAGCACCGGCAGCGGATGCTCCAGCGGCGTGCGCACGAAGGCCAGGTGCCAACCGTAGCGCTCGCAGGCTTCGAGCATTTCCCGCTGCGGCGCGGTCAGGCCCATGCGCCGCGCAACGCGGATTGCGGAACACGGCGTCCGTCTATCGCCCATGACACACCCCCTGCCATTCTTCCGCCCCTCATCCAGTCCAACGCGAAAGCGGGCGCAGAATAGGACGCGAACCGTCGTCCCCGGAGCCGCCGCATGCCCACCGTCGATCCGCGCGTGGATGCCTACATCGCCAAGTCGGCGGAGTTCGCCCGGCCGCTGCTCGCGCAGGTGCGCGAGGCGGTCCATGCGGCGTGCCCGGAGGCGGAGGAAACGCTGAAGTGGGGCATGCCCAGCTTCACCTGGCGCGGCAGGATCCTGTGCGGCATGGCGGCCTTCAAGCAGCACATGACGCTGTGGTTCTGGAACGGCGAGGCGATCGTCGGCGACACCGGCAAGGGCGAGGCGATGGGGCAGTTCGGCCGCATCACCCAGAAGGCCGACCTGCCGGGCAAGCGTGAACTGGGCGGCTACGTGAAGCGGGCGATGGCGCTGATCGAAAGCGGCGTCCGCCGCGCACCGGCGAAGAAGGCGGTGCCGAAGGCGGAGGCGGATGTTCCCGACGATCTTGCCGCCGGCTTGCGCGGCAATGCGAAGGCGCGGGCGACGTTCGAGGGTTTCGCGCCGAGCTACCGGCGCGATTACATCGAGTGGATCGTCGAGGCCAAGCGCGAGGACACGCGGCAGCGACGGCTGGCGCAGACGCTGGAATGGCTGGCGGATGGGAAGTCGCGGAACTGGAAGTACATGAAGTAGCTGGCGGCTAGGTTCACTGCAAGCAGGCGGGTGTTTCTCCCTCCCGTGCTTGCAGGGGTGAGGAAGGATGTTGCGCGGCATGGCGCGCATCCCGACGAACGCCATCGGGCTGCGGGGTTGGGGAGGGGTAGCGAAGCCGCAACGCGGCGAGCTGGGCTTTGATTCGGTGCCACTTCGAGCTTGGCGCTATCGCGCCTCACAACCCCTTCCCAACCTCCCCCTGCGAGCAGGGGGAGGGGCCAAGAGCGGCCGCTACCGTAACGGCTCCACCTGCGCCGCCCACTCCAGCGCCGCATCGTGCTCCGCGGGCTCGAACGCGCGGATCTCGGTGTTCGGAAAGAAATGTCCCGCGAACTCCGAAATCCGCGCCAGCCACTCCTTGTCGGTGACGATCGCCCCGCGCGCGAAGCGGCGGTACTCGCCGAACTTGCTCAGCGAGTAGCGAAGGTCCTTGGCCATCGCTTCGGGCGTGATACCGGTGAAGCCGGTCATGTCGCAGTAGATGCCGATGCGTTCGTGCAGGCGCAGGCGGCTTTCCAGGTCCGCGATGCAGCGGTCGTAGTCGGCGCCGTCCAGCGTGCCGCTGAAACGGTAGGCGCCGACGTGCGACGGCGATGGCAGTAGATCGATCATGGCGATGCCCGTGTGCTGGTCTCGCGCCACAGCGTGCGTGGCGCGGGGTTCACGGGGCGTCAAATCGCCGTGTGCCTCAGCGTTCTTCGATCAGGAACGCGCCGCAGCCGGTGTAGTTCTTGCCGCCGGCCTGCAGCCGGGCGGTGACGTCGAACCGGGCGCCGCTGTCGTCCTGGCAGGGCGTGCGTTCGGCCTTGAGTTCCACTTGCGTGCCGCTGGCGGTCTTGCCGGTCCAGGCGTCGCCCTGTGCGTTGCGCTGCGTTTGGGCGATGTCGAGCGTGCGCGAGCCGAAGTCGAGTTCGGCATGCAGCGGCGGTGTCGCGCCTTTGCCGACTTCCACCAGCCAGCCCGGTTCGTTGCCGACCGCGCGGAAGGCGATGTTGCGTGCGCGCGCCGCATCCCAGGGCGACGCGGCCTGGGTTTGCGTGCATTCGTGCTTCTGCCCATCGAGCGTGAGCGTGCCGCTGTCGCCCTTGGTCCAGAACTCGTTGCCCTTTTCGTCGGCGTATCGCGCGCCGGAGCCGGACATCGCCAACGGCAACGAGGTGCTGCGCCCGCCATGGGACAACGTCACGCGCTTGGCGGCGTTGTCGAACGTCGCGCCCACGCGCAGGTCGCCGCACTGCCAGTTTGTCGCGATGGTCTGCGATGCGTCGGCGGGCGCGGCGGGTTTGCCGGAACGCGAGGCGGAGACCATCAGGATCTCCACCGGTGTGTTCGCGGCCGGGTCGAACGGCACGCGCGTGTCGCTGACGAAGACCGGCTTGCCATCGGCGTCGTTCAGCGAGGCGTGCAGGCCGTACTGCCCGTTGGGCCGCAGCTTCGATGCATCGAACGGCAGGGCGAAGGCGAACGGCGGGCCGGCGACGTCCTTCAAGGTCGTTTCGGCGATGACCGCCTGCGAGGTGTCGGCGAGCAGGTTGTCGAGCAGCTGCACGCGCAGGCTTGCGCCGGGCGGCGGCATGATGCGCTCGCGATAGGTCGCGGTGCCGGTGACGGCGTGCGCGCCTTGCGCCGCCGGCGCAGTGGGCGTGTCGGCGGCCGGTGTGGCGGGCGCGGCCGCATGGTCGGTCGTTCGCGGCTGGCAGGCGACAAGCACCGTCGCGGCGGCGAGTACCGCGATGCAGGGCAGGGAGGTCTTGAACGCGGTCATGGCACGTCTCCGTCGGAACGGGCGCAGCCTAGCGGTGCGCCCGTCGCGGCTGTGTCAGCGCGGCGCGCGCTCCACGCGCACCACCGGGTAACGGCGGTACTGCGAATCCCAGGAGGAATGCCGGCGCGCGAAGAACTCCAGCCGCTGCTGCGGGCTGGCGGCGAAATCGGCGTCGTCCTTCAGGCGCTGCTCGAAGGCGGCCTTCACCTTGGGATCCTTCAGCATCTCGCGCGCGACCTCTTCGGCGACGTAGTCCTCCATGTACTCCTTGCGCTCGAAGTAGTTGTTGAACTCGCCCCATGCCACGAGCGCATCCGGCGCCTGCGGTTCCAGCAACGCGATCACCAGTCGCGCCTTGGGCTGGTCGATCGGCACGAACAGCGCGCCGGCACCGATGTCCTGCGTTTCCGGCGACCACCTGCCTTCCAGCGTGATGCGCTGGTGGCCTTCGACCGACTGCGCGGCGGGCGTGGCCTTGTCGGCGCGGAAGGCCTCGACCTTCACCGATGCCAGCGCGGTGCCCAGGCGGCGGTACTGCACGCCGTGCTGGTCGAGTTTGGCGCCGACCCAGGCCGCGTGCGCGGCCGGCACGATGTAGCCGGCGGCCGGTGCGGCGACGACGTGCGCGGGCACCAGCTCATCGCGCATCGGCAGGTGCCAGATCTGCGGCTTGGTTTCGTCGTAATGCGTCATCGGCGCGCCGGACACGTCCGACGGCGTGCGCGTGTATTCGTAGCCGCGGAAGTCGATCGTGCGCACCTTGTCGGTGGCCTTGTAGTCCAGCGCGACCGGCTTGCCGGCGAGCTGGCGGGCGCGGGCGTCGGCGGCGTTCGCCTGCGCCTGCCACTGCGCGCCGTTCGCGGCGAGCAGGTCCAGCAGCGCCACGATGGTGTTGCGCGTGACGTTCACGCGGTGCGGATAGTCGCGCCACGAGTGCGTTTCCACCAGCATGCCCAGGCGATTGCGCAGCTGGAAATAACCGTGCGAGAAGCGCGGCGTGGCGACGCCGTCCTCGAAGCCGGACTCGGGTTCGTCGTTGCGCACGAAGGACGGATAGAACGGCAGCGGCAGCGAGCCTTCCGCCGCCAAGCGCGCGATCACGCCGTCGCGCAGTGCGGTACCGGCCTGGCGCAGCGCGTCGTCGCCGCTGTGCACGGGTTCGACCTGGATGGAGACGTCGTGTTCGAACTTGGCGCCGTCGGTGACGTGCAGGTCGACGTAGGCCAGCGGGTCCCACGCATTGACCAGACGCAGCATCGCCTGCATCTCGGGCGTGTCGGCCTTCACGTAGTCGCGGTTGAGGTTGTAGTTCTGCGCGGTGGTGCGCCAGCCCATTTCCTCCGGACCGCGCTGGTTGGGACGGTTCCAGGCGGCGAAGCGCTCGTGGCCGTCGACGTTGAACACCGGCACGAACAGCAGCACCTGCCTGTCGAGCGCGCCCGGAGCGGCCTCGCCCTCGAGTGTCTGGCGCAGCGCGAGGAAGCCCGCGTCCTTGCCGTCGATCTCGCCGGCGTGGATGCCGCCCTGGATCAGCATCACCGGCAGGCCCTTGGCCTTCGCCTCCTGCGGCGTGAACGCGCCGGCCTTGGACACCACCAGCACCTTCATCGGCCGGCCTTCGGGCGTGGTGCCGAAGTCCTGGCAGCGCACCGCCTGCGGATAGCGCCTGGCGAAGGCCTCGCACAGCGCGATCACCTCGTCGTAGCGGCCGGTCTTCGTGAAGCCGCTGCGTTCGGACACGGTGGTCAGCGCGGCCTCCGGCGCGGCGGCGGCCGCGGGCAGTGCGGCGAGCAGGGCGGCAACGAGCGGGGCGACAAGCAGCGTGCGGGTCATCGTGCGGCGTCTCGATTCGGAAACGCCGCATGGTAGCCGAGGCGGCAACCCCGCCTTTGTCCTCAACGGTCACATTGCTGCCAAGGCGTGTCAGCAGTCCGTCGAGCCATCGCGAGGTGATGCAGCCCCTCTCCCACTTGCGGGAGAGGGGGTGGGGGCAGGCGAACGCAGCGGTGCCATCGCCCTCATCCGCCTGCCGGCACCTTCTCCCGAAAACGGGAGGAGGGCATCCTTCGGTAGGGCATTACAGCGAACAGAACGTCGCGTAGTGATCCGAAGTGAAGTAACGCGCCTCGATGATCGGCTTGCGCTGGCCTTCAGTGACCAGGAAGACGACACGGTTGCGGCCCGGCGGATCGGCCTGCGGGTGCTGCGCGCGTCCGGCGCGGTACGCCTGTCCGCGACCGGCCGCCGGCAGCCGGCCTTCGTTGTTGGCGAAGGCCTCGACGTTGGCGGCCCGGCAGTCGGCGGCGCCCGCATCGGTGGTGATGCAGTAGGCGAGGTTGCGCTCGGCTTCGCGCACGAAGGTGGGCAGTCGCCCGCATTCGGGCACCTTGGCCTGGACGGTCATGGCAGCCAGCAACAACGGCAGCACGGCGAGCGCCGCACGCGTGTGGGTCGTGTTCATTGCACACTCCTTTGCGATGACGCGATCGCAATGGCGCGATCGCGTTGGGGATGTCAGTTGAGGTTGATGCCGGCTTCGGCATCGACGGCGCGGGTCTGGCCTGGCCACACGCCGTACAGGTCGACGTGGCGGATGCCCGTGATCCATTCGCCGCGCGGGTTCGGCCAGTGGAAGCTCTTCTTCTCGTTCGAGCCGATGCAGACGAACTCGAGGTTGAGGTCGATGTTGGTCGCATCCAGCGGGATCGCACCGAAGGTGGCGGTGAGGCCGCCGGAGACGCTGGTGTTCTGCGTCTGGTGACCGGTGGAGCAGTCGTAGGCGAGGGTGGCCTTCACCACGTACGTGCCGCCGTGGTTGTTGCGCAGCACGAGCTGGTAGGAGCCGATGTTGGTGATCCAGCGCGGCAGCAGCAGATTGCCGTCGAAGGACGCGAAGCTGAAGGCGATCGGCGCCGTGCCCGCGGCGACCTTGCCCGGATCGGCCGGCCACAAGTGCTTGTCGGTGCTCTTGGTCGAATTGGCGCTGACGTAGGAGCCCTGGCCCTTGGCCTGGCCGAGCAACTCGTTCACGCCCGACACGCTGCCCACCAGCGAGAAGGTGTTGTCGTCGGCCTGCGAGGCCACGTTGAGGCCGCTGCGCGCGTAGACCACGTTGGTGATCACGCCGAACCCCTGCGAGATGCCGCGGTTGCTCGCCATGCCGCACTGCTGCGCCTGCGTGTTGAGCCAGGCGTACTGCGCGTTGAGGACGGTGTCGATGTTGTTGATCAGCGTGGTGGAGTCCAGCGCGCACTGCGAGACCATGTCGCCGCTCTTGCTCATGGTCCAGTCGACCTGCGTGCCGACGGTGATCTTGGTGCCCGTTTCGGGATCGACGGCGGAACCGTCGAGGGAGACCTTGGTTTCCTTGCGCGACACGGAGCTGGTCATCATGTTCCAGTCCGAACTCACCGGGGTCTTGATGGTGCTGGCGGAAGTCAGGCCGTTGAGCTGCTGGCTGACGAGCCGGAACGAGCCGCTGACCGGATCGAGGATGCCGACCGCACCGGGCGTGATGTCGGGGCTCAGGCTCCAGTTGCCCCAATAGGCGGGGTAGGTGCCGCGCACCATCTGCGTGAATTGTGCATTCCAATTGTCCATGGCGAATCTCCTTGTTCTTGCGTGGGGTGATGCGGGTGCATCGCATCCCATTGTTTGGAGTTCGCGGGTGGGGGCAATTACTCCGATTACGTAGGGGTGTATTTGCTTTTCCTTCTCCCCTTGCGGGAGGAGGTGCCCGAAGGGCGGAAGAGGGGACGCGCGAAGTGCGTGCTTCTCTACAGCGGCCCCACCCCTCTCCCTGGCTCGCTTTGCGAGCCTCCCTCTCCCGCAAGGGGAGAGGGGGGACGCTTCGCCATCGCTCGCATTACCCCATCTCCCACACCGCCTGTATCAGCTGCGAAAGACTGATCGCCCCCAGCTTGCGCATCGCGTTCTCGCGATGCTTTTCCACCGTGCGAGGACTCACGTCGAACGCGCGTGCGATCTGCTTGCTGGTGAGCCCGCGCGCCACCGCGTCGGCGACTTCGCGCTCACGCAGGGTCAGCGCCGGCACGGGCATCCGGAAAGTTCCATGCCGGCAGGACGCCGGCCGTCTGTCGCAGCGCATAGGCCGCGAGTTGCGCGGTGCCGGTCAGGCCGAGCTTGGCGCACAGGTTCATCCGATGCTTGCGCACGGTGAACGGACTGATCTTCATCACCCCGGCGATGTCGCGAACGCGCAGATGGTGCGCGGTCAGCCGCAGGACTTCGCGCTCCCTCGCGGTGAGTGCCTCCATGGCGCAGGTCCCTTGCGGTCGCGTCCGGCCTTCGCTGGCCGGATCGTGGTGTGCAAGGGCGCTGCGTTGGTGCATCGCCGACGTCGCCGGCGATCCCCTGCCTGGGGTCCAACGCCGCCGGTGGCCACTGGGGGACAGCGCGGCGCCGCACGCGACGGCATGGCCGGAACGCAAAGCGCCGCGCGTTTCCGCGCGGCGCCAGGCACTGCGATTACGAAGCCCGGGACGTCAGGACTTCACGAACGCCAGCAGATCCTCGTTGAGACGGTCCTTGTGCGTGTCGGTGATGCCGTGCGGGGCCTTCTCGTAGACGATCAGCTTGCTGTCCTTGATCAGCTTGGCCGAAGCGCGTCCCGCGGCGTCGATCGGCACGATCTGGTCGTCGTCGCCGTGGATGATCAGCGTGGGCACGTTGAACTTCTTCAGGTCTTCGGTGAAGTCGGTTTCGGAGAACGCCTTGATGCTGTCGTAGGTGTTCTTGTGGCCGCCGAGCATGCCCTGCATCCACCACGCCTGGATTACGCCCTCCGATGGCTTCGCGCCCGGCCGGTTGTAGCCGAAGAACGGTCCCGACGGAATGTCGAGGAACAATTGCGAGCGGTTGGCGAGGAAGGCCTTGCGGATGTCGTCGAACACCGAGATCGGCAGGCCGCCCGGGTTCGCATCGGTCTTCACCATCAGCGGCGGCACGGCGGACACGAGCGCCGCCTTCTTCACCCGCGCGGTGCCGTGGCGGCCGATGTAACGCGCGACTTCACCACCGCCGGTGGAGAAGCCGATCAGCGTGGCGTCCTTCACGTCGAGCTTGTCGAGCAGCTGCGCGAGGTCGTCGGCGTAATGATCCATGTCATTGCCGTCCCACGGCTGGCTCGAACGGCCGTGGCCGCGGCGGTCGTGGGCGATGCAGCGGAAACCGTTGCTGGCCAGGTGGAACATCTGCGATTCCCAGCTGTCGGCATCGAGCGGCCAGCCGTGGCTGAAGACGACGACCGGGCCGGTGCCCCAGTCCTTGTAGTAGATCTCGACGCCGTCTTTGGTGGTGAAGGTGCTCATGGATTGAATCACTCCGGGGGTGGGGGAAGGCGTGGAGGCTTGCGGCGCGGTGGCGGTGGGTGCTTCCGACGAACTGCACGCCGACAGCGAAAGCGTGGCGCCGGCGGCCATCACGGTGCCGGCGATCAGCAACCTTCTTCGCGCCTCGTCGATCGGCTTTCCGATCGCAGTCTCGATCGGCGCATCGATCGACGGATCGATCGGTGAGGACGGCATGACGTTCTCCTGGATGACGGATGGAAGGACGACATCGCGACGACACGCCGGGCGCATCGTGGTCGCAGCGTCGCAAAGCGGTGCGTGTTGCTCTTGCAGGATTGTGCGGACTCGCCTTGGACGTTCGTCGAATCGCCACGAACGCACGCAAGACGGCGGGACCGACAGCGGCTTGGATCCGCCGGGGGAGGGGAGGCTGCCGGTCCCGCCTCGTGCTCGGGTTCAGCCCGTCGCCTGGCGCGCACGCGTGTCGCGCTGCGCGTAGCGGCCGGGCGATACGCCGGTGACCTTGCGGAACACACGGCTGAAATGGCTCTGGTCGAAGAAGCCCAGTGCGGCGGCGATCGTGGAGATGTTCGCGTCGTCGTGGCGCAGCAGGTGCTTGGCCCGTTCGATGCGCTGGCTCTGCACGTATTTCATCGGGCTGAAGCCGGTGCGCAGGCGGAACATGCGGGCGAAATGAAACCGGCTCACGCAGGCGATGCGTGCCAGGTCGCCGAGCGAGAGGTTGTCGAACAGGTTGGCGTGGATGTAGGCGATCGTGCGTTCCAGCGCCTTGTCGCTCAGCCCCGTGCCCGATCCGGTGCGCAACGGCGGCCGCAACGGTGGCTGCGCGGCGGGTTGCGCCGGGGAGAGGAAGGCGCTGGTGAATTCAAGGGCACCGCGTCCGGTCTCGCAGGACACGGCACGATCGTTGGCAAGGTGTTCCATGGCGCACTCCGGTGGGGTCGGGTGCCCCGCGCCACGGAGGGCATGGCGCGGGACTGAGCGTCGTGTCCCGTCCATGGTGTTACCGGTATCTTCGCCACGGAACCCCGGATGGAGCGTGAAGGCGATCCCTCCATCGGGGGGTGTGGCGCGGCGGCGCGCGGGCGAAGGTGTGCCGCCGCCGCGTGCGGTCAGTCGCGTTCGCCCGGAAGCCGGAGTTCGCGCCGTCCGAACATCCAGGCATCGATCGAGTACGCGCCCGGTCCCAGCAGTGCCAGTGCGGCCGCGCAGAGCCCGCTGAGGACCACGGGCGCGGCCGTCCCGGTGTTGGCATGGGACAGCGCGAGGATGACCATGGCGATGTAGGACACGCAGGCCCACGGCGTCAGCACGCCTAGCAGCAGCATCGCACCGATCGTCCACGCGGCGATCTGCGCCAGCGGTGATTCGGACGCCGTGGAGGCGACCAGTCCCTGCGCCGGCAGCCCGGTGGCGACCGCGGCGCGAAGCAGCAACAGGCCCACGCCCGGCCATCCCTGGGGAAACATGGAGTAGAGACGTTGCACGCCGGACACGCTAACCCCGCCGTCGGACCGTGGATAACCGCAGCGTGGTGGATCGCGGCTCCCTCCTTCGGGGGATGGCGCCGCCGTGCGCGCCCGCGACCCGCGCAGGCGAGGGTCGCGGGGGGCAGGGCGTCGCCGCAAACGGAGTGCGATGTTTGCCTTTCCCTTCTCCCCTCGGGGGAGAAGGGGGCGCGAAGCGCCGGAAGAGGGCGCGCACGTAGCGCGTGCTTGTGCGTCCCACCCCTCTCCCTGGCCGCCTTCGGCGGCCTGTCCCTCTCCCGCAAGGGGAGAGGGGATGTCTTGCCGGAGCGGGCCGGTTCGGGCCCGGGCATCGAGTCCACGGCGCGGGCCGGGTTAGCCTATGCGCCCGCGCCCCACGCGGATGCCCGTCGCGCACCGCGAACCGGCGTCCGTCCCGGCGTCGAGAGAGCCGCGTCATGACCCCTGATTCGCGCATTCGCATCATGCTCGTCGACGACCACCCGTTGTTGCGCGAAGGCGTGGCCTCCGTCGTCGCGCGCCAAAGCGACATGCAGTTGATCGCCGAGGCGACCGACGGCGAGCAGGCCATCGCGCAGTTCCGCCAATGGCAGCCCGACATCACGCTGATGGACCTGCAGATGCCGGGCGTCGGCGGTGTCGAAGCGATCCGCGCGATCACCGGCGAGTTCCCGCAGGCGCGCATCATCGTGCTCACCACCTACCGCGGCGACGTGCAGGCGCTGCGCGCGCTCAAGGCCGGCGCGATGGGCTATCTGCTCAAGAGCATGCTGCGCAAGGACCTGCTCGACACGATCCGCCAGGTCCACGCGGGCCGGCGCAGCATTCCGCCGGAGATCGCCAACGAGATCGCCACCCACGTCGCTGACGATGCGTTGAGTTCGCGCGAGGTCGAAGTGCTGGGGCAGGTGGCCGGCGGGCGCTCCAACAAGGTGATCGCGGCGCAGATGGGCATCTCCGAGGAAACGGTGAAAACCCACATGAAGTCGATCCTCGCCAAGCTCGACGCGAACGACCGCACGCATGCGGTGACGATCGCGTTGAAGCGTGGGATTCTGGACGTTTAGAGGAGCCGCTCCCTTCTCCCGCTTGCGGGAGAAGGGGCCCGCAGGGCGGATGAGGGAGTGCTCTTCGCCGGGTCCGAGTCCGCTCGCTTGCCCTCACCCCAGCCCCTCTCCCGCAAGCGGGAGAGGGGCTCAGGACCTCAGGCGAAGTTCGCCCCCAACCGATTGTGCACATGCGTCGCCGCGATCGCCGCATGCCCCGTCGCCACCGAAATCTGGTTCAACGCACTCACCACGTCGCCGATGGCGTAGAGCCCGTTCACCGACGTCATCTGGTGACGATCGACGATCAGCGCACCCTCGTCGTCGCAGTCCGCGCCCGCGCCGACGGCCAGCGACGAGCGCGAGATGATGCCCATCATCGGATAGAGCACGTCGAACGCGCGCGCACGCCCGTCCAGTTCGAACGCACAACGCTTGCCGTCGAACGAGAGCGTGGCGGGGACAGTGGTGAGCTCGATGCCGTCGCGCGCCAGTTCCGCGCGCACCTCGTCGGCGATGTCCGGCGTCGAAGGCACCAGCGTGACCTTCGACGAATACGTGCGCAGGAAGCGCGCGTGCGCGGCCGCCGTGTCGGCCGGACCGTGCACGGCGATGGAGGCGTCGATGGCTTCGAAGGCGTCGCAGATCGGGCACATGCGCACCGCGCCGCAGTCCACCGCCGCTTCGAGGCCGTCGAAGTCCGGCGCCACGTCCTCGCAGCCGGTGGCGAGGATGACGTAGCGCGCGCGCAGCTCGCGATCGTCGTGGCGGACGAGGAAGCCTTCCGCATCGCGATGCAACGCGGTGATCTCGGACTCGACCGTCTCCACGCCGAACGTGCGCGCCTGTTCGCGCATGCGCTCCAGCAGTTCCGGTCCGCCGACGCCATGCGGGAAACCCGGGCAGTTGCGGCTCTTGGGAATCCAGGCCGCGCGCGTGCAGCCGGTGTCGAACACGCGCACGCTGCGCCGGTAGCGCGCCAGATAGGTCGCGGCGGTCAGCCCGCCCGGGCCTCCGCCGACGACGATGCAGTCGAGGGTCGCGCTCATGCCGCCCGATGTCCTGTCGCGATGCGTGGGAACGCATCGCAGCATCGACGGCGTGCAGGCGACGTTACGGGGCGTGGCGCGGCGGCACGTGGGCCCGCGGTCGCGTGCGGCGCGGCTTCGCGCGGGGCTTGGGCCGACGTTCCTCGACCAGATGGTCGACATCGTCGAGTGCGCGGCGCAGGCGCGCGGTGGCGTCGTTGTCCAGCGGCGGTCGTGCCAGGCCGTCGAGCACCGAGCGTGTTTCGTCGTTCACCACGTCCATGCGCAGGGCGATCCCATTGGCCGCCAGCACGGGCGTGAGCTCCGCCGCGCGGCGGCGCAGGTCGGCCATGGTGTTGCGGTAGGCGATCTCGCAGATGCGCCGCCGCGCCGAGAAACTGAAGGCGTTGGTGAAGAACAGCTCCGCGTCTTCGGCATTGGGCTCGAAGATCAGCTGGTCGATGTCGGGGTACTGCTGCGCGTAACGCGCCAGGCCCACCTGCATGCGCGACTGCAGCAGCGTGCGGAACGTCTGCGACAGCACCGCCGGCAGGCCGCCGGCGGCGAGGCTGCGCTCGTGGCTCACCGGCAGGCCCGTGCCGTCCTGCGTGAAAGGCACCAGCGGGTTGAGCCCGATCATCAGGTCCACGCCGCGATCCAGCAGCACCGAGGCGTGCATCGTCCGGCGCAGTGCGCCATCGACGAAATGCCGGCCGCCGATCTGCACCGGCGGGTACAGGCCGGGCAGGGCGGCGCTGGCCTGCACGGCGACCGAGATCGGCACGTCGTCCAGGCCTTTCGTGCCGAACTTCACCGCCTCGCCACTGTCCAGGTCCACCGCGACCACGCACAGGTCCACGCCCAGTTCGCGGAAGTCGTTGCTGCGGCCGCGGCGCGAGAACACGTCCTGCAGGAAGCGCTCGACCTGCGCGTTGTCGAACAGGCCCGTCGGCACCAGCGCGCCGAAATGCATGAGCAGGTCCGACCAGCGCGACTCGTTGCGCGAGAACAGCAGCTCCTGCCACCACTGCGTCGCCAGGCGCGGCAGGCTGGCGGCGCGGCGCAGGTATTCGAAGATCGCCGGACGCAGGAAGGTCTCGGGCCGGAACTGCACGTCGGTGCTGTCGCCGGTGATGAAGATCCGGCACATCTCGTCGGTGCCGATGCGGTTGGCCAGGCCCGCGGCGAGGAAGGCGCCGCTGCTCACGCCCACGTAGCTGTCCAGGCGCGTGAGGTCCAGGCCGTCCAGGGCCTCGTCCAGCGCGCGCAACGCCCCGAGCTCGTACATGCCGCCGATGGGCCCACCGCCGGCGATCGCCAGCCCGATGCGGGCCGGGCGCTCCGAGGGGGCGCGCGCCCGTTGCCGGGCGGAATGAAGTGACAGCATGCGGGCACGTTCGACGGAATTCGCCCGAGTGTAGCCGTCCGGCGCGAGGGCCGTGTCGCAGGGCGCTTGCGGGGCCGTCGCCGGCCGCCGATCATCGGCCGCGATGCCGCCGCGCCCGAGCCAAGCCCGCCGTCGACCGCAGGACCGCCCGCTGCGGGAGCGCTTGGACCGGTTGCTGCGCGAGCACCAGGCCCTGCACGACCCGGCCCTGGAACCGCGCAACGAGCTGCCCTGGCTGCCCGAACTGCGCCGCTGGCAGACCCGCCGGCTGGAGGTCAGCTTCGACCGCTTCCTGCGCGATCCCCGGCGTCGCCCGGCCGCGCAGTTCTTCCTGACCGACGTCTACAACGAACACGACTTCGCCCAGCGCGACGCCGACATCGCCCGCGTCCTGCCGATGATGCAGCGGCTGCTGCCGGCCAACCTGCTGGACACGGTGGCCGACGCGATCGAACTGGGCCTGCTCACGCACGCGCTGGACCTGCGCATGGCGCAGGTGCTGCAGGCCATGGGCGGCCCGCGCCGGCGCCTGGATGCGGGGGTGTACGCACGCGCCTACCGTGCCGCCGGCCTGCCGCGCCTGCGCGCCTACCAGATCGACCTGATCGCCCGCGTCGGCCTGGGCCTGAGTCATGCGCTGGGGCTGCCGGGCGTGGCGATGTTGCTGCGCCTGTCGCGCGCGCCGGCGCGTGCGGCGGGATTGTCGGAACTGCAGGGGTTCCTGGAGCGCGGCTATGCCGCGTTCGATCGCCTCGGCGACGCGCGGCGCTTCATCGAAGAGATCGAGCAGGACGAACGCGAGATCTCGCGCCGCCTGTTCGACTACGACCCCGATCCGTTCGACGGGGCGATGAGGTAAGCCTCAGGTGAAGCGTTCGTCGAGCACGCGGCGGATCTCCGCCTCGATCGGCCCTTTCATCGTGCTGAGCAGGAAACCCAGCTTGGCGGTGACGTGCAGTTCCTGCGGCGCCACGGCGATGTGGCCGTCCACGCCGCTGCGATTGAAGTTGAGCGTGTCGCCGCTCCAGTCGTAGGTCATGCCGAAGCGGTCGGCCAGCTTTGCGGCCACTTCCTGCACGGCCTGGCGCGCCTGGTCGGGCGACAGCGAGTGCGCGTGGCGGATATCGATGTTCGACATGTAGGCTCTCCCGAAGTGGCCGGTATTGTGCGCGCGGCCACCCCTCCATCCAAGTGTGGATTCGCATGCTAGATTGCGCGGACGTGACTGCCCTCCGCCTGCGCTTCCAGAACCGTGAACATGCCGACCTGGCTCTCAGCCCGGGTGTGCATGCCATTGGCTACGACCGGCAGGGTGCGCTCGCGGAAGTTCCGGTCGACGATGCCGTCGCGCAGGTGTGCGTGGATCGTCGCGGCGTGTGGTTGCAGGTGCGCGATGGCGCGCCGGGCCTGCACGTCAACGGCCGTCCCGTGCGACGCATGGCGATGCTGCGCGTGGGCGATGCGATCTTCGTCGACGGCATGGAACTGCTGCTGCTTGCGGGCGATCCGCTGCCGGCTCCGGCCGACTACGGTTTCAGCGGCGGCACCGACACGCGCATGCTCCTGCGCGGTGTGGGCGGCCCGCACCACGGACGCAGCTTCACCCTGGAAACGCCGCGCCTGGTCGGACGCGCCGGCGAGAGCGACATCCGCGTCAACGATCCCAGCTTCGCTGAACGCCATGCACGCCTGGAGGCCCACGCCGATGGCGTGATCCTGCGCGACATGGGCTCGGTCGAAGGCAGCCTGGTCAACGGCAGGCCGGTGCGGCACGCATTGCTGCAGCCCGGCGACCAGATCGTGTTCGGCAGCCAGCACCGGTTCGTGGTCGAAGCGCCGATGCAGCGCACCGTCGCACCCGATGCCGCCGCGCCGGCCCCGAAGCCGCGCGAGGCGGAGGTCGAGCCCACGCGCGCGCCGCAGACGGTGAAGTCCTCCGCGCGCCGCATTCCGTGGTTGCTGCTGGCGGCGATCCTGCTGTCGGCCGCGCTCAGCCTGCTGCTGCTTTACGGCGCGCGCTGAATCCGGCTTCTACGAACCCTGTTCCATACGCGCCAGCCCAGCAACAGCGCGAGGATGCCGGCGTACAGCGCCGGTTCGCGCACGTCGGATTTCACCAGCCACCAGAAGTGCAGCACCGCCAGCACGGCGATGGCATAGACCAGTCGGTGCAGCTTGGCCCAATTGCGGCCGAGCCGGCGGATCGCCGCCTGCGTGGAGGTCAACGCCAGCGGCAGGAGCATCAGCCACGCCGTGAAGCCGACGGTGATGTAGGGGCGCTTCACGATCTCCTCGAAGATCTGCGTCCAGTAGCCGCGCAGGTCCAGCACCAGGTACGCGCCGAAATGCAGCGTCGCATAGGCGAAGGCGTACAGCCCCAGCATGCGGCGGAAGCGCAGCAGCACCGGCTGGCCCGTGATCTGCCGCAGCGGGGTGATCGCCAGGGTGAGCATCAGGAACCGCAGCGCCCACAGGCCCAGGCGGTGTTCGATCTCCGCCACCGGATCGGCGCCCAGTCCGCCGCTGCCGGTCAGGAATTCCTCGCGGATCTGCCACGCCAGGATCGCCGCCGGCGTCAGTGCCAGCGCGTGGACCAGGGTTTTGGCGACAGTAAGAGCGCGGGATGGGAGCGGCATTCTTCGATGGCGATGGTGATGACGTTTGGGTGAGCCGTCATTCCCGCGAAGGCGGGAATCCAACTATCCGACGCATCACGCTGTGCGGATAGCGTGATCGGGCTTGGAGTTGGATCCCCGCCTGCGCGGGGATGACGAAATGAAGGGCGTGACGGCGACGCAAGCTCAGAACCACTTCTTCAGGTCGAGTCCGCTGTAGAGGCCTGCGACCTGGTCTGCGTACCCGTTGAACATGCGCGTGGGAATGCGCTCGGCGAACAGCTTGCTCGCCGTGCCGGCGATGCGGCGTTCGGTCTTCTGGCTCCAGCGCGGGTGGTCGACGTTCGGATTGACGTTGGAGAAGAACCCGTACTCGCTGGGCTGCGCCTCGTGCCAGGCGGTCTCGGGCATCTTCTCGACGAAATCGATGGCGACGATCGACTTGATGGATTTGAAGCCGTATTTCCAAGGCACCACCAGACGCAGCGGCGCGCCGTTCTGCTGCGGCAGCGGCTTGCCGTACAGGCCCGTCGCCAGCAGCGTCAGCGGATGCATGGCCTCGTCGATACGCAGGCCTTCCTTGTACGGCCAGTCCAGCGAAGGCCAGGCGACGCCCGGCATCTGGCGCGGGTCGGCCAGCGTGGTGAAGGCGACGTACTTGGCCTGCGAAGTCGGTTCGAAGCGCTTGAGTACGCTGCCCAGCGGCACGCCCAGCCACGGGATCACCATCGACCAGCCTTCCACGCAGCGCAGGCGGTAGACGCGTTCCTCCGGCGTGAAACCCTTGAGCAGGTCCTCCATCGAAACCTTGCCGGGTTTGGCGCAATGACCGCCGACGGCGACCGTCCACGGCGTCGTGCGCAGCGTGCGCGGCGCCTTGGACGGATCGGCCTTGCCGGTGCCGAACTCGTAGAAGTTGTTGTAGGTGGTGATGTCCTCCAGGCGCGTGAGCGTCTCGTCGGTGCGGAAGCCCGAGCGCGCCTGCGCGGGCGTGATCGCGACCTTCGGCGGAGGCGGCGGTTCGGCGTCCACGCAGCCCGACAGGCCGAGCGCGGGCACGGTGGCGAAGGCCGCGAGCAGTCGGCGGCGTTCGCGGTAGACCGATTCGTCCGTGATTTCGGCGGCGGGAATCTTCAGGGCATCGCGCAGTGACATGGTCGTTCCGGTTTTCGCGTTGGAGACCCTTGGGGGAGGGCGGTCGGGCGGTGGGCGCCGACGCTTGCACTATAGAGGGGCCGAATGTGCAAAAAGTTGCCGTGGAAACCATGAATCCGCAGGCTGCTGCAGTGCGGCATACTTGGCCGCTCACCCCTTCTTCGCCTTGCTGACCGGAGCTTTCATGTCACGCGCCTACAACTTCAGTGCCGGCCCCGCGACCCTGCCCGAGCCGGTGCTGCGCCAGGCGCAGGCGGAGATGCTCGAATGGAACGGCGTGGGCGCGTCGATCGTCGAGATCAGCCACCGTGGGCCGGAGTTCATGCAAGTCGCCCGCGAAGCCGAGGCCGACCTGCGCACGCTGATGTCGATTCCCGACGACTACGCCGTGCTCTTCCTGGCCGGGGGCGCGACCACGCAGCAGGCGCTGCTGCCGCTCAACTTCGCCGAGCCGGGCGAGGCGGTCGATTACGTCGTCACCGGCCATTGGGGCAAGACGGCGATCAAGCAGGCGCGGCCGTATGTCGATGCACGCGTCGCGGCCGACGGCGAGGCCGGCGGTTTCCGCGACATCCCGCCGCGCCACGACTGGCGCCTCACGCCCGGCGCGGCGTACGTGCATTACACCGCTAACGAGACCATCCACGGCGTGGAGTTCCGCGACATTCCCGACGTCGGCGATGCGCCGCTGTTCGCCGACTTCAGCTCCTCGATCGCCGCCGAACCCGTGGACGTCTCGCGTTTCGGCGTGATCTACGCCGGTGCGCAGAAGAACCTGGGCCCGGTCGGCGTGACGGTGGTGATCGTGCGCCGCGACCTGCTCGAGCGTGCCGGCCAGCCGCGCGCCGACATCTTCAACTACAAGTCGCACGCGGCGAACGACTCGATGCTCAACACGCCGCCGACCTGGAACTGGTACCTCGCCGGCCTGGTGTTCAAGTGGATGCTGGCCGAAGGCGGCGTGGCCGAGTTCGCGCGCCGCAACGCGCGCAAGTCGGCGCTGCTGTACGACGCGATCGACGGCTCCGGCGGGTTCTATCGGAACGAGGTCGCGCCCGCCGCGCGCTCGCGCATGAACGTGCCGTTCTTCCTGCACGATCCGGCGCTGGACGCGACGTTCCTCGAGGAGGCGGCGACCGCGGGCCTGATCGCACTGAAGGGGCATCGCGTGCTCGGCGGCATGCGCGCCTCGATCTACAACGCGATGCCGGAGGCCGGCGTGCAGGCGCTGGCCGACTTCATGCGCGACTTCCAGACGCGATACGGATGATCCACACGTAGCCCGGGTAAGCGCAGCGCACCCGGGACGGGCGCGCCGATGCGCGCGATCCCCGGATTCGGCCTTCGGCCTTATCCGGGCTGCGAAACAGGACAGGTAGGCCCCATGAGCAAGAAGAACGACCAGACCCCGAAGAAGACTGCCCCCGCGGTCGCGCGTAAGCCCGCGTCGAAGAAGGCCGCCGCCCCGGCGTCCAAACCCGATGTCGCACCCCTCGACCTGGCGATGCTGCGCGAGCGCATCGACGGCATCGACCGGCACATCCAGGAACTGATCGGCGAGCGCGCGCAGTTCGCCAACCAGGTCGGCAAGGCCAAGGGCAAGCTCGCCGCCGCCGTCGACTATTACCGCCCCGAACGCGAGGCGCAGGTGTTGCGCCGCGTGGTCGACCGCAACGACGGTCCGCTCAACGACGAAGTGCTGGTGCGCCTGTTCCGCGAGATCATGTCCGCCTGCCTTGCGCAGCAGGAGCCGCTGAAGATCGGTTACCTGGGCCCGGAAGGCACGCACTCGCAGCAGGCGGTCTACAAGCATTTCGGCCATTCGATCCACGGCCTGCCGCTGTCGAGCATCGAAGAGGTGTTCCAGGAAGTGGAGGCCGGTCACGCCGACTTCGGCGTCGTGCCGGTGGAGAACTCCACGCAGGGCACGATCCAGTCCACGCTGGACATGTTCCTGACCTCCCAGCTGAAGATCTGCGGCGAAGTCGAGCTGCGCGTGCACCAGCACCTGCTGTCGCGCGCCGGTCGCCTGGAAGACATCGAGCGCGTGTACTCGCACCCGCAGTCGTTCGCGCAGTGCAAGGCGTGGCTGCGCCAGTACCTGCCCAAGGCGGAGAAGATCGCCGTCGCCAGCAACGCCGAAGCCGCCCGCCGCGCGCGCAGTGCCGACGACGCGGCGGCCATCGCCGGCATCAGCGCGGCCAGCGTGTACGGGCTGAAGTCGATCGCCGGGCCCATCGAGGATCGTCCGGACAACACGACGCGCTTCCTCGTCATCGGCCGCGAGTTGTTCCCGCCGTCGGGCAACGACCGCACCTCGCTGCTGGTGTTCATCAAGGACCAGCCCGGCGCGCTGTACCACGTCCTGGAGCCGTTCGCGAAGCACGGCCTGAGCATGAACCGAATCGAATCCCGTCCCGGCCACACCGGGTTGTGGCAGTACGGTTTCTTCATCGACATCAGCGGCCACGTGCACGAAGACGCCATGCGCCGCGCGCTCGACGGACTGGCCGATTACGCTCAGGAAGTGAAGGTGCTGGGTTCCTACCCGGTGGCCATCGCATGAATGCCGTGCGCGACGACGACGCGGGGCAACCGGTCCGCGACGAAGCCTGGTTCGCCGCGCGCGCCTCGCGCGGCGTGCAGGGTTTGAAGGCCTACGATCCGGGGCACGACCTGGTCGCGTTGCGGCGCAGGTTCGCCGCACAGGGACGTGCAAGTGCCGCGGGAGGCAGGATGCCGGGAGCGGCCGGCGAGGAAAACCTCGTCGAGCTGGGTTCCAACGAGAACCCCTACGGCCCGTCGCCGGCCGCACGCGCGGCGATCGTTTACCAGTTGGGCTCGCTGCACCGTTATCCCGATCCGCTGGGCGCGGACCTCAAGCGCGCGCTGGCGAAGACACACGGCGTGGACGTCGCGCAGATCCTGCTCGGCAACGGTTCGCACGAACTGCTGATGCAGCTGGCGCAGGTGTTCACCGGACCGGGCGATGAAGTGGTGTTCTCGCGTTACGGTTTCGCCGTATTCGCACTCGCCACGCAGGCGGCCGGCGCGCAGCGCGTGGTCGTCGAAGCGCTGCCGGAAGACCATCCGGCGATGCCGCTGGGGCACGACCTGGACGCGATCGCCGCCGCGATCACGCCGCGCACCAAGCTGGTCTACCTCGCCAATCCGAACAACCCGACCGGCACCTGGTTCGGCCGCGAAGCCTTCGCGGCGTTCATGGCGAAGGTGCCCGCGCACGTGATCGTGGTGATGGACGAGGCGTACGCGGAGATGGCCGACGCGGAGGCCGATGTCGCCACCGCACTGCCGCTGCTGGCTGCGCATTCCAACCTCGCGCTGACGCGCACCTTCAGCAAGGCGTACGGGCTGGCGGGCTTGCGCGTGGGTTACCTCATCGGCGCGCCGGGACTCGTCGCGGTAATGGAGCGTCTGCGCGAGAGCTTCAACGTCAACGGCCCCGCGCTGGCCGCCTGCGAAGCGGCGCTGGGCGACCAGGCACACCTGCTGTCGGCGCGCGAGCGCAATGCCGCACAACGCGCCGCGCTGGCCGAAGCGTTCGGGCAACGCGGCCTGCGCACGTATCCCTCGCAGACGAATTTCGTGCTGGTGCGCTTCGGGCCGGAGACGGTGCGGATCGAGGCCGACCTCACCGCCCACGGCGTCGTGCTGCGTCCGATGGGCGGGTACGGCCTGCCCGAATGCCTGCGCGTCACCGTCGGCGATGCCGACGAAAACCGACGGCTGCTCGCCGCCATCGACGAGGTGCGCGCGTGAGCGGCTCGACCCAGCACTGGATTGCACGCCCCGGGCAGCCGCTGCGCGGGACCGTGCGCGTGCCGGGCGACAAGTCCGTGTCGCACCGCGCGATCATGCTCGGCGCGCTGGCCGAAGGCGTCACGCGCGTCAGCGGTTTCCTGGAAGGCGAGGACACGCGCGCCACGGCGCGGGTGTTCGAACAACTCGGCGTGCGCATCGAAACGCCCAGCGCGAGCGAACGCATCGTCCACGGCGTCGGCCTGCGCGGCCTGCGCGCCAGCGCCGCGCCGCTGGACTGCGGCAATGCCGGCACCGGCATGCGCCTGCTGGCCGGCGTGCTGGCGGGGCAGGCGTTCGACAGCGTGCTGGTGGGTGACGCATCGCTGTCGAAGCGGCCGATGCGGCGGGTGATCGATCCGCTGGCGCGGATGGGCGCGCGCATCGACGCGGAGGAGGGCGGGTTGCCGCCGCTGCGCATCCACGGCGGCCAGGCGTTGCAGGGCATCGACTACACGCTGCCCGTGGCGAGCGCGCAGGTGAAGTCCGCGCTGCTGCTCGCCGGCCTGTACGCCAACGGCGACACCATCGTCCACGAGCCGCATCCCACCCGCGACTACACCGAGCGGATGCTGGCGGCGTTCGGCTGGCCGATCACGTTCTCGCCCGGCTTCGCCCGGCTTTCCGGTTGCGGCGTGCTGCGTGCCACCGACGTCAACGTGCCGGCCGATTTTTCGTCGGCGGCGTTCTTCCTCGTGGCGGCCAGCATCGTCCCGGGCTCGGAACTGCGCCTGCAGGCGGTGGGCATGAACCCCCGCCGCACGGGCCTGCTCACCGCGCTGCGCCGCATGGGCGCCGACATCCGCGAGGAAAACGCGACCGAGCAGGGCGGCGAGCCGGTGGCGGACCTGGTCGTCCGTTACGCCCCGCTGCACGGCATCGAAGTGGATGGCGAACTGGCGCCGGACATGATCGACGAGTTCCCCGCGCTGTTCGTCGCGGCGGCCTGCGCCGAAGGCGCGACCACCATCCGCGACGCCGCCGAACTGAGGGTCAAGGAGTCCGACCGCATCGCCACCATGGCGCAGGGCCTGCGCGCGCTGGGGCTGGACGTGGAGGAGCACCCGGACGGGGCGACCATCGTGCCGGGCCCCTTGCGGGCGGGCGAGGTCGACAGCCACGGCGATCATCGCATCGCCATGAGCTTCGCCGTGGCCGCGCAACGGGCGGCGGGCGAGGTGCGGATCGGCGACGTCGCCAACGTCGCGACCTCGTTCCCGGGATTCGACACGCTGGCCCGTGATAGCGGTATCTGGTTGGCCCCCGGCGCGTGACTTAGACTCACCGCTGCCAATCTTCCCCCTGTTCCCGACCTACGTGCCCCAACCCGTCCCCGATCCCGACGCGCGCGATGAACGCGGTGGTCGAGTTCCATTCCAGGAGTCCCCGCGCGCGCTCGGCATCTCGCCGCTGCTGACGTGGGTGGCCCTGGCGGGCATCGCGTTCCAGGCGTTCTTCGCCATCAACGACCTCACCAGTCACCCGGAGTACGGCACCTTCGTGGCGCTGTGCGCCATGGTGCTGGCCGGCGCGCGGCCGTGGCGCGAACTGGCGGCGCATCCGGCGGTACGGATGCTCGGGGTGCTGGCGGTTTTCATGATCCTGCACGCGGGGTACATCGCGTGGTCGTCCCCGGACATCCTGTGGAAGAACCAGCTGTCCCAGGTCGGCAAGATGCTGCGCGTGGGTGCGCAGTGCTGCGTGATCGGCTGGTGGCTGTCGGTGTATCCGCGGGCGATTCCCACGATGCTCACGGTGCTGATCCTGGGCCTGCTCGGGGCGGTGCTTTACCACATGCCCTGGAACGAGATGCCCGCCATCTGGTCGGGCGAAGTGCGGCCGCGCTTCGGCATTTCGCAGAACCTCAGCGGCATGATCGCGGCGGTGGGCGGCTGGCTCACGCTGTGCCTGCTGATCGGCATCTGGCGCGACCTGCCGCGCGGATCGCGGCGGTCGTGGATGCTGCTGGTGGCGTTCCTGGCCTACGTCGGCAGCTTCTGCGTGCTGCTGTTCTCGCAGTCGCGCGGGGCCTGGCTGTCGTTCCTGATCGCCGTGCCGCTGGCCATCGTGGGCTACTCGCTCACGCGCGGGCCGCGCCGGCGCCCGCTGCCGTGGCAGCCGCTGCTGCTTGCCGCGGTCGCCTCGGTGCTGCTGCTGGTTGCCGCGCACCGGATCTTCGCGATGCGTTTCGACGGCGCCCACCAGATGCTGCCGAGCTGGGTCGAGTCGATGCTGGAGGGGAAGGGCGAAGTCGCGTCGCCGCCGGCATCACCCCCTGATGTCGCACCGGGCGGAACGGCTGCCCGTCTTCCTGCGCCAAACGCCGCGCCTGCGAAGGCGCAGCCCGCCTCGCCCACGGCCTTGCCGCCGGACATCGACGGACTGGACACCACGATCCCCGGCAACAAGGCGGTCGGCATCCGCGTCCTGCTGTACCGGATGGGCATGGAGCGCTTCCTGGAACGCCCGTGGCTGGGCTGGGGCCTGGACACCGTGCCGGTGCTGATCGAGCGCGCCCAGCTGCCCACCGGCGAACGCTTCGTCCACCTGCACAACGCCTATCTGGATGCGCTCGTCGGCATGGGCCTGATCGGCGGCGCGCTGCTGTTCGCCGTGTTCGCGCTGCTCATGCGCGAACTCTGGCTGGCCTGGCGCACCGGCATCGTCTCCACGGCCAGCTTCTGGGGCATGGCCGGTTGCGTCGGCATCGTGCTGATCGCCAACAACTTCGATTCGCTGATGTGGCGGTTCGAATACTCGCGCGCGCCGCTGGGCCTGATCTTCGGCTGCTGCATGGCCTATGGGCTCATGCGCGAACGCCGCGCCCGCGAAGGGTGAGTGCCGGGGCTGACCCGGCCCCGTCAGCGTTGCGCCTGGAAACTGATCGGCACCATCACCGTGCCCGCGGTCGGCTGGCCGCCCTGCATCGCCGGGCGGAAGCGCCAGCGCTTCACCGCATCCACGGCCGCGCGGTCCAGGTGCCGCGAGCCGCTGGTGTTGGCCACTTCGACATCACGCGGCACGCCATCCGGGCCGATCTGCGCGCGCACCATCACCGTGCCGCTTTCGCCGCGCCGCAGCGCCTGGTTCGGGTAGCGCGGGGCCGGGGTCTGGCCTGTGATGGGTTCGGGGCGCGTCGGCACGCCGGTCGGCGCAGGCGCTTCGACCGGGCGCGGCAAGGTTGGCGGCGGTGTCTCCGGGCGGGTTTCGACCAGGCGCGGGCGTTCTTCGCCTTCGCCCGGCGTTGGCGCGGGCGGGGCCGCGCCCATGCCGCTGGCGTTGTCGCGCTGCGCCGGCAGCGGCGCGGGCAGGGGGGCGTAACGCGGCGAGTCGGCCGTCGGTGCCGGGCCGGCGCGGAACAAGGTGTCGCGGTCGCGGCGCCCGATCGACAGCACCAGCGCGAACAGCACCAACCCGACCACGAAGGCGAGCAGCACCCACAGCAACGAGCGTCCCGAAGGCAGCCAATCGGACAGGGCAAACGCGGGACGGTGCGGTGCGGGGGCGGGTGCGGACATGCGGGATCCGGTCGGAAGGCTCTCCGGATTCTGACGACACGCGCCCGGAACGACGTGAACGTTTCGGCAATCGGTCGCTCTGAGGTGCAGTTACACGCGATAATCGCGACTTCGATCACTCGTTACGCGCCACGCCCCCATGCTCGATCCGACCCTGCTGCGCCAGAACCCCGCCGAACTCGCCGCGCGCCTGCGCCAGACGCGGGGTTACGAACTCGACGCCGCCGCGCTGGAATCGCTGGAGTCCGAGCGCAAGCAGATCCAGGTGCGCACGCAGGAGTTGCAGAACCTGCGCAACACGCGCTCCAAGGCGATCGGCCAGGCCAAGGCCAAGGGCGAGGACGTGAGCGCGCTGATGGCCGAAGTCGCCGGCTTCGGCGACGAACTCAAGGCCAGCGAAGTACGCCTGGAGACGATCCGCGGCGAGATCGAAGCCATCGCGCTGACCATGCCCAACCTGCCGCACGAATCCGTGCCGCAGGGCAATGACGAGAACGACAACGTCGAACAGCACCGCTGGGGCACGCCGCGCACGTTCGAGTTCCCGGTCAAGGACCACGTCGAACTCGGCGCGCGCAACGGCTGGCTCGACGGCGACACCGCCGCCAAGCTCAGCGGCGCGCGCTTCACCGTGCTGCGCGGCCAGCTCGCGCGCCTGCACCGCGCGCTCGCGCAGTTCATGCTCGACCTGCACACGAACGAGCACGGCTACCAGGAAACCAGCGTCCCGCTGCTGGTCAACGCCGACTCCATGCGCGGCACCGGCCAGCTGCCGAAGTTCGAGGACGACCTGTTCGCCACGGCCGTCGGCGACGGCGAGACCGCGCACAAGCGTTACCTCATCCCGACCTCCGAAGTCCCGCTGACCAACATCGTGCGCGACGAGATCGTAGAAGCCGACGCGATGCCGCTGCGCATGACCGCGCATTCCATGTGCTTCCGCGCCGAAGCCGGCAGCCACGGCAAGGACACGCGCGGCATGATCCGCCAGCACCAGTTCGAGAAGGTCGAACTGGTGACGATCGCCAGGCCCGAAGAGAGCTACGCCGAGCACGAGCGCATGACGCGCTGCGCCGAAGTCGTGCTGGAGAAGCTCGGCCTGCCGTACCGCCGCGTGCTGCTGTGCACGGGCGACATGGGTTTCGCCGCGACCAAGACCTTCGATCTGGAAGTCTGGCTGCCCTCGCAGGACACCTATCGCGAGATCTCGTCGTGCTCCAACTGCGAGAGCTTCCAGGCCCGCCGCATGCAGGCCCGCTGGCGCAACCCGACCACCGGCAAGCCGGAGTTGGTGCACACGCTCAATGGCTCGGGCACGGCGGTGGGGCGCGCGCTGATCGCGGTGATGGAGAACTACCAGAACGCGGATGGCTCGATCACCGTGCCGGAGGTGCTGCGTTCGTACATGGGTGGCGCCGAGCGGATCGCCTGATCCCGCTTTTCCCTTCTCCCCTCGGGAGGAGGTGCCCGAAGGGCGGATGAGGGGTAACGAAGACGCTTGGGTGAACCATCAGTGCCGTGCCGCGCTCGTGGTTTCCCGAACACACTCCGTTCCCCCTCACCCCAACCCCTCTCCCGATGGGGCAGGGGCTAAGAACACCGCCCTCATCGAACGCGCAATAAAAAACGGGCCCGCAATGCGGGCCCGTCGCGTTTACCGGCTCAAGCGGGGAGGGGTGGGCCGGCGTCACGCTCCCTCAGGCTGCTTCTGCCAGAGGGGAACGGATGGACGCGTGCGCAGCGGCCAGCGCATCGGCGCGGTGCTGGTCGGAATAGGCCACGCCCTCGGCGCGGATGATCTCCACGTCGGTCACGCCCAGGAAACCGAACACCTGGCGCAGGTAGGCCTCCTGGAAGTCCGCCGGGCTCGCATCGCCGTACAAGCCACCGCGGCCGCTGACGATCACCATGCGCTTGCCGCCGGCCAGGCCTTCAGGCTTGCCTTCGGCCGTGTAGCGGAAGGTGCGGCCGGCCACGGCCACGCGGTCGATCCACGCCTTGAGCGTGGACGGAATGCTGAAGTTGTAAAACGGCGCGCCAATCACCACTACATCGGCAGCAAGGAACTGCTGCATCGTCGCCTCATCGGCTTCGGCCTGGGCCGGGTCGGCCTTGGCGAGGGAGCGGCCGGTGAGGTGCGGCAGCGGGTCGGCGTCCAGGTCGCGGTAGTCGACGGAGAGGTCGGCGACGGCATCCTGCCAGCGGGCCACGACGGCCGCGGTCAGTTCACGGGTGACCGAATTAGTGCCAAGGGCACTGGAATCGAGATGCAGGAGCTTCATGATGGGCCTCGGATGGAACGATCGGCGGGATGCCGGGTCGGAGGCCAATCTAGGTCGTTGCCGTAGTGGAATAAATCTGGTCAAATGTCACTAACCGTTCCGGAATTGGAATTATCGCCATGCAGGACCTGAACGACCTGTACTACTTCGCCATGGTGGTCGAGCACGGCGGCTTCGCCGCGGCCGAACGCGCCCTGGGGATCCCCAAGTCCCGTCTGAGCCGCCGCATCAGCCAGCTGGAGACCGACCTGGGCGTGCGCCTGCTTCAGCGCTCCACCCGCCGGTTCGCCGTGACGGACGTCGGCAACAGCGTCTACCGCCACGCCCAGTCGATGCTCGCCGAGGCCCAGGCCGCGCACGAGGTCGTCGATCGCCTCAGCGCCGAACCGCGCGGCGTGATCCGCGTCAGCGTCCCGGTGGGGATGGCGCAGCAGCAGATGCCCAAGCTGCTGCCGGAATTCCTCGCCCGCTTCCCGCAGGTGCGCGTGCAGCTGCTGGTCAGCAACCGCCGCGTGGACATCATCAACGAAGGCATCGACGTCGCCCTGCGCGTGCGTTCCAAGCTCGACGACGACGGCAGCCTGGTGATGCGCAGCTTCGGCCAGATCGCCGAACTGCTGGTCGCCAGCCCCGACTACCTCAAGCGCATGGGCCGCCCGAAGAATCCGGACGAACTGGGCGACCACGTCACCCTCAGCATGAGCGAGGACGACGCACGCCAGCGCTGGGAACTGCACGGACCCGACGGCGACGTGCGCCGCGTAGAACTCAAGCCGCGCGTGATGGGCTTCGATTTCCCCATGCTGATGCAGCTGGCCCAGCAGGGCGTGGGCATCACGCTGCTGCCGGAAACCATCTGCGCCGAAGCCGTGCGCCGCGGCGAACTGGAAGTCGTGCTGCCCGACTGGCGCCTGCCGCAGGGCATCTTCCACGCCGTGTTCGCCTCGCGCCGCGGCCTGCTGCCGGCGGTGCGCGTCTTCATCGACTTCATCGCCGAGAAAGCCCCGGGCCTGGTCGAATCCGCCCGCCTGCAATGCAGCGAGATCAAGGGCAAGCCCTGCCCGGAGGACGCCGCGAAGCTTTCGCCGCCCGCCGTCGCCGCGCCGGCGCCCCGGATCGTCACCGAAGCATGAGAGAATGCGGCCCGCATCGCGCGGGCCGCAGCGTTTTGGCGCCCCGGATCCTCGGAAACGCCACGCGTAACCGAGCCCCGCCACGCGATGACGACGGCAAAGCGCGTGCCGCAAAGCGCATCAAAACGGAGAGATGGCCGAGTGGTTTAAGGCAGCGGTCTTGAAAACCGCCGAAGGGTCAAACCTTCCGTGGGTTCGAATCCCACTCTCTCCGCCACTTCCGATCAGGCGGCCGCGTCGCCCGCATCATCCCGCTTCACTTCGCCGAAGCTTGTCCTCGCCGCGTCTCACCATCGCCATACCTCGTCATTCCAGCGAAAGCTGGAATCCATCTGGCCGTTGCTCGCGCGCAGCGATGGCCCAAAGACGTGACCGGCCACGCGTAATCCCGTCATCCCGGCGAAGGCCGGGACCCCATCGCCTGTCAGCCAGGCGACCTCCGGCGCACGCACGCGGGACATCTCCGCGCATCGGCCAACCCATGCGGATCGCCTGCAGTGATTCACGATTACCGAACCCGCGTAGTCCGGGTAAGCGAAGCGCCTCGAGGCTCTGCGGAGATTGGAAACGTGCATATCGAGCGCGGCCTGCGGCCCTACCCAGGCTACGCGGGCTAACCCGCCTGATGCGGCAGGCCGCCCGACGTACGGCCCACACGATCGGCGTAAAGTTGGAGCCCGACCTTTCCCCCGAGGATCGAGCGATGGACCGGAGCATGAAAGCGGCGGTGGTGCGCGCATTCGGCCAGCCCCTGGTGATCGAGGAAGTCCCCGTGCCGCGACCCGGCGCCGGAGACGTGCTGGTGAAAGTCGAAGCCTGCGGCGTGTGTCACACCGATCTGCACGCGGCCGAGGGCGATTGGCCGGTGAAGCCGTCGCCGCCGTTCATTCCCGGCCACGAGGGCGTGGGCCACGTCGTGGCGGTGGGCGCCAACGTCAGCCACGTCAAGGAGGGCGATCGCGTCGGCGTCCCGTGGCTGTATTCGGCCTGCGGTTTCTGCGAACACTGCCTGGGCGGCTGGGAAACGTTGTGCGAACAGCAACGCAACACAGGCTATTCGATCAACGGCGGTTTCGCCCAATACGTGCTGGCCGATGCCGGCTACGTCGGGCACCTGCCCAAGGGCATCGGCTTCGTCGAGATCGCGCCGGTCCTGTGCGCCGGCGTCACGGTCTACAAAGGCCTGAAGATGACCGACACCCGCCCCGGCGACTGGGTGGTGATCTCCGGCATCGGCGGCCTGGGCCACATGGCGGTGCAGTACGCGAAGGCGATGGGCCTCAACGTGGCCGCGGTGGACGTGGACGACGACAAGCTGGAACTGGCGCGGCGCCTGGGCGCCACGGTCACGGTCAACGCACTCACCACCGATCCCGCTGCCTACCTCAAGCGCGAGATCGGCGGCGCGCATGGCGCGCTCGTCACCGCGGTGTCGCCCAAGGCGTTCGAACAGGCGCTGGGGATGTTGCGGCGTCGCGGCACGATGTCGCTGGTGGGCCTGCCGCCGGGAAGCTTCCCGCTGGACATCTTCGGCATGGTGCTCAACGGCATCACCGTGCGCGGCTCGATCGTCGGCACCCGGCTCGACTTGCAGGAATCGCTGGAGTTCGCCGCGCAAGGCAAGGTCGCCGCAACCGTGGCCGCCGACAAGCTCGAGAACATCAACGGCATCTTCGACCGCATGCGCAAGGGCGAGATCGAAGGGCGCATCGTGCTTGATATGGCGGCGTAGGGGCGCCGACCAACGCGGTCCTGCGCTTACATCGAGAAAGGGTTAGAGACCATGGAAGCACTGACCCAGAGGGCCGCTGTCGCGCTGGCCGAGCAGTTCGTCGCCGAGAGCGGGTACACCGCCCTTCCGCCCGAGCAGATCACGAAAACGCCACTTTATCTTGAGCCATTCGAGCCCAGCGGTACCCGGAGCCAAGTGCTGCAGCAGCGCCACAACACGCTGCAGCCGAAGGCAATAGGTGCCAGGGTGGGACGAAGAGGCGGGCAGACCGGTTGGAGCGTTGCATTTGCCTACACGTCTTCGAGCCTCGCCAAGGGGGATTCATGCCGCGTTGTCACCATGGACGAAGACGGCGCCAACATGCGTATCGAGCGTGACCAAGGTGATCGGTCCTACTTTGCCGGCTTCTATTAGCTGTCAATCGGGTTCGACGGCTGAGTGTAGGCGACCATGATCGTCGAACCGTCGTAGCCCGGGTAAGCGAAGCGCACCCGGGGTCTGCGGTGATCGGAAGCGTGCATCCCGGGTGCGGCCTGCGGCCTTACCCGGGCTACGCTGGCTGCAAGGCCAACGTAGCCCGATCAGCCAGCGTAGCCCGGATAAGCGGAGGCACCCCGAGCTGCGTTGATCGGAGGCATGCATCCCGAGTGCGGCCAGCGGTCTTACCCAGGCTACGCTGGGCTGGCCGGCGAGTATTCTTGAGGTGGAAAGGAGGAGGTCGCTATATGGCGCGCATCAATGAACTCGGCACTATTACTGCACGGTGCCCGGGGTGCAACGGAGCTTTCAGCTCGTTCGAGTGGCTCGTCCAGAGCAAACCCTATGGAAGTGTGCGCCAAGTCGTTGAGGGTCATGGCTCCAGCCGCGACCGAGTTTACGACTACAGGCTGTTTCGCTGCGCCGGTTGTGGACGTGGTGGAATCGGAGTGACTTCAAGCTACAACAATGACTATCCGGCTTACGCGAAGCTAGAGTCCTTCTATCCAGAGTGCGCGGAGAGTCTCGCCTTACCCAAAGCCGTTCCGGACGGAATAGCCCGTGAGTTTCGCGAGGCCGAGCGATGCATGGATGCCCAGTGCTTTAGGGCAGCGGCGGGGCTATTTCGTTCAGTGCTCGACAAGACGCTTCGCGCGAACGGGTGCAAGGTGGCGCGTGGCACTTCGCTCGCGCAACAGATCGATATGGCGGCAAAAGATGGCGCTATCACGGCGGCTCGGCAGCGTCGTGCTCACGAGGACATTCGGGCTCTCGGAAACGATGTCCTGCATGAAGACTGGGTTGAGATTAACCTCGAAGACGTTGCGGTTGCCCAGAAATACGCGCAGCGAATTCTGGAGGACCTATACGATGATCGGGAGACCGTGCTTGAGACCTTAAGAGCTGCGGGTCGAGTTCCTCTAGAGGACGCGACTACTGAAACGTCTCAGGCGCAGCCAGCGAGGTAGCCAGCGTGGCCCAAGTAAGTGGAGCGCCCCCGGGGCTTGTCGTGATCGGCAGCGTGCATCCCGGGTGCGGCCTGCGGCCTTACCCGGGCTACGCTGGCTGGAGCAGTTTCGGGCCGATCTCGCGGAGTTGACCAAGGACGGCCCCAAGACTCAAGTCGCATCGCTCCGCTTCAAGAAGGTGATGGCGAAGGTCGGAAGTTCGGTTGCGTTCGGTGTGCGTGAGATCGTCGTAGATGTCTTGAGCGAGGCTGCCAAGAAGGCGATCTGGGGAAACTAGGAGAACTGTCGATGACGCTCGATGAGATCAAGGCTTGCCTTCATGCAGGTAACTTCCAGATTGCAAATGAGGCGGCGCTTGCAAATGGCACCGGCACGCAGCTCCGTCTGCAGAATGGTGCAATCGTTAATAGCTACCACACCGGAACTTTCAATGTTCAGGGCAAGAACCAAGATGCGGTGAAGGCATGCCTCGGCTTGCAAGCAGTGCCGGCCGCAGCCGCGCCCGCACCGAAATATGGCGTTGCTGCCAAGCCACTCCTAAGTAAGGTGTTTGTCGTCTACGGGCACGATGCAACGGCTCGAACGGAGCTTGAGGCAATGCTGCGTCGTTGGAGGCTGGAGCCGCTGATCCTGGATCAGCTTCCGTCGGAGGGTCAAACCATCATCGAGAAGCTGGAAAAGTACACTGCGGAAGTGAGGTTCGCCGTGGTGCTTGCTACGCCTGATGACGAGGGCTATCGCGCCGGACATGATGACGAGAAGGCCTTTCGTGCTCGTCAGAATGTTGTGATGGAACTTGGCATGATGCTCACGCTGCTCGGCCGCAAGAACGTCGCTATTCTCATGAAGCAGCAGGACAACATGGAGCGTCCGTCAGATATTCAAGGCTTGCTCTATATCCCCTTCAAGGACAACCTGCAAAAGGATGCAGGGCCGCTTCTAGCGAAGGAGATGGCGGCTCAGGGCTACCCGATTTCTTTGGCGAATCTGTAGCCAGCGTAGCCCGGGTAAGCGGAGCGCCCCGGGGCTTGTCGTGATCGGTAGCGTGCATGCCGGGTGCGGCCTACGGTCTTCCCGGGCTACGCTGGCTGGCCGAGCCCGGGTGAGCCGCGTCGGTGATTCCCCTGCCGCATTGGCTTCCAAGGGAGGGCTTTACGCCCGCAAGAGTCTGGATACGTCTTGTGACGCCTTGCTCACTCCCATAGAGTGAGTTGGCGGCAACGTCGCGATCCTTCGGGGGAAGGAATGAAAAGACTACTAGAAGTAGGTGCCGTCGCACTGATGGTGCTAAACATGCTTGGTGGTGTCGTGGCTGGAATCTGGCTTGCGATCATTGGCTCATGGGGGGCCATTGGTTGGGGATTGGTCTTTGCCTTTGGCGGCTCCTTCATTATCAGCATTGCTTTGATGCCGAGCCTGTTGCTCGTAGCTCCAATTATCGGATTCACGAAGAAGGGGTGGGGTGCAGGAGCTCTAGCGTTCGGCGCATTGAACATGCTTTACACATTCGCGGTAATGACGGCATGGTGCGCCGGGATGTACATCTTCTTTGCATCCCGCATCGGTGAAGACGCGGGCCTTCCGTATCTTCTTTGGGCTTATGGCGCGGCCACCGCGCCTATCGCTCATATGGCTAGCAAAGACAACAACGAGAACAGCGTTCTTACCGCGCTAATCGCTCAAGTCGCATTTGTGCTCGCGATTATCTCGGGGTTGCTTACGTCATCGCATGTCGTTGCCCTGCTCGTTCTTGCGTGCATGATGCTTGCTGGGCTAGGTCTTCAGCTATTTATCGCATACGCAACTTGGCGCTCAGAGAAGGACCTTCAAGCATTCATTGCAAGGCATGGATAGGCCCACTATCCAGCCGAGGTAGCCCGGGTAAGCGGAGCGCACCCGGGGGCGGGTGCGCATGAGGCAGGGCGTATGTCAGGTGCGGTAGCCCGCATCGACAAGCAGTCTCTCGATGCAGGAGAAGAAGCCGACCCAGTAGCCGTTGCGGTCGATGGCGTTGTAGTCGATGTCGGAGGCGATCCAGCCCAGTACGCCCATGCCGACCAGGGTGGGGTTCGCGTGGAGCCAGCGGACGAATTGCAGGGCGTATTGCTTGCCGATGGCTTCGGCTTCGATGTAGCCCTCGATCGGGCCGCCGACCGGCGGCACCGTCCAGCAATGCGGCTTGCCGTGGGGCTTGGGAGTGACGAAGGGCAACGTCGCGATCAGAAGCGTTGCGGGCGTGCGGGTGCGACCTGCGGGGCGCTTGCGCATTTGAGGATTCCTTAAGTGGGCTTGGAATCCGTCACGCCGATGCCAATCGGGGTGACGGACGACGCGGAGTTGGCATACCGGCTTAAGGTCCGGCGAGCCTTTCGGCTCCACCGCGCCGCCCGTCATAGACGAGTTGCGCTCGCACAAGGCCCATCATCACGATGACAGACCAAAAGCGCCAGCATCGGACGATGGGCCTTCGTGCGCCTCAAGTTTCGGGATGCCAATCCCGGCACCGGAGTTCGCCGGTGCAACCCCAGCGTGCCGATGCAACGCGCGCGATTCAACGACGCATGTGCGTCAGTTCAAAGTTCGGCGTCAGCCTTTGTCGCAGTCGCCCTGCATTCGATATGCGAAGCGCGTCCCGCCGGCCGCATCGAATCCAATGCGCGCGATTTCACCCTGCGCGCGTCGGACCGACGAAGAAGCCCGGGTGCGCTTCGCATACCCTGGCGGCCGACATCAGGACTTCCCGTTCTCAGACGCGGACGGCGACGTCGCCGAATCCGGAAACCAACCGGGCAGGGCTTGCGCGAAGTGCTCGGCGCACTCTTCCACGTAGGCGTTTGCCGTCGATTTGACGAGGGCGTAGTCCTCCGCCTGCCACTGCTCAAGCGATGCCACTTTCGGCTCGGGCTGGCAGCTCATCGAGATGTTGCTGCGCTCGAACTTCATGAAGCCGAGCTTCTTCGGCGGCACACCGACATGCGCTTGGAAGCGAAGCTCGTATTGCGTGTCGGCATCGGAAAGCTTCTGGTACACCAGCAGCCAATCGCCCGCGTCGATCTGCATCGCACGGTGCTCGGCCGGGAGTGCGTCGCGATGCTGTTCGAAGTAGGCATCCAGGCGGTTGTGGAACGCGCCGGGGAGTGCAGCCAGCGCCGGATTCGGGATCGAATCGATCTTCGTGCCTTTGAGCTGATCCTTGTGGAAGCTGCCGACCTTCACGCCGCCACCAAGCAGACCAGTCAGCACATTGACGGCCGTGTAGGCCGCCGCGACCTTGCCGGTGGTGGAGCGTTGGACCAGGCGCAGGACTTCGTCGCCTTTTCCCATGGGGCTATCGGGAAGCGATGTTCTGGCGTCGATGGAGAGTCGGTCGGCGCTGATGCTCGCCGTCGGCGTGCTGGCGGCCGGCGCCTCGACGGGCGAGGTCGGTGCATCCGTCGACAAGGACGGCGGCGGCGCGTTATCGGCCGCAAGCACCGGCCCGGTGAGCATCACGGCGTACAGCGCGAGCGCGCTGCATCCACGGGTCTTCGTGGAGCGGAAATCAGAAGTACGGAGGGACATGGGGATGGACGGAAGTGGAGGGCTTACGGCCTGCTCCAACGTCATCCGGTTACCGCCGACGTGGATCGAGCCGGCCGGCGATGCTAGGTGGCGAGAAAAGTGCTCACCATGGGAAGAGTCCTAAATCTTCAACGCCGAGTGGCGAGGCCACCGTAGCCGGGTCCGCGAGGCACATCCGGGGGCGTAGGGATGGTGATGCGGCGCGGCTGCGGCCGGTGAGCTTGCCCGAATGCGCCGCCTATTCGTCCGCCGCTTCGTGCCCTTGTGCGAACGCCTCCGGCCGCTCGGGCCGCTGAGTAGCAGTCAATCCTTCGCCAGGCGCGGATCGGCGTCTTGCCACGCCGCCAGAATCCGCTCCGCCACTTCCGGCCAGGGCAGCCCGGTGACGTACGACGCCCACAGGGTTTCCAGCTCGCACGACACGTCGTCCCAGCTGGCTTTTGGATGCAAGTCGCGAGCCTGCTGTCCAATGACGCGCGTCAACGCGGAATACGGCGGACGCACGAGGGTAGGGGGTTGGGCCATCACTGCACTCATCGGGTTCCCGTCTGCGAAGGGGCGCTTCCACCGGTTTGCCCTGCGGCGAGTCGTTCCGGCGAGTGCCGACAAACAAGGAACGGCGAGGCAAGCCCCGCCGTTCCGTGGGTCAATCCGATGACGTTACTGCTTGGTCGGAATGTTGACCTTGTCGATGCCGTGGATGACACCGTTGCTGGAGCTGATGTCGGCCGAGGTCACCTGCGCGCCGTCAATGCTGACCTTTTCGTTGGCCAGCGTGATCGGGGCGGATTGTCCGTTGACCGTCTTGGCCGCTTCCCACTTGCCGATGTCGGCCACGGTCTTGCGACCGCTGACGACGTGGTAGTTCAGCAGGGAAACGAGTTCTTCCTTGTTCTCGGGCTTGAACAGGTTGTCGAGCTGTCCGGCCGGAAGCTTCTCGAACGCCGCATCCGTGGGCGCGAAGATGGTGAACGGGCCCACGCCGCGCAGGATGTCGCTCATGCCTGCGCGTTCGATGGCCTTGCCGAAGGTCTTGAACGAACCGTTTGCCGCAGCCGTGTCGACGAGGTTCTTGGAATTGGTGTTGGTGGTGGTGTTCATAAAGAATGATTGCCTTTGATGCGATCCGAAATGCACGGAATCGAGGATGGCCGAAGCCAGGCTCCTGCCGACGGCAGGGGCGATAGGACTCAGTGCGGATGGGGAGGGGATCGTGCTGCGCGGCTGAGCGGCCGTTACGACATTGCGTCGTAGTGCCGGTGGAGACTGCGCTATCGAGTGTTACTTATTCGTGATCTGACGGCGGAATCGCGATTGCGTTCATGTGGCGGTGCACGTTGCGCGCGCCGCGCACCGGGCGTTCCGGGGCATTCATGTTCGATCTGAAATCTCGAAATCGTCCGGGCGCGACTGCCCGTTGAAGGCCTCGGGCTGCGCCTTAGAGGCGCACGTATGCGAACCAGCCGCGCGCGCCAGCGATGGCACAAAAAGCGCCGGCACCGGCACTTTTTGTGCCGCCAGCGGCGCTTCAAGTGCCGGCGCCGGCGAAATAAGCGTCACGCGCGACGCTTTTCGGATTTCCCCGTGGTGAAAAAAGCGCCGACGCCGACACTTTTTGCGCCGGTCGCGGCACTTGAAGTGTCGTCGATGGCGAAGAAAGCGCCACGCACGGCACTTTTCGCGATGGACGGTGGCGAAAAAAGCGTCAACGTCGGCGCTTTTTGCGTCGACGATGGCACTTCAAGTGCCGGCGCTGGCGTTTGAAGTGCCGACGTTGGCGCTTTTTTCGCCACGCGTGACGGATATTCCGTCGACGATGAGGTTTTCCGTGCCGTCGGTGGCGGTGGATCGCTCGACGCTCACGTTTGCCGGGCAGGCGATGCCCCTCGGACGGCCGATTGAGGCACCCTCGGCGGAGGCGCGCGACCCTGGCGCGGCGGCTCTCACGGTGGAAGCCCCCTCCGCCTTGCGACCGCAACCGCGCCCGAATAGGCTGGAGCCCGGCGGTGGGGACCGCCGCGTACGCATCACGACTCAGGGGACAAGGATGAAATTCGACAAGCGCCTGTGCGCGCTCGGACTTTCGTTGTGCGTGTCGGTAGTAAGTGCGCAGGCGCCATCGCAACCGGACAACGCCGCGCCTTCGCCGGGCAAGTGTGCGCCGGCCACTCCGATGAAGCCGCCGCAATACCCGGACGAAGCGTCCAAGACGCTGTCGGGCACGACCGTGCTGGTGCTCTCGCTCGACCCCTGCGGCGTGGTGACCTACGTGCAGGTGGAATCCTCCTCTGGCCATGCGCAACTCGACGAGGCGGCGGTTAGCGCCGCGCGCGGCTGGGTGTTCGAGGAAGGCGAGGAGCATCGGCGCGTTCGCGTGCCGGTGGAGTTCTCGCCCGACGGGCTGCCTCCGTCGCCCCTGGCCAAGGCGGACGGTGCGCAGCCGGGCGCCTACAGCATCGAACAGGCGCTGGCGCATTACGATCGCATGCAGTTCTCGCCGCTGCAGACGCCCGCGGCCGACGGCACGTTGCCGGT
Organism: Lysobacter sp. FW306-1B-D06B; assembly: GCF_038446665.1. NCBI lineage: Bacteria > Pseudomonadati > Pseudomonadota > Gammaproteobacteria > Lysobacterales > Lysobacteraceae > Lysobacter > Lysobacter sp. FW306-1B-D06B. The sequence goes on along the minus strand of NZ_CP151802.1, from coordinate 3,119,150 downwards.
GTGGATCGAAGACCCGCTGCCGCTGGACTTCCCGACGGTGGCCGAGAACCTGGCCCGGCTCGCACGCGAAGGCCAACCCGAGCCCGAGCGCGACCACATCCGCTACTTCAGGCTCAACGACCACCTTCGTATGGAGGCGTACGAGGTCTTTGACGATGCAGGCTGGCCGTGGGCCCCGGCGATGGTCAGGCGCCGCGTGGTGAGCGACGGCAAGCAGTCGTTCTGGGCGAGTGCGCTCATCTGCGAAGCACAGCGTCAGGCCTGCGCCGAGTTTGAAAAGCTGATGCGCGAAAGCGACGGCCGGCAGACACCCACACCGCCCGCACCGGCGCCGCCGCCGGGCGTGCGACGCGGGCGATAGGGCTTCGCCTCCCGAGCTTGCTAGCGGGAGCGCGGTGTCCGGAGGCAATGTCCGCTTCCGACCCAAAGCGGACATTCGAAAATTGGGACGCGCGCTGCGGGGGGAATGATGCAGGTTGTGGCATTGCGTGGACGGATCGATCGATTCTGGTTTGTCGCCGGTTTGGCATTGGCTGCCTGGTGGGGCATGTGCCTAAGTTCCGGTGAGACCTATCATCCTGGGCGCTACGGTCGTCCCGGTGCCTGGCTCACCCTCATAAGTGATCCAGAAGGCTACTGGAGGACGATGAATGTCTGGATCGGACTCTCCGGGTGGTTCTTCATTCTCAGTGTTTTTCACTCTCCGCTACTGAGTCAGTGGCGCGAGCGCACAGACCTTCGCATGGAGCGGGAACGGGCACGTCCAATCAGAAGGTCGATCCTTTGGAAGTTGGTCTTCTACGTTTTCGTTCCGGTTGGTCTTGTGCTGGGGCTGTTTATCCTCGCGATTCGCGCCAGTGGCTGACCCCGCTGGAATGTCCGCTCTTGGCCGATAGCGGACGTTCGGCCGGGACGCCCGGTAGCCGGGCTGCTAATGTCCGCTTTCGACCCAAAGCGGACGGTTGTCCGGGGCATCGAGTACGCTGAGCTGAGCCGGGGAATCACGTTCGAGCTATGTCAAAGAAGAGCCTTGCGGTCCAACCGGCCATTCTTCGCGGCCTGGCCTTTGTCGGCGCTGCCTGTGCCGGAGCATGGCTTGGATTTGGTTCTTGTGGCGGCTACGTATGGCACGCCTACGTTGGCTATGGTGTTCTCACGCTTGCGGTGTTGAGTTTGATCACACCAGGTCGGGGCAGTGCGACCAAGCGCGCAGCATTAGCTGGTTTGGTCGCGGCTTCGTTCTTCGTAGCGAAGGCTGCTGGCTTTGCTGCCTACCTGGGTCCAAATACTTCTGGGGAATATCTGCGGCAGATTGCCGCCACCTTCAGCTCGGGACTCTGCTAGTTCCGATGCGGGAATGACCGCTACTGGCCGAGAGCGGACGTTCGGACAGGACGCCCGGCAGCCGAGCTGCTAATTTCCGCTTTCGACCCGAAGCGGACATCCTCCGCCGGTACCCAGCTTGGTGTGAGGCTTGGGCTATCCGCTCCTTCCTGTTAGGCCACTATGAAAGCGCTAGTTGACCTGCCGTCGATACCAGACCTGCGCCGCGTTGCGCAATCGCTCGCGATGCTTGACGCAATCCTCTGCCCGGAGTGGGAATACCGCTACTACAGCTTCAATCGCGCGTGGGGACCCGGCGAGGAAATGGCATCGATGCGCAACGGATCTGGCGATGACTGGTTCTTGCTGCTGGATCATGCTGGCGCAGCCGTTAAAGGCTTTGCGCATGAGCTTGCGGATGGCCCAACCCTTTCTCAGAACATCCAAAGCCAGGTTCCGGCTGACTTCTCGTCCTTCCTCAACGAACCAGCGTTCTCCATGCAGCACGCAACCTTCTGCTACTGGTGCAAGGCAGGCGAGAGTTCCTGGACCAAAGTAGACGGCGGACCTGCGGACGACGGAGCCGATGAGATGCTTGCACTTCTCGTATCCGGACCAGCTCACTACAAAGAGTGGGCCGAGGACTACTTTGAGGTTCCGGTGGCGCTTGAAATGGTGACGGCGCTTTTCGCGCACCAGCCCCTCACTGACTCAATGATTCTGGCGCTCAACCCGGAAGCTGACATTGACTCGACCTATGGGCAAGCAGAGGAGATTGGGTACCCCCATGACGTGCCGCTTCGCGGCTCGACTTAATCAGGCATCGAACGTCCGCTTCTGGCCGATAGCGGACGTTCGATAAGGGGGGCGGCGGTGTTAGAACCAGTTTCCGATTCGCCCCCGTGACCTCGCTGTCGTGTTTCTTGATGAGGAATGCGTCGATGGTTAACTCCCGGTGCAACATCTGCGGCCGCAGGCTTGCCGTCCCGGCCGACCCGCTTTCAGCCGATTGCGGCGGAGATTGCTGGGGATGTGTCGGGGCCATGGAGCTTGGTTGGCCGGAATCGGCCGAGCGAGTTGCAGAGGAAATCCGAGCGGGACTCCGAGAGCCTGATGGGGTAGCTAAGCCACCATTCGACAGCTAGCGGCCGAACGTCCGCTCCTAGTCGATAGCGGACGTTCGGCGGCGACGTTCGGCGACCGGGCTGCTAATGTCCGCTTTCGACCCATAGCGGACGTCGCTGAAATAGGGAGATCGGATGAGGGTACTGATGGCATCAGCGCTGGTCTTGCTCGCTTCCTGCTCGCGTGAATCGGAGCTTGCGTCTGTCTGCGAGATCGGTGCAGACCCTTCGCGGTTTGAAGGGCATCGCGTCACCTTGGTGGGCGAGGCCCGGATGCTGCGGCACCTTAGCGTCATTGAGGACCCTGTCTGCCCGGATGGTTCGCTGCGCATCGTCGGTGGCGAAGGAAACAAGGCTACCGATCAATTCTGGAGCGCGCTGGCCGGGACCTTGGCCCCCAAGCAGCCGCCAGTACGCGCCACCCTTACGGGCCGAATCGAGCGCCAGTCCGACCTGCCGGCGTATGTCCTGCGGGTCGAAGAGGCGGAGTGATGATTCGTCCGCTCCTGGCGATAACGGACATCGGCACGCCCGGCAGTGCGCCGATCTTGTAGGCTCGCCCCGGTCACGACACCCGAACAGGTACACGGATGGATGCAGGCCTGGAATCGATGCGCAGCCCACCAAGGCGTTGGCTGATGAGCAATACGACACACGAAGGCTATCCCATCTATTTTCGAAGGCCCGACATCAGGGTGTGCGAGTTCGAATCCCTGCGCCCGCAGTTTCCGGTTCTTCTCGTCATCACTCATCACTTGAGCGTGGTAAAGAGCAACGGACTGCCGGAATCGGATTACAACCGCTCACTGGAGGACCTCGATTCGGCGCTCCTGGAACCGTTCAGCGGTGAGGTGCATGGACTGGTTGCCGTCGTGGAAACGTTCGCCGGCAAGCGCACCTACTACGTCTACGTCAATGCATCGTTCGATCTGGACCAGTTTGAACGGGCCATAACTTCCAGAAACGCCGATGCCCGTTTGACGTGGGAACGTGACGACGATCCGACCTGGCGACTGCTTCGTGGGTACGCTACGGACTTCCGGTTCCCTTGACTCGCCGGCGATGTCCGCTCCGTTTGCGGACATTCGGGGCGAGGTGGGGGGCGGAACCGGTGGCAATGTGCGCGTCCGCGACCCAAAGCGGACCGCACCGAGCCTTAAATGCCGTGTGTTTTCGTTGGGGCTGATGAATTTGAAGCCGCAGCTCTCCAGGGCTGTCGCGTCTTCACAATCCATCTACATATTCCAACGTCATCATGGCTCCGGCAAAAAGGCCGCTGTACTACCGAGGTTCCAGACGAAGGAGGATTGGAATGATTCTGACCAAGAAAAATCTGGCGATGGCGCGTGCGCTCGGCGTGGCGATCGTCGCCCTGAGCCTTGGCGCCTGCGCCACCTATAAAGAAGAGTTTGCGACGATCAACTCGCGCCTCGACTCTCTCGACCAGAAGGTCCAGGGCGCAGCCCAAAGCGCCGAATCGGCGAATCAGTCTGCGCAGCAGGCGAACCAGCGGTTGGATTCACTGGAAAGCCGCGTCCAGCAGCTCGAAGCGGCGCCGGTCCGCAAGCCGCGCGGTTAGTCGTTCTTGCGAAGTTTGTGACGAACGGTTGAACCCAAGACCCGGTGGCCTTTGCTGGCCACCGGTCTCTTTTCTTTAGCCATCGTCTTTGTCCTGAGGAACCGTCCCATCAATACGTGCATTTCCCCTGCCATCCGGGCCGCTTCTGGCGCGCTGGCGCTGGCACTGGCGTTCGCGAGCTTCAGCGCGGCCAGCGCCGAGGATCCCGCTGCCCAATCGTTCACCGCCGTCGACCAGCTTCCGCAAGGCCAGGATGTGTCCGGCACGGTAATCGAGCTCGCGGGCTGGGTTGTCGCATCCAATGACAGCCAAGGCTATCCGTTCGCGGTCATAGACAAGGCCGCCGCCCAGGTCCTGGTGTTCGGCGGCGACGGCCGGCTTCGCGGCGCGGCATCCGGGCTCTTTGGCTCGGCGGTCGGCGATCACACGGCCCCCGGCATCGCCGGTCTCGCGCTTCGTGAAATTCCCGGCCGCGATCGCACGACGCCTGCTGGTCGCTTTGTAGGCGGCTTCGGCCCATCAACCGACGCTGGGCGCGTGCTCTGGGTGGACTACGATTCCGCGGTCTCCATCCACCCGACGGCCACCGGCGTGCCGGCCGAAAAACGCGTCGAACGCCTTGCATCGCCTTCGCCGGACGACAACCGCATCACGCATGGTTGCATCAACGTCTCGCCCGAATTTTACGAGCAGATCATGCGCCCGACGTTCGAGCGGGGCGGGGTGTTCTACATCTTGCCGGATGAGGCGTCGATAGCGGAGACCTTCCCTGAGTTCGCGGAAAGTCGCGCGACTACGCAACGCGACGACGGAAGACGCGCACGGCACGGTCGGTAGTTAAGGGCGCGCCAGGGTATTGCCCAGGCATCCGACTCCTCGGCATTGCTCCGTCGAGTTTGCTCAGTGAACAGCTCTGACGGATTACTCAATCCGAAGCGACTTCGCGGCTCCGCTTGATTCTGGCGTTGGCCTGTATCCGCGTGTGGCCGATAGCGGGCGGTCGTGGGCTGCCGGCAGTGCTAATGTCCGCGGGGGCGGGCGCCTTCGGGTAGCGAGCCCTTCGTAACGCAACCGCTGGAACAGGACGCCATGGCGTGGGCACGATCAGGCTGGTGCTGAATCACGGGAAGGTCCGGACCGCCAACGACCTGAGAGCGTGGGCGGTTCGGTCCTTTGGCGCGCATATGGACTTGGACGGACTGACTCCACAGTCGGCGGACTTCCTGCGTGAACTCTTCAATCGAATCGGAAGGTCGGGGCTCTCGTTCGTTGTTGTCGAGAGGTTCGGCTTCCTGCGGGCGCCTTCGGTGAGCGCGGAACTGGACGGCAGTTCCGGCTGGCGCCAGGCGCTGGGGTTCCATCTCCATCGGGATTATTTGAACAGCGTCGCCTTCGAGTAACGGTCACGCAGACTGTCTCTGTCCGCAGCTGGGCGATAGCGGGCGTTGGCCCGGGGCGGGCGTCCGGGCTGGCGCCAATTTCCGTTTCCGACCCAGAGCGGACATTCAGTCCCTCCGCTGAGTTGGGCTCGATCACGGTCTCCAGCCGGATAGGAATGCCAACACAAGTAACTCTAGAAGACGACGAAGCCCTGGTGCTGTCCGAATTGCTTGCCTCAGGCCGGGTTGCGGAAAGCATCGACGTATCAGAGCGATACGCTCTCTGGGCGCTAGAAGCGGCTTTGCAAAGGCAGCTGATTGCGCCTTTCTCGTCGGACTACGCAGCACAGCTAGAGCAGGCAAGGACGTCGTTAGTAGCTCGTTTCGGCGACTGATGCCGAAAGTCGTCGACATCCGCTAGCAGCCGACAGCAAGACGTTTTACCGGCACGGGTCCCGGCGCGGTGCCAATGTCCGCCTCGACCCATTGGAATGCCAACCTCATGCAATCACGGCCATTAGGCGCATTCCAATACGCGGCAATCCTCATGGGATTCGCGACCTTTCTACATTCGCTGGTTGCGTTCGACCTAGTGCTGAATTTCCTTCCGGCGACGCCTGAGATTCGCGCTCTGTGGGCAGTTGATGGTTCGGTCAAGGCGCTTTGGCTTTGTTTCGTGGCGGTAGGAAGCTCCACAGTGATTGCGTTCGGACGCGCGCCCCGGGCCGGCTTTGCCCTATCCTTGTTAGCAACCGGATGTCTGTATTTCGCCAGCATCGGCCTTTGACACGAAATCAAAGGTAGTTTCTGGATCTGCATTGCGGCGAATCTGGTCGCCGCATGGGGCGTCTGGAGCAACCGTGCCGGTAGTTCGGCGCGGTCAGAGGGTAGCTTGGGCAAACGCTGCCCGAGCTTGGGGTGCAGACAATGGGGAAACGCATGGCCGCATCATTGTTCCTGATCAGGGGCTGGCAGCGCTGGGCATTTTGTATGTTGCTTGCGTGGCCGGGCTGTGTCCTCGCTTGCGAGAAGCAGAGTCAGCCGTCCGTAGACGACGTGGTCTTCAATCGCGTGACCCCGGAGACGTCCAGGTTGGACATGGAGCTCCAGGAGCGCTACGGCTGCAAGTACCCGTTCGCGATGATCTTCAGCTCCGCTGGCTATCAGCCGATGAGCCTGTTGGCCGGCGCTCAGCCGGCCACGCCGAACGACGAGTCAGGGTCGCCTGTAACTGGGACTGTTCTCATCGGTTTTGTACTCAACGCCGACGGCACACCTATCGACCCACTCGTCCTGAAATCTGATGACGATCGACTGTCTAAGCTCGCCATGGACCATGTGACCACCCTTAGGTACAGGCCCGCGCAGTTCAACTCGCGGACCGTCCGCTCGCTGGGAATTCAGGTCTATCAGTTCAAGTAGGCCAAACGTCCGCTCCTGGCCGTTAGCGGACATTGGAGTGGCGCGGCGGACGGGCGAGAGCTAATGTCCGCTTTCGACCCGAAGCGGACATTAGACGGCTCTATGCAACCCGGGGCTGAGCTGCTTGAGCCGACAATATGCAGGGGAGCGACGTGATGACTGACGGCAGAGGTTCGCTGACGGTATCGATGATCCTTCTATCGATGGCATCAGGCTGCGCATCGCTGCACCGCATGTCGCCCGACTTGGTCGATGTCAAGGTAAGCGCAAGTCTGGAATGCGACGAGCGTCGCCCGAACATTCCGGTCAGCGTTCGTGTGCAAAACGGTAGCCAAGGCATCATGCGAGTATGGATCGCCGGGGATTCAGGCCCGCCGTACCCGCTAAGTTGGTTGTCCTACGAGATTCTGGATGACGCCGGCAATGGCGAGTGGCGTCATGGTCCCGGTGGGCATGGTCCGTTGGCGCAGCCTACGTTGAAGATCGGCCCGGGCGATTCAACGATGCTCTCGGCGATGCTTTACGACGTCGGTGAAGAGGAGTCTTCCCGGAGGTTCCGCATCCGGATCACAGACCAAGAGAATCACACTTGGACGACTGATGCTTTTCGACCATGTGTGAAAGCCGATTAGCACAATGTCCGCTCCTGGCCGTTCGCGGACGCCGGCCGACATTTTTTGGAGGGGAGGAGCACGGCGAAGATGGCCTTCAACATACGCATCGACAAGATTTCCGAGACAGAGACCGATGTCCGTTATCGGTTTTTCGACACAGCCCATCCAAGCGAGGTTGGTGAACTGCGGTTGGATAAGGTCACGGAAGTGATCGAAATGACACAGCAATCGAGGGAAGCCTTCTTCAACCGCGCAGCAGCCAAGATCGCCCGTCATTTCTGGGACGGCAGTCTCCCAGAGAGCACCAGTTGGGCGTCCTAAGAATGTCTGCTTATGGCCGATAGCGGACATTCGGGCAGGACGGACGCGCCGACCGCTGGTAATGTCCGCTATCGACCCGAAGCGGACACTATCCTGGTGGCGATCAATGACCTCGTTTATGGACAGTATCGAGCTGGAAGCTGTGGAGTTCCTGCGAGGGAAGTCATTGCCAGCACACGCGAAGCCCGTGTACATCGCCATGTGCCAGCACAGCCGCGGCCTGCCGATCGATCAGGTATGCCCACAGTGCAATGGTGCGTTGTCCGCTGAAGAGCGCGGAAGCGCGTGGATCCTCAACTGTCCGTGTGGTTGTTGTAAGAACACATTGAGAGGGCTCTGACATCCGCTCCTGGCCAATAGCGGACGTTCGGCCGGGACGTACGGCGGCCGGGCTGCTAATGTCCGCTTTCGACCCAAAGCGGTCATTACGCCCAAAGCGGTCATTACGCAGTGGCACGCGACGCAGCGGCACTAGCGCACTGGCGTGACAGCCGGCGGCGTCCAGCGACCCTCCGTGATCTGGGCGTCCGGCCAGGACTTCGCTCCCGCACTTGGATTGGGACGAGGTTGCCGTCCACTTGATGCTTGCATGGAGCAGCAGCTCCATCTCCCGACGAGTAGGTTGGCGAGATGTCGAGCCGGTTGTCTACGAGGCATGGCGATCGTCGCAGCAGTCACGCAGAGATAACTGAGGTGACTTCAGCGGGACGCGTCAGAGTTGCGTGAGGGATAGCTCGTCATGTCCGTATCCGTTAACGACGAGTAGCTTTCCCGCTCCGGGGTCAAAGGTCGGGACAGGAGGCAACAGCGGACAAGGTCGAGAAGCAGCTGTAGTTGCGCCCCGGCGCGCAGCTCTCATCATCCGCTGATCACCTCGGTGTACTGCGCGTCACCGCTTGCTGACGGCTCGGCGCGCAGTGTGGTTGCTCGGCACTTCGCCGACGCAGCGGGATGAACGAGATGGGTAGCATTGACGAACGCGACAAGCAGGACACAGGTCAGCAGAACCAAGGGGGTTCGCAGCGTCCTGACGAGCCGGCGGGCCCCATCGCCCTACACAACGAAGAGCGACGCACAGGCATTAGCGGGCAGCTCGACGAGGAACACGACAGCGAGAATGCGGAGCAGGGTGAGGAAGGAAAGAAGTGATGGATCTCACCTGCCATTCGGCGGCCGAGCTGGCGTTCGGAGTTGGAACAGAAGACGGCGAGCCGCTCTTGGATGGGCCGCGCCTGATGAGACGCAGCACACATGAGATGCGTAACCAAGGACTGAGGTGCCGCTGTGGCCTTTGGCCGTGAGAATCGAAAGACGGAACGCAAGGCGAGTGCCCGCGTGTGGCAGGGCGCCGTGGTCGGGCTTGCGGCGCTGATCGTCAACGGACTTCTCGCCAGTATCACCAACGGGGCAGGGGGCCTTCTGCGCCCCGTCATTGAAGTCCTCGGATGGGTCATCCCGGTCGGACTGTTCGCGATCGCGTTGGCACTGGCCATCAGCGGCGTGTGGACGATCTGGCGACTTCGCGCGGACTTCCACTCGGCCCACGAGAGCTGACATGGGCGGCGTGGTGCCCCGTGTCACTCAGGGCGTGTCCAGACAAAAGGCCCCGGTGTACGCTAACGGCCGGAGTTGGGTATCGATCAATCTGGCCCGTGCATAGGAGTCCGACATGCTGCAGATGCGTCCAGGCTGCGAGTGCTGCGATGTCGATCTGCCGGCAGATTCGACAGACGCGTGGATCTGTTCGTTCGAGTGCACCTTCTGCACGACCTGCGTCGAGTCGGTGCTCGGCGGTCGCTGCCCCAACTGTGGCGGCTCGTTCTCCAGGCGTCCCACCCGCGTCGGTGGTGCCCTGGAAAGAAATCCGGCATCCACCGAACGGGTGTTCAAACCCGGTGGTTGCGCTCCAGCGACCTGACAAGTCGTACAACCCGACTGCCCACTGACCGTTCGCTGCCGCCAAGCCGCGTAGCCGGGCGGTCCTCCGTCTTCCAGGAGGGCGGATTGAGCGTGGGAGTCTCATGAGTCCCGAGCTGGAATTGCCTCTCGGCTGATGCCCGCAACCAAGCGCGCGCCGTCATCTACGCGTCACCGGAACCGCGTAGCTTCGCGCGCACTCCAGGGGATGGCGGATGCACATTGGCCGAACAGGCGAGAAAGGGATGGGCGCGCATGTTCGCCGAGCAGGCGCCGGTGCTGCGCGGCTTCTTCGTGCGTCGCGGTGCCAACGATGAGGCGGAGGATCTCGTGCAGGAGACTTGGCTGCGCCTGTTGCGCGCACATCGGACGCAGCGCGAGGAGATAGGCAATCCCGAGGCGTATCTGTTCACCGTTGCGCTCAACCTGGCGCGGGAGCAGGCCGTGCGCCGCCAGCGGCCGGTGCAGTCCATCGAAGAGGTGGACCACATGGCCGCGCTGCTGGCCACCGATGAGTCCGTGGAAGACGCCACCGAGCGCACCCAGCGCCGTGTACGCCTGCAGGCCCTGCTGGCCCGCCTGCCCGAACGCACGCGCGCCGTGCTGGTGATGCAGTACCGGGACGGCCTCAGCTACAAGCAGATCGCCGACCGGCTCGGCGTATCGCAGCACATGGTGAAGAAGCACGTCGTCCGCGGCCTGTCGTTCTGCCGCCGGGCGTTGGTGGAGGATGCGAAGGAGTGACGATGGAACGGACGCCGATGACGGAACGGATTTCGCGCGAAGCGCTGGAATGGCATGCGCTGCAACGCCAGGGCGGGTTGGGGGCGACGGACCAGGCGCGCTTCATGGACTGGCTGGTGTCGTCGCCGGAACACTTGCGCAACTACCTGGCCGTCGGCCGGCTGGCGGCCGACCTGGCCGAGGCCATGCGTGCGATGCCGCTCGATCAGGCCGAAGCGGACGCGCCTGCCGCCGGCGCGACGCCGTCGAACGTGATTGCCTGGCCGATCAAGCGCGCGCGTGCGGCTTCCGCATCCCCATCACCGCGCCGCAGCGTGCGTCTGCGGCACCTGGCCGCCGCCGCGGGCCTGCTGCTCGTACTCGGCGCAGCGGCACGCATTGCGATACCGCATTCGGAGCGTTACGTCGCCGCGCACGGTGAGCCACGATCCATCGAGCTTCCCGACGGCACCGTGGTGCACCTCAATGCCGAGAGCAGCCTGCGCATCCGGTTCGACCTGACCGGGCGTCGTGTGGAGCTCGAGCGCGGCCAGGCCAGCTTCGTCGTCGCCGACGAGTACCGGCCGCTGTCGGTGCACGCCGCCGGGCTGCAGGTACGCGATATCGGCACGACGTTCGATGTGTCGTTGCAGCGCGAACAGGCGCGCATAGGTGTCGCCGAAGGGCGCGTGCAGATCATCGGCGACGATGGAGACGGCGGCCTTCTGGCCGATCTGCGCGCAGGGCAGGGTGCACGCATCGCCTACCGCGACCATGCGGTGAGCATCAGCGACGAGGACGTCGACACGATGACCGCCTGGTGGACACGCCGCATCGTGTGCCGCAACGAATCGCTGCGCGACGTGGCCGACCAGTTCAATCGCATCAATACCGTGCGCCTGGATGTCGACGAAGCCGCGGGAACACTGCGCCTGACCGGCAACCTGCGCGGCGACGACCTGGCGTCGATGCGCGCGTTCCTCGATCAGCAGCCCACGCTGGTGACGCAGGCATCGAGCGCCGGTATCCGCGTGAGCGTTCGCGCGGAGCAGGGCGGCGGGGCATCACCGCGTTGACGATGGCAGAGCGCGAGCGAACCGACTTTTCGCAATCCCAACGTTGCAACAAAAAATTCATCGAAGAAACGGTGCCCGATCCGCGCCCGGCGCACTCGTAGTTGGGGCAAGCGCAAGAGATCGCCTTGCGCAGACCGAACCCACCCCACTGGATCCTACGATGCGTCGTCTTCTGTTCCTTTCGATCGCCCTTGCCCTGCAGGCAACGCCTGCCATCGCGCAGCAAGCCCGCGTCGCCGCCGAGGCGATTCCCTCGCAACCGCTCGACCGCGCCCTCAATTCCCTTTCGCGCCAGACCGGCCTGCAGTTCGTCTACAGCGAGCAGACCGCCGGCAACCCGCGCACGCGCGCCATTCCCGCCGGATTGCCATCGGATCAGGTGTTGCAGCAGTTGCTTGCCGGCACGGGACTTCGCCATCGCTACCTCAACGACACCACGGTGACGATCGAGGCCGCCGCCACGCCCGCCGCGCAACCCGGCGCCGCCCCGAATCCGCCCGCGACGACGCCGTCATCGCCGCCGCAGGCGGGCGACCCGGTGCTGGAGCTGGAAGGCATCGAAGTCGTCGGCACCTACAGCCGAAGCCTGGAGCAGGCGGTCGATCTCAAGCGCTGGAACATCGGCTTCTCCGACTCCATCGTCGCCACCGACGTGGCCGATTTCCCCGAGCAGAACCTCGCCGAGGCATTGCAGCGCATGCCGGGCGTTTCCATCGAGCGCAACAAGGGCCTGGGAACCAAGGTCAGCATTCGCGGCCTGCCGTCGGAGTACACGCAGGTCACCATCAACGACCTGGCGACCGCATCGGGCAGCGGCGGCCGTGATGTCGAGTTCGACATCTTCGCCTCCGAAATCATCCAGCAGGTGACGGTGCAGAAGTCGCCCACCGCGGCGGACGAGGAGGGCGGAATCGCCGGCACGGTGAAGATCTCCACCGCGCGTCCGTTCGACTACGACGAACGCCGCCTGGTGGTGTCGGCCGAAGCCGCGCACAACTCGATCTCGGAGGAAGTCGATCCCAAGTTCGCCTTCCTCGCGAGCGATACCTGGGGCGATTGGGGCGGACTGGTTTCCTTCTCCAAGGCCAAGCGCACCAACCGCACCGACTCGACGTCGGGCATCAATTTCCGGCCGATGTCGCGGTTCCTGGGCGTGTCCGGTTCGCGTGGCGCCCAGGCCGAAGCCGTGCTGGAACGCGACACGGGCGTAGTCATCAACAACCGCAACAATACCGCTGAATCCAACCTCATCGTCTTCCAGGACAAGGTGGGCGATCGCGTCTACGTCAACGAGCAGGACAAGTGGGGCGCGACCGCCTCGCTGCAGTACCGGCCGAGCAGCCGCTTCAGCCTGAGCTTCGATGCAATGGTCGGTGCGTATGACACGACCGAGGACGAGTACGACGCGGCCGCATACTCGGCGTCCAGCCGAAGCACGCTGGAGACCATCCACGAGTACGACGCCGATACGCTGTCGCAGTACGGCATGCTGGTGCTGCGCGATGTGTCCTACACGGCGACGCAGCATGAGTTCCTGAGCAAGGAACGCATCAACAAGACCGACTACCAGCAGTTCAGCCTCGACATGGACTGGTCGGGCCATACCTGGCGCCTGGACGCGATGGCCGGTTATTCGGGCGCCGAGAAAACCTCGGACTTCGCCAACCTCAAGCACGTCGCCTACGCGCCGTCGCGCACGCGATGGACGGGGCGCAGCGGCGAGACGATCCCCAGCGCATCGTCGGCCGGTTTCGACATGTACGGCTCGCCAGAGAAGTACCTCTTCGAAGCGCACGAAACCACGCTGGAGAAGGTCAGCGACGACAAGTACGCCGCGCAGGTGGACTTCAACAAGTCGCTCGATCTGGCCTTCGCGCCGGCGCTGCGCAGCGTGCAGTTCGGCGCGCGTTACACGGACAAGTCCAAGGAGCGCAACTACGGCGAATTGAAGATCACCGGCCCGACCGCCGGCAGCACCGCGTGGGTCAACACGCGCACGCTGGCCGACAGCCCGCTGCAGTGGATCGGCGACATCGTCCCCGGCGGCGACTACAGCCTGAAGGGTCTGGACTGGAGGCAGGTCTCCAACGAGTACGCGCGCGACGCCTTCCGCTACGCAGGCTTCCGCACGCCGTTCGATGTCGGCCAGTACTACCGCGTCGACGAGGAAGTAGCCGCGCTGTACGCCATGGCCGACGTCGCCTTCGACATCGGCAGCGTGCCGGTGACGATCAACGGCGGCGCACGCTACGTCGATACGTCCGTGCTGTCGTTCGGTTATCACCCGGTGCAGAACGCAAACGGCAGCACCGGCTACACGGACACGCCGGTGTCACGCAAGGGCAGTTACGACGACCTCCTGCCCAGCCTGAACATGACCGCGGAGTTGGCGCCCGACTTCCTGCTGCGCGCTGCGGCGTCGGAGACGATGATGCGGCCGGCCCTGACCGACATCGCCTACAAGCGCACGGCAAGCTGGACCTCGTTCCGCTTCACCGACGGCAATCCGGACCTGCAGCCGACCTACGCCAAGCAGTGGGAGATCGGCCTGGAGCGCTACTTCGGCGAAGGCGGCCTGTTGGCGGGTTCGTACTTCCACAAGAAGATCGACGGCGTGGTCATCAACTCCTTCACCGGCGTGGTGCCGGATGTGGCGGTGTACAACGCCAACGGCACGCTCAACGGCATCTACGACTTCGACGTCTACCAGCCCGTCAACGCCGACGGCTCGTACGACGTGGACGGCGTCGAGCTCAACGCGCAGGTTCCGCTGGGCACGCTGCATCGCTCGCTGGAGGGATTCGGCATCGCGGCCAACTACACCTGGCTGGACAGCTCGCTGGCCGGCGAGTCGGACCTGGGCATTCTCACGCCGATGCCTGGACTGGCGGAGAAGACCTATAACGTCACCTTCTACTACGACAACAACCGCTTCGACGCCCGCGTGTCGTACAACCACAAGGGCGAGTACGTCGAGTCGATCGGCTACGACATGTACCCGATCTGGCGCGACGCGTACGGCCAGGTCGATTTCTCCATCGGCTACCGTATCACCGACAACATCAAGCTGAGCCTGAAGGGCATCAACATGACGGACGAGGAGACCAGCGGTTACACGATGGATCCTTCGTTCCCTACCATGTACGAGTTGTCGGGACGCCGCATCAGCCTGGGCATCCGCGCGGACTTCTGATCGCGGTGTCGTCACACGACCTGGCGGCCGCTGGGCCGCCAGGTTCTGGCCTGCGTCGACGGGACACATTCCCCGTCGGCGCCCGCCATCGAAGCAAGGAAACTCGTCATGCGTTTTAACGCTGCTGTCTGTCGCGGCGCTGCTGTGCCATTGCTCCCCCGCATTCGCCCAGGACAACCACGCGCGCAGCTGGCTGGCCGGCGACCATCACGTGCACAGCGAATGGAGCGTGGACTGGGACCGCTCGACATCGCCGCCCACGCCGATCCGCGGCGGCGATTCTCCGTACTCGCGAACTCACAACGCACGGCAGGCGCTCGCGAACGGCCTGCGCTGGATGGTCCACACCGATCACGGCGGCCCCGGACATTCCGTGGTGACGCGCGGTCAGGCCTGGCCCGCGTTGCAGCAGGCGCGACGCGACGTGCCCGCGCTGATTCAGTTCCACGGAATGGAGTTCGACGTGCCCGGCGGCGAGCACGCGTCGTTGATCGTCGCGCCCGGGGCAGGGGAGCGCGAGCAGCAGTTCGTCATCGAACGCGATTTCGGTCGCGGCGAGCCGCTGTCGCCCGGCACGCGCGAGGATGGCCAGTTGATGCTCGACGCGCTGGCGTACATGCGCGTGCAGGAACCACGCCCGCTGATGTTCATCAACCATCCCTCGCGCACGGCGACCGGCGTGGACGCATGGGGCGAAGTCGAACCGGCCGAACTGCGCGCGTGGCACGACGCCGCGCCCCAGGTGCTGGTCGGCATGGAAGGCGCGCCGGGCCATCAGGCGGCGTCGTTGCACCGGGGGCTGTATCGCAACGATGACGCGCCGACGTTCGGCGGCTTCGACCAGATGACGGCGCGCGTGGGCGGCGTGTGGGATTCGATCCTGGCCAGTGGGCGCCGCTTCTGGATCACGGCGACGTCCGACTCGCACGTCAACCGGCGCGATGGCGGCCGCGACTTCGATCCCGGCCAGTACAGCAAGACCT
Organism: Lysobacter sp. FW306-1B-D06B; assembly: GCF_038446665.1. Lineage (NCBI taxonomy): Bacteria > Pseudomonadati > Pseudomonadota > Gammaproteobacteria > Lysobacterales > Lysobacteraceae > Lysobacter > Lysobacter sp. FW306-1B-D06B. Next base: position 3,103,496 of record NZ_CP151802.1, on the reverse strand, counting down.
ACGTCTGGGCGCGACCGGAGGCTAGCGATGTGCTCGAGGGCATGCGCGAGGGGCGGATGTTCGCGGTCACCGGCGATCTGATCGATGCGCTGGAACTGCGCGTGCTGTCCGCGCGCGAACCATCGCGCAGCGCATCCATGGGTGGCGCGTTGCGCACCGTTCGCGGCGAGAAGCTGAAGGTCGAGTTGCGCGTGCGCCAGCCCGCGCGACCCAATGCCAACGATCAACGGCCACGTCTGGATCACGTCGAGCTGATCCTGGGCCACGCGGCCGACGACGGCCCGCCGCGCATGGACGTGAAGCGGTTCGGCGTCGATGCGATGAAGCGCGAAGGCGAATGGCTGACGGTGGCTTGGGACGTCGACTCGCCGCCGCACGGAGGCTTCGTTCGTGCGCGTGGGACCAACAGCGCCGAGGACGCGCCAGGCGCGGACGTGGCCGGCGAGGACCCGTGGGCGGATCTGTGGTTCTACTCGAACCCGGTGTTCCTGCAGGCGCGCTGATCGCGGACAGAGTGACTGCGGGCGCACGGTTGCCCAACGCATGCCCGGCGGTTACGCCAGGCATGCGTCGGCATGCGATCAACCGGCCTCGATCGGCTCGTCGACCGTCACGTCCAGCTTGAGCGCGCGGGCCACGCCTGCGCCGTAGGCCGGGTCGGCCTTGCTGCAATTGGCGATGTGGCGCCGCTTGATGAACTCCGGCGCATCGCCCATTGCACGCGCCGTGTTGTCGAAGAGCACCTGCTGCTGTTCCGATGTCATCAGGCGGAACAGGTCGCCGGGCTGCTTGAAGTAGTCGGCGTCGTCCTCGCGGAAGTTCCAGAAGTCCGCATTGCCGTTGATCTTCAACGGCGGCTCGCGATACTCCGGCTGCGCCTCCCACTGGCCGTAGCTGTTGGGCGTGTAGTGCAGGTTGCCGCCGTAGTTTCCATCCACGCGCATCGCGCCGTCGCGGTGGTTGCTGTGGACCGGGCAGCGGGCCGCATTCACCGGGATCTGGTGGTGGTTCACGCCCAGCCGGTAACGCTGCGCATCCGAATACGCGAACAACCGCGCCTGCAGCATCTTGTCCGGCGAGACGCTGATGCCCGGCACCAGGTTGTTCGGCGCGAACGCGCTCTGCTCGACGTCGGCGTAGAAGTTCTCCGGATTGCGGTTGAGCTCCATCACGCCCACTTCGATCAGCGGGTAGTCGCCGTGCGGCCATACCTTGGTCAGGTCGAAGGGGTGGTAGGGCACCTTCTCGGCATCGGTTTCCGGCATCACCTGGATGTACACCGTCCACTTCGGGAACTCGCCGCGCTCGATCGCATCGAACAGGTCGCGCTGATGGCTTTCGCGGTCGCTGCCGATCAGCTCTTGCGCTTGCGCATCGGTGAGGTTCTTGATGCCCTGCTGCGTGCGGATGTGGAACTTCACCCAGAACCGCTCGCCCTGGTCGTTGTAGAAGCTGTAGGTGTGCGAACCGAAACCGTGCATGTGGCGGTAGCTGGCCGGGATGCCGCGGTCGCTCATCACGATGGTGACCTGGTGCAGCGCCTCGGGCAGGCTCGTCCAGAAGTCCCAGTTGTTGCGTGCGCTGCGCAGGTTGGTCTTCGGATCGCGCTTGACGGCCTTGTTGAGGTCCGGGAACTTGCGCGGGTCGCGCACGAAGAACACCGGCGTGTTGTTGCCGACCAGATCCCAGTTGCCTTCCTCGGTGTAGAACTTCAGCGCGAAGCCGCGGATGTCGCGCTCGGCATCGGCCGCGCCGCGCTCGCCGGCGACGGTGGTGAAGCGGGCGAACATCTCCGTCTTCTTGCCGACCGCGCTGAAGATCTTCGCGCGCGTGTAGCGGCTGATGTCGTGGGTGACGGTGAACGTGCCGAAGGCGCCGGAGCCTTTGGCGTGCATGCGGCGTTCGGGAATGATCTCGCGATTGAGGTTGGCGAGCTTCTCGATCAACCACACGTCCTGCATCAGCAAGGGCCCGCGCGGGCCGGCGGTCATGCTGTTGTCGTTGTCGATGACCGGCGCGCCGAACGCCGTGGTCAATGGGGTCTTGGCGGGCTTGTCGTCGGGCTGGCTCATGCTGGCACACCGTGCGCTGGGGGAGGGTCGAATATAGCCGCCCGGCGCACGCAGACTCGAATCGCTTATCCACATGAGTGCAATAGCGCACGACTATCCAAATGGTCCTCGGCGGGAGGCGTGGCGGATGGCGGGCGTCCTTCCCGTCGGGGGCTTGGCCGGGCCACATTGGCTGTTGCGGCGCGTGTGTGCTGCCGCCCCATGGCGGACACGCCAACGCCCTATTGGGAACATGGCATGATCCAACAGGGATGCCGGGCGGGGCGGCACGTTGGATCATGCGCGCATAGGGGGCGGGGCAAGGATGACGCTTGAGAAATACTTCGACACGGACGACGGATCGCTGCCCGAAGTGGAGGTCACATTCGCGGATCGATCGAACCTGGAGCCTGCGTTGCGTCATCTCTACGATTCCGGCGGCTCTGACGTTTCGCGCGGCGACAGACAGGTCTGGTCGAAACTGCGCCAATCGGAACGAAGCTACGCCGGCCCTGCGGACGCAGCCTTGGTCGCGTCGGACGAACTGGAGCCGTTTCACGTGGTTCTGCGGGGAGTCCGTGGATCGGAGCATGCCATCCCGGACCTCGGTGTCTTCGTATGGCCCTGCGGCCTGACCCTCGATTACCGGATGGGCGCGGAGTGGGGAAGCCACGAGATCGAGTCGTTCCTGCACCTCCTACGGCGGCTGGTCCACCGGGGCGGCGCAGTGGCGGTTCCGTGGTGGGGTGCGGAAGGGGAGCATGACTTCAAGAGCGCACTCCTACTTGCGTAGCCAGGCCGGTCGACGCGGCGTCAACGTCTTCGGGGGTATGTATGTTTCGCGCGGCACGTGGCGCACTGATCTTCATGTTCTGGCTCATGGGCGGCGGCATGATGCTCGCCAGCGGTGAGCCGCCGCTCGGCATTTTGTTGATCCTGGTCGGAATCACGCTTCCGGTCGTCACGGCGAACCGCGCCATGGACAACGCCCGTGCGCGCCAGGGAAAAGCAAGGGACTTCACGACGACCTGGGAAGACGTGGCCCACCTGAGCATGCGCGATGTCGTGGCACACGTGGTGTCGCTGGTGATCGGCATCGCGTTGGCCGTGGTCGCCGTTACGCTGCTGGGTGTGGGCGGAGCCTAGGCGGCGTATTCAGGACGCGGTCTTGCCCGGGCTACGTAGGCAGAATGCGCATCAAAGGGAGTTGGAATGTCAGACGGATACAGGTTGGCTGCGCAGGAGGTAGGTCACGTCCTGCAGCGAAGCAACGCAGAACGCTTCGAATACTTCGTCCACAAGGTCGCGGACTGGGGTGAGGTCTGGAGCCTGAGGACGGCGGGCGGTTGGGTGCTGTTCGGCACCGACGGGGGGATACAGGCCGCGCCGTTCTGGCCGTTTCGGGAGTTCGCCCAGCAGTGCGCTGTCGGCGAGTGGTCGGATGCGTATCCGGAACCGATAGATCTTGAGGCAGTTGTCGAACGGTGGCTTCCGGGCCTCGCGCGCGACGGGCGCTTGGTCGCGGTGTTTCCCAACACCAGTGGCGAGTCTTCAACCATCGGCCCGCTCGATCTTCTGGAGAGGATCGAATGCGAGCGGGACAAGATTTCAGACGATTAGATTGCCCGACATGCGAAAACTCATGGGTCCGAACGCCCTTTCCGTCCCTCCTTCTCCTGGTTGCCTGATGAAGTCCATCCTGCTCTCCCTCTGCCTGCTCAGCCCCACCGCGCTCGCGTGCGACACGGCGCACCTGGGCTTGTCCGGAGCACTCAGCGTGACGACCTGCTCTCCAACGCAGGATTCAGAGCGCTGCGTGTACTCCGGTCAGGCGCTGTACCAGTACCTGGAGGCGGTGCCGGACAGCGACGAACTCCTTACGATCGGACTGCAGGCGAGCCCCTGGCGCATGTACGACGCAGAGACGCGCATCCTCACCGTGGACGACATTGCAGACCTCGTGAGACCAAAGCTGGGCGGTAAAGTGGAGCGCGTCGAGCTTATTGCTTCGTGGACCGGCGTTTCGCCCGAACCCGGTGTGCTGTCGCTGGCCGATCGCGTTTCCGATGCCCTCGACGGTTTCCCGGTCAAGGGCGAGGACGGTTTTCTGTGGCTGGCGAAGGATGGAACGCGCCGCACGACGCGTCAGGCGTTCACCATGCGCGAGGGTGCCGGCTCGTATTTCGTACCTGAGGGTTCCGAAGTGCTCGCTTCTCTCGTGATGGGCTGGCCTGCTTTCGTGCAGGAGCAGATTCCCGAAGACGACGCCGACATGCTGACCCGCGCCGCGGCCGGCTGGGACGTCTTCTTCCTGTGCCCGGACAGGGCGCTCGCCGGCTTCGAAAACGCTGCGACGAAGGGCAGTGCCATCGCCGCGTACAACGCCGCGCTCATGCGGCTGGAACGCGGGGACGAGGGCGACCGCGCTGCCGCTATCGCGCTGCTCGAACGCGGCGCGACGCTGGGCGATGCGAAGTCGCGTGCGCGGCTCGAATCCGAGCGCGGGCGTAAGTAAGTTGTCGGTTTCCGCCTATGAGGCGCGGCTGTGGTGCAAGCCAGGCGCTATCACGAGCGCAAACGTATTCCCGGGTGCGACCTGCGGTCTTACCCGGGCTACGCTGGCTGCCGGCGAGTGGTCGGATGCGTGTCCGGAACCGATAGATCTTGAGGCAGTTGTCGAACGGTGGCTTCCGGGCCTCGCGCGCGACGGGCGCTTGGTCGCGGTGTTTCCCAACGCCAGTGGCGAGTCTTCAACCATCGGCCCGCTCGATCTTCTGGAGAGGATCGAATGCGAGCGGGACAAGATTTCAGACGATTAGATTGCAGTGTGCGAAACCAGATCGACGAGTCCACCAGAGAACCCACCATGCGCAAATTCATAGGCCGCCTGAAGCGCACCTGCTGAGTGTCGCCGCCGCCCTGGACTTCCCTGATGACGTACAGCGTCAGATGCGCAAGGCAGGCGACGAGGAGTGCGAGGCCATCCTGCTCGCCCAAGTGGAAGGGCGGCACGGGGGCCCTGTTGACTGGCGTGGCACTGCGGAAGACATCTATCAGACCCTGGATCCCTGCCTCACGAGTTCCGAGCGCGCGCTCATGCCTGCGCTGTCCGAACTTCAGGCTCAACCGCCTGCGCAGATCGCCGCCGCTGTGGATGCATACCTGCTCCCTGGACCCCGGGCGCTGCGTGCGCTCGAGTCATTTGGCGATTTCGTCATCGTGCTGTTGGTCCCGCGCCACAAACTGGAGGCATTTGATCGGTCGGTGGGGTCATGGCTCGCATGACTGACGTGCGCTGAAGGCGTGACCGAGCGCTTTTCACGAACGGCAACGTATTCCCGGGTGCGACCTGCGGTCTTACCCGGGCTACGCTGGCTGTAGGATGTAAAGAACCAACGCGGGAGGGGCGAGCATGAACAGGATCATTCGGATCTGCGCAGCGATGGTTCTTACGGCAACTGCAAGCACCGTTCTTGCTGCCGATTCGTACGAGATTGAGGTTTCGCATGACGACGAGCTTTTCATCATCAATGGTGAGAAATTCGAGGCTAAGACCTGGTGCCCTGACATGGAAGAAGGTGATGAAGTGATATTCATCGAGGGCAGCCCGTATGGTGCCTGCGCGTCTGCCAAGCTGCTCAACCTTCGGACCGAAAAGATCTGTAACGTTTGGTGCGCTTGAGTCAATGGTGTGACGCGGGAAGAGCAATGAGTCCTCTGGATCTGTCACGAACGTAGGCCGATGTGCCTCGCTCAGGGCGATTCTTCTTCCAACTTTTCACACGTGAAGATGACTTCGATCTCCGCCTGCTTGGCGCCGCCGCCGCCCCAGGCTCCGTCAGTGGTCTGATAGGCCGTGCCCATCTGGCCCCGTTGACCTTGGGCTGATTCCATTACGGCTTCAGTGCCCGGCTTCTTCTCGGCACAGAAGTCGTTTGCCACCTTCATGGCCTTGCCTTGCATCTTCGACGTGTTCCCGAAGACGGTCGCGGACTTCCCGCCAATCATGTATCGCCCTTTGCCAAGCGGTACGACGTCGGACATTCCGGCATGTGCAACGGAGACGCAGAGCAGCGCAAGGGTGCAGAAGAGGAACTTGGGATTCATGAGACTGTCGGCGTTGAGGTGCAGTCGATAATCCCGGAATGCCCGCCCGATGGCGCACCGCTTGTCGTGTCGCATACCTATGAGACACGCTGTTGCAGCGGCGATGTCGGATGAATTGCAGGGCGTATTGCTTGCCGATCGCCTCGGCCGTTGCGGACGGACGGTGTAACGGTACTGCTACCGCAATTCCAACCTTCACCGTCATTCCCGCGAAGGCGGGAATCCAACTCGCCGACTGCTCACACTTTCCGTCGGCGTGCATCGTCGGGTAGTTGGATCCCCGCCTTCGCGGGGATGACAGCTTCAACCGAAATGACACGCTTCAACCGCAATCACGGTATCAACCGCAATGACGAGTTCAACGCAATGACGTGCAGCCACCTCAACGCGCCCGAACTGAGCAGCGCCGGCAGCAGGCGCAGGCAAGGCAGGGCAGCCCGTCCCGGAGGGGCAGGCGCTTCACTTGCACGGGCTGGAATCATCCGCCCCCACGCTCACCAGTTCGCCCGAAAACCCAGCTTCGCCTCCCACGCGCGCCGGTCGTCGTCGAAGCCCTGCGAGTAGCCCAGGTTGGTGTAGAGGAAGCGGTTGCGGTCGAGGTCGCCGGTGTAGCCGATTTCGACTTCCCACCAGCTGCCGCCGAGGTCGGCGTCGAAGGGGATGTCGCCCAGCCGTGACGAGAACGACGTCACCGGGTCGCCCTTGAACTCGTGCCACACGCTCAGCCGCGCCCAGCCGGTGTGGTCCAGCGGGCCGGACTCGTAACCCTTGCTGTTCCATTCGCGCGAGAGGCGTGCGCTCAGGCGTGCGAGCAGCGATTCGTTGTCGTCGAAGTGCACATCGGCGGCGAGGTCCGACGAATCGCCCAGGTCGATCCACTGATAGATCAGCTGCGCCTGCGGTTCGATTTCCCACTCGTTGCGCGTGCGGAACGGGTAGCCGCCTTCGATCGATGCGGCCAGGCCCCAGCCGTCGGTCTGCATTCGGATGCGGCGTACCGATTGCGCGCTGGCGTCGTACCACGTCGCCTGGAGCACGCCGTCGAGGTAGGCCTCGCGCTCGCTGTAACGCGTCCAATAGCCGCCCAGCGTGTAACCGTCGACGAACACGTCGCCGGCGAGGTTCGAGAAGACGTGCTCCACCTGCGTTTCGGCGTGGCCGATGGCGGCGTACAGGCCGGCATGATCGCGCGGTCCGTCCTGGTCTTCTTCGCGCTTGAGGTCCAGGCCCAGTTGCACGGCGGTCAGCACGTAGTCGTACTCCGGGCCGCGGTCGTAGATGCCCGCGCCCTCGGCGTCCTTTTCGCCGTTGACGTAGATCAGCCGGCCCCAGAAGCCGTCGATGCGGAACTGCTCGGGCAGGTCGCGATTGCGCAGTTGCTCCTGCTCGCCCACGCGTTCGTGCAGCGTGTCGAGCAACGAGCGTCCGTACTGCAATGTCGTCGGCGCGAGTGCGGTGTACACCGACACTTCCGGCCGGAACTGCGGAATCGGCGGCGGCAGTGGCGGCAGCGGCGGTGGCGCCGGTGGATCGGGCGGATCCGGAATCGGATCCGGCACGGGCGGCGGCTCCGGTGTCGGGTCGGGCGGGGGAGGCGGCGGCGGTGGATCCGGTGTCGGGTCCGGCGGCGGATCGGGCGGCGGCGGTTGCGGGCACGGTGGCACGGGTGCGTTGGGGCCACTGCAATCCAGCGTGGAGCGCAGGTACCAGTTGTTGGGTCCGTCGGCGTCGACGCTGCCGCGATGCAGCGTGTACTCATACGGGCCGGCAATCGCCGGCGCTGCCAACGCGAACAGATTGGCCGACGTTGTCGCGCCTTCGATGGCCTGCACCACGAGGATGCCGTTGGCGACGGTGACGTCGCCCGCGCCGTCGGTGTTCGACACGGCGAGCAGGCCCGGGCCTGTAGCGAGACCGCCGTTGTAGAGGATGAGCTTGTCCGACGGCGAGTTGTCGGCTCCCAGGAACGTGTTGATCGCCAGCGTGCCGCCGGCGCCCACGTAGTCGCGCGTCCACAGTTCCTTGAAGGCACTTGCCTGGGGCGCGGTGAACTCCACGCGGCCGGCGTTGGTCAGCGTCGCGGTAAGGATCGAATCGACCGGCACCGTCCAGACGCTGGACGCATCCAGCGTGCCGTTGGTGAGGTAGTACGCCTCGCCGGTCCAGTGCGAGGCGTTCTGCAGCGTGATGTTTGCCGTGGCGGCGGCATTCGCGCCGGCCGCGCCGTTCAACGTGGCGTTGTCGGCGAAGAGCTGGACGATCGACGGCTGCGCGAACGCAACGGCCGGCGTCTGCGCATACATCAGCCAGCTGGGACTGCTCACCGACGCGCCACCGTCCACGGTCACGTCCAGCGGCCCGTTGCCGAGGATGGCGACGTATTCGCTGGTCATGGTGCCGCCGGTCAGCGTCGCCTGGTTCACCAGGTTGGTGGTGCGATTGGCCGAGTACAGGCCGATGGTGCGCGCGCCGGTCGCCGTCACCTGCGAGTTGGTGAGGTCGATCGAAGCCGGAGAAGTGAAATTGAACAGCTCCAGCGCCGCCGCGCCGTCGCGTGTGGTGATGCGTGAGTCGCGCCCGGTGATGACGCCGTTGTCGCCCGCGAACAGGCCGACGCCGCCCGTGCCGGTGGTGGTGATGGTGTTGTTGGTGATGTCGAGCGTCGCCGTCCCGGTGTTGATTTCGGCGTAACCGCCGCGCCCGTTCGGCGAGGACACGTTGACGGTCGTGCCGGTACTGAAGATCGCGCCCTGCGATTTCAGGCCGGCGATGGGGAGGCCGGCGACGACGGCGAAGCTCGAGCCGATCGGCCCATCGACGGTGGCGAGGTTGGCCGTACTGAGCACGTAGAACGTCGGGTTCGTCGTCGCGGCGATGGTGAGGTTGCTGCTGCCGGTGAGCGTGATCGTGGTGCCGGGCCGCGACCACACGCCCGCGCCGGCGCCCACGCCGGTCACCTGGAAACTGTCCAGCGTGAGCACGCCGCCGTTCATCGCGACCGCGCCGGTGCCGCTGGCCTGCGCCGTCGACGGGTTGGTGAAGTCCACCCGCAGGCCGCTGCCCAACGTGCCCGCCGCCACGGTGGTGTTGTCCGCGCTCACGCCCACGCTATTGGTGCCGGTCATCGTGATGAGCGTGTTGGCTGGCGTGAATACCTGGCCGCCGTCGTGGACGTAGATGCCCAGCGAGCCGGTTCCGCTCATCGCGATCACCGGCGCGAGGGCATTCTCGACCCGACTGTTGGCACCGGAGGCGCCCAGCGCGACCGCATTGGACGCGGCGGTGTTGATCTGGTTGATCTGTGTCGCCACGACGCGCCCGCCGGCTTCGGCGATGAACCCGTGCGCATTGGAGATGGTGGCGCCTGCGGTGGCGGTGCTGTTGATCGTGGCGTTGGCGACGTTGATGAGCCCGCCGTTGATCGCCACGACGGCATCGCCCACGCCGGTGATGTTGAACTGGCCGCCGGTGATGTCGATGCGGCTGCCACTGCCGTTGGCGATGGCGGCATTGCCACCGGTGGTGAACAGGTTCACGCCCGCCGGCACGAGGATCACCGCGCCGTCGGCGAACAACGTGTTGCCCGTGACGGAAGTGAAGCTGATGGCGCCAGGCAGTGGCGGCGCCTGAGTGTCTACCGTCAGCGTGCCGCCGCTGCGCACGCGCACCGCGTGCGTGGAGGTGGGCGCCGTGATGGTCGTGCTGCCCACCACCTGCCCGGTGCCGCCGTTGAGATCGATCGGCGCAACAACGCCCGGCCCGAAGGTCTGCGCGCACACCATCGCCGGCATCAACGCGAGGCTTGCAAACGACGTTCGCGCGGCAACCAGGCGCAGCGCCTCGCGGATGCCGATCGTCAGGGGAAGGACGCGCGCGCGTGGCGCGACACGTCGACCGTCAGGAGGTGTCCTGTCCATGGTGCGTCCTGTTCAGCCACCAACGCCAAGCGTTCGAAGGCCGAGCAAAGCGCGGTACGGGTGATGGTCGTGTGAGACGTGAACGTGAAGAACAGGCTGACTGCGCCGCAGCGCTGTTACAGCCGCCGATGCGTTTTCGGCAGGTTTCGAGGCCCGAAAGTCTGCGGCGTTCCGGCCGATAAGAGGGACGAGGACGGAGGGCCGGCGATGACCGACAGCATGCCAACTCGATTGCAGGTCGCGATGGGCGTTGCGGTGGTGCTGCTGTTCGCGGTGCTGGGAACGTTCGCCGTGCGCTCGCGCGCGGCCGATGACTGCCGCGCGGCGATATCGCGCGCGACTACCGACTACAAGATGCACAAGGCACTGCGCAGCGTGCAGTGCAGGGAAGCGCTGGGCAGGCCGTCGACGAACGACGGTTAGGCGTGGCCCAGCACGAACGCCGTCACCGGATTGGCCGGATCGGACAGCAGTTTCGCCGTGAGCAGCAGCGACATGGTCACCAGCAGCGGGCGGATCACCTTGCCGCCCACGCGCATGGCCAGATGCGCGCCGAGCTGGCCGCCGGCAATGCTCGAAACCGCCATCAGCAGCCCCAGCGTCCACATCACGTGGCCGCCGGCGATCAGCGTCAGCACGGCGGCGACGTTGCTCGACAGGTTGAGGAATTTGGTGTGCGCGGTGGCCGACACCAGGCCCAGTCCGAACAGCGCGACCAGCGCGGTGGTCAGGAAGGAGCCGGTGCCCGGTCCGAAGAAGCCGTCGTAGAAGCCGATGGCGGTAACGATGCCGAGCATCGCCATGGGGCCGAAGCGGCCCTGGCGGTCTTCCTCGCTCGCCTTGGGCGCGAACAGGAAGTACAGCACCATCAGGATCAGCAGCATCGGGATCAGGCCCGACAGGAACGCGGGGTTCAGACGCTGCAAGGTCCACGCGCCCAGGGCGGAGCCGATGAAGGCACCCAGCGCCGGTTTGAGGAAGCGGCGGAAATCGATGCGGCCCTTGCGTGCGAAGGCGACCACCGCGCTCGCGGTGCCGAAGCTGCTTTGCAGCTTGTTGGTGGCGATGGCGTTGACCGGCGGGATGCCGGCGGCCATGAGCGCCGGGATGGTCAGCAATCCGCCGCCGCCGGCGATGGCGTCGATGATGCCTGCCACGAAGGCGACCGCCATGAGCAGGGCGATCGTGTCGGTGGCAAGTTCCATGGATGACGTTCGCGCGAAGGGGGCGGCGAATGATAGTGGAAGCGGTGAGGCAGCGCGCGCCCTCTACCGGCGCTTCGCGCCACCTTCTCAGCTCCGCACTCCCTTCGGTCGCCGCGAGGGGAGAAGGAAGAGCAAAGGCTACGCTGATCGACTTTCCCTTCTCCCCTTGCGGCGACCGAAGGGAGTGCAGAGCTGAGAGGGACAGGTTCGCGCAGCGAACCAGGGAGAGGGGTAGGGCGTGTCGCAGCAACGCGCTACATCAACGCCCGTGATGCGGCCCCTCGCCGAACGCGATGTCCCAGCAGAACACCACCGCGGCGATCATCAGCACGCCGTGGAAGCCGAACGTCAGCAGCATGTTCAGCGTGAGCCGGCTCAGCGGCAGGTCGCCCATGCGTGAGCCGGTGCGGAACAGCTCGTGGTAGGCCAGAAGACTCAGGCCGGCGCCCAGGGTGATGCGCAGCGTGCGGGTCATGATGCGCGAGAAGCGGTAATGCAGCGCCTCCAGCGGGGTCTCGGCGCGGATGGCGAGCATTTCCAGCCCGGCGACGCGTAGATGCTCGCGCGCCACGCGTTCGGCCGCGGCGCGGTCGTGGAAACGCCCGAGCACGCGCGTTGCGGTTTCACCGTTTTCAGGGCGTCGATAGGTGACGAAGTATCGGGGTGCGTCCACGGCCAGCCTCGGCTGCGGGGGATGCCAGGCGCGATCCACGGCGGGATCGCCATCAGGAATCACGTTGAATCCGGGCCCGCCCGGCCATCGACGGTGTAGACCCAGGCCTCCACGCATCGGCCGTCCTCCAGCCGGACCTGGGCGAGTTCCCGCGCATAACCGTCCTCGAAGGCGTCCAGCCGCGCCCAGTGCGGGCCGAGCTGCGTCGAGCTGAAGACCAGGCCGGCGACGTCGCCGCCGTCTTGCGCCAGCACCAGCCCGGGAAAGCCCATCGCCGCGCCCCAGCCTTCCGCACGCAGGGTGCCGGTGACGATGGCCGGCTCCCACGTACCGGGCACGTCGGCCAGCACGTGCGCGTTGGGGCGTCCCGGCGCGAGGCTTCCGTAGACGAAGAGGCGTTCGATCATCGTGTTCTCCGTGGTGGATGAGGGGGCTGCGCCCGTCAGCGGAAATCCCGCGACGGCGCCTGCAGTTCGCCGAGCAGCTCGCTCAGGTCGGTCAGCTGGCCGGCGATCAGATGCTCCACGCCGTCCACGCGCTCCCAGCGTCCGCGCACGGCGAGCAGCGTCGCATCCAGCAGCGGTTTGCGCTGGCGTGCGGCCAGGTCCGGCCAGACGATGACGTTGATCATGCCGTGTTCGTCTTCCAGCGTGACGAAGATCGTGCCCTTGGCGGTGGCCGGGCGCTGGCGCTGCGTGACCAGCCCGGCGACGTGCACGCCGCGTCCGTGGCGCGCATCGCGCAGGTGGCGCGAGCCCTGGATGCGCCGCGCGTCCAGCTGCGGCCGCAGCAGCGCCATCGGATGCGAGGCCAGGCTCAGTCCCGTGGCGCGGTAATCGGAGAGGATTTCCTCGCCGATGCGCGGCGCGGGCAGGTCGATGCGCGCTTCGTCCGGACTTCCGGGCAACAGCGGCCGGCGGCGTTCCAGCCCGGCCACGGACCAGCGCGCGACATGGCGATTGCCGACCAGATGCTTCAACGCATCGGCTTCGGCCAGCGCATTGCAGGCCTTCTCGTCGAGGCCGGCGCGCTGGCGCAGGTCCTGCAGGCTGTCGAATGACCGACGCGCGCGTGCCGCAACGATGGCCTGGGCCGCCGCTTCGGACAGCCCGCGCACTTCGCGCAGGCCCAGACGGATCGCCGGCTGCGCATTGGCGTGCTCACCGAAGCGACTGCCACCGACCAGCGTGCAATCCCAGTCGCTGTGCAGCACGTCCACCGGCAACACCTCCACCGCCTCGCGCATCGCGCGCGCACGTTCGTCTTCGTTCGCGAACTCGTCCGCCGCTCGCTTGGGCGCGCCGCGCCGCGCGTCCTGCACGATCTGGCTGGGCGAGTAGAACCCCATCGGCTGCGAGTTCAGCAGCGCGCAGGCGAAGGCCGCCGGCTCGTGCCGTTTGAGCCAGCAGCTCACGTAAACGAGTTTGGCGAACGAGGCGGCATGGCTCTGCGGGAAACCGTAGGAACCGAAACCCTTGATCTGCTCGAAGATCTGCTCGATGAAAGTTTCCGAATAGCCCTTGTTGCGCATGCAGTCGCGGATGCGCAGGCGGTGCGGTTCCATGTCGCCGCCCACGCGCCAGGCGGCCATCGACCGGCGCAGCTGGTCGGCTTCGCTGTCGCTGTAGCCGGCGTGCATCACCAGTTCCATCACTTGTTCCTGGAACAGCGGAACGCCGAGCGTGGGCTTGAGGATTTCCTCCACTTCCGGCGACGGGTATTCGACCGCCTCCTTGCCCATGCGACGGCGCAGGTAGGGATGCACCATGCCGCCCTGGATCGGCCCGGGCCGCACGATGGCGACTTCCACCACCAGGTCGTAGAAATTCTTGGGCTTCAAGCGCGGCAGCATCGTCATCTGCGCGCGCGATTCGATCTGGAACACGCCCACCGTGTCGGCGCGCTGGATCATCGCGTAGGTGGGCTCGTCGCCGGCGGGAATCGTGGCCATGTCGAGCTTGAGGCCGCGATGCTGCTCCACCAGATCGATTGCCTTGCGGATGCAGGTCAGCATGCCCAGTGCGAGGCAGTCGACCTTCAGCAGCTTCATCGTCTCCAGGTCATCCTTGTCCCACTGGATGATGGTGCGATCGGCCATCGCGGCGTTCTCCACCGGCACCACCGTGGACAGCGGCGCTTGCGAGATGACGAAGCCGCCGACGTGCTGCGACAGATGACGCGGATGGTCTTCCAACTGCGCGCTGACGGCGAGCACGCGCCGGATCAGCGGGTTATGCGGGTCGAAGCCGGTTTCGGCCAGGCGCTGTTCCATCTCGGTGCCGGCGTTGCCCCAACCGTAGCAACCGGCGAGCAGCGCGACCTGGTCCGGCGGCAGCCCGAACGCCTTGGCGACATCGCGCACCGCGCTCTTGCCGCGGTAGCGGATCACCGTCGCCGCCAGTGCGGCGCGTTCGCGGCCGTACTTGGTGTAGACGTATTGCAGCACTTCCTCGCGGCGCTCGTGTTCGAAGTCCACGTCGATGTCGGGCGGTTCGTTGCGTTCGCGCGACAGGAAGCGCGCCATCAGCAGGCGGCTTTCCTCCGGGTTCACCGCGGTAATGCCCAGCGCGTAACACACGGCCGAGTTCGCCGAGGAACCGCGGCCCTGGCACAGGATGTTGCGGCTGCGCGCGAAACGGACGATGTCCTCCACGGTGAGGAAAAAGGCCTCGTACTTGAGCTCGGCGATGAGCGCCAGTTCCGTCTCGATCTGCGCCACGATCTTCGCCGACGCGCCGTCCGGCCAGCGCGTGCGCATGCCGGCGAAGGTGAGCGCGCGCAGATGCGAGGCGGGCGTTTCGCCTTCGGGCACCAGTTCGAAGGGGTAGTCGTATTTCAGGTCGCGTTGAAGATCGAAGGTGCAGCGCCGCGCGAGCTGCACGGCGGCGTTGAGCAGCCCATGCGGGTGAATGTTGGCCAGCGTCGAGCGCGCGCGCAGGTGGCGCTCGCCGTTGCGGAACAGGTGCGCGCCGCATTCGGCCAGCGGCAGGCCGTGGCGGATCGCGGTCATCGTGTCCTGCAGCACGCGCTGGCGGCGCGTGGCCATGTGCACGTCGCCGCTCGCCACGGCGGTGATGTCCAGCGCCTGTGCGAGCGCGAGCAGCGTGCGCAGGCGCGCGTCGTCGTCGTCCTGGCGGTGCATTTCCACCGCCAGGTGCGTGCGTTCGCCGAACAACGCGCGAAGCCAGCGGCCGTGGCGTTCGTCCGGCGCGGCGCCCGGTTCGGCATCGGGCAGCCACAGCGCGAACACGCCGGGCTCGACGTTTGCGAAGACGGTTTCGACATCGTTGCGCGCCAGACGATAGGTGCCTTTTTCGGCTGCACGGCGACCGCGCGTGATCAGCTCGCACAAGCGCGTGTAGCCGACAGCGTTCTCCACCAGCAGGACGAAGCGCATGCCGTCGGTGAGGCGAAACTCGCTGCCGACGATCAACCGTACGCCCGTGGCGAGCGAAGCCTCCAGCCCGCGCACGATGCCCGCCAGCGAGCATTCGTCGGTGATCGCCAGCGCCTGGTAGCCGCAGTGGCGGGCGCGTTCGAACAATTCCTCCGCGCTCGCCGCGCCGCGCAGGAAGCTGAAATCCGACAGGCAGTGCAGCTCGGCGTAAGGCGGCGCGTCGTCGTCCAGATCGTCATTGGCGGCATGGCGCAGGCGCGTGCTGATCTGCAACGCGCGTGGCATGCGGTCGCCGGGCGTCTCGCGATCCACGCCGTCGATGGCGTCGTCCCAGCTCATGCCGTCGTGCTCATGCGAACCAGCCGTGCAGCATCCAGCCGTCGCGTTTGCCCGGCTCGGCGTAGGCCCAGGCGCGCTGGCCCTGCGCGGTTTCCAGGACGTAGTAGTCGCGGCGGACGTCGCCGTCGTCCCACCAGCCGCTTTCCAGACGTTCCGGGCCGGAGACGATGCGCAGTCCGGAGGACCGCAGCGGCACCGGCTGCGGCAGCAACCACGCCGGACGTGGCGGACGCGACGGCGCGGGCGCGATGCAGGCGGCGTCCTCCTCCACGCCGGCGCGTTGCCAGGCGCGTTCCGGGCGCGGATCGCCCGAGGCCGCGATGCGATACACCGCGTCGTCACCGAGCCGCGCGCGCAGGCGTTCGCGCAGCTGCGGCCACGGCATCGCCTGCGATGGGCGCGTATCGAACAGGTCGCGCGCGGCGGGCACGAACGGCGGAAGTTCGCGCGCCAGCAGGCGCAGGCCGGTGACGGGGCGGTCGATCGACGCCTGTTCCAGCCGGTTGCGCGCGATGTCCATCAGCAGCGTCGCATCGCGTTCGGCAGCGAGCATGCCGACGGCGACGTCGGTGTGGCCGGTTTCGTGCTCCAGCCGCATCGTGAAGCGCTGCACGCCGCCGTCGCGCGCGGACAGGTAGACGGCCAGGTCGCGCACCAGCCGGCGCAGCGGGAACAGCAGCGCCTGGTGGCTTTCGACTTCGTAACCCATTTCCACGCGCGCATCGAAATGGTCGGGCGGCTGGTAGTAGTCGAGCGGGTCGTCGACGCTGCCGTAAAGTCGGTCCAGGTGATCGAGCAGCGCGAGGCCGAAACGGCGACGCACGCCGTCGCGCGGCAAGGCGCGCAGTTCCTTCAGGCTGCGCACGCCCATGCGATGCAGGCGCGTGCCGGCGTCGTCCGGCAGGGCGGCGCGGCGGATCGGTATGCGGTCGAGCGTGGCGGGCAAGGTCTGCGGCTCGAACAACGCGTAGCCATCGCGCAGGCCGGCGAACACCTGCGCCGCGCGCGGCGTCGGCGCCAGGGCGATGCGGTGCTGGAAGCCGAGCGCATCGAGCTCGCGGCGCAGCTTCGCTTCCAGCTGCGGCCAGGGACCGAACAGGCGAAAACTCGCACTGGCCTCCAGCACGATCGCGCCCGGCCATTGCGCGCTCACCAGCGAGCTGTGGCGATACGCCCATGCGGCGAGGAAGCGGTGCGCGCGTGCGTCGTTGTCCGGATCATGTTCGTGCAGCGCGGCCTGCCCGCACAGGGCGTGTGCAGCGGTGAGGCGCATCCCCGGGCGAAGGCCGGCTTCGGCGGCGGCGGCGTTGACCGCATGCAGGCTGCGCAACTGCGCGGGGCCGGTGACCAGCGCGAGCGGCGCCGTGGTGTCTTCGACGCGGCGCAGGACGGCGTCGAGTGCCAGGTGCGGCAGGCGGATGCAGGCCCAGAGCATGGCGCGGACTCAGCCTTGCGAGCCGGCGTGCGAGGGGGGCGCGAATCCTTGCGAAGGTACGTGTCCGCCCCGGCATTTGCGCACGCGCCAGTGGTCTTCCACGCGTTCGATGCGCAATGCGGCAGGCGAAGGGTTGTCGGCGTGTCGACTGTCGCGCACGGCGAAGCCCAGGCACTGACCGGTGTCGGCGGCCACCTGCAGGCGTCGCAGCGAGGGGCCATCGGCATGCGACGGCCAGCCCAGCACCGCCGAGAATGCCGCGCTGCGCAGGCATTGTTCGAAGGCCCACAGCGCGCCGCGTCCACCGGCGGACCAGCTGGCCTGCACGATCTCCAGATAACGCAGATCCACGCCGGCGCGTTGCCACGCAGGTGCGTACGGGCAGAACGGCGGGGCGATGAGCGCGACCAGCCGGCCGGCCTGCGTCATGCGCGACAGCGTGGGCATCATCAGCGCCAGTTCGCCGACGCCGTCGGCCGGGATCAACAGTTCGGTCAGCGCGCCCTGTGGCCAGCCGCCGTGCGGAAGCAGCGCGTCGAGCGCGGCGAAGCCGGTGGACTCGCCCAGCGGCGCGGGCGCGACGTGGCGTCCGGCGCTCCAGACGGTGCGGGCCGAGAGCAAGGATTCGAGCGGGATTACGGTGGCGGCCATCAGTCCGGGCGCACCAGGCCGCAGTAGATGCCTTCGATGGCGAAGTCGCTGCCGGGCGCGACGTCGATGGGCGCGTAATCCGGATTGCGCGGCAGCAGACGGATGCCGCGCGCGGTGCGCTGCAATCGTTTGATGGTGATTTCCTCGTCGACGCGCGCGATCACCACCTGGCCGTCGCGTGCATCGACGGCGCGCTTCACCGCGACCAGATCGCCGTCGAAGATGCCTTCCTCGCGCATCGAATCGCCCTGCACGCGCAGCAGGTAGTCCGGCGTGGTGGAGAACAGCGCACGGTCGATGCGCAGTTCGCGTTCGACGCCGGCATCGGCGCCGATGGGCGCGCCCGCGGCGACGCGACCGAGCACGGCCAGCGTCAGTCGGTCATCGGAAGGGGCAGGGCGATGCGCCGCGAGTCGAATGCCACGCGCTTGGTTCGGCCGCACTTGCAGGTGGCCGGCCTTTTCCAGCCGTTTGACGTGCTTGTGCGCCGCGCAGGCCTGGCGAAAGCCGAACGCATCGGCAATCTGCTGCAACGTCGGTGGCAGGCCTTCGGCGTCGGTGTGGTCCTGGATAAAGGCGAGGATCTGCGCCTGGCGAGCGGTGAGGTCGGACATCGAGACGGGCCTGATCGAGGTAAAAATCTATTTACCTGCGCGTCCACAAGCAAGGGCCGGGACGTCGTCCGATCAAACCGCGCCGCCGTATCACAGGCTGCGACTGTTAAAAATCAGAATCTTAGGAAGCAAACGTGTGCCGGATTCGAGGCGGGGTCCCCCGACCGGCGGTGGCGCTGTTACGGCTGCAAGTCCCCGTCGCGGCGGGTTCCGCGCTGGCGCGCCTGCTTAACCCAGCCTCCCCCTGTGAGCAGGGGGAGGAGAAGGGCGCGGCTCAACGCGCAGCGAACAACGCGTTGATGTCGCCGTAGTCCATGCACTCGGCCGGCGCCGCACGGCCGTCCTGGAGAAACGCGCCGGCCAGCTTGCCGACCTGTGCAAACACCGCCTCGGCCAGGTGCGAGCCCGCGCTGAGCCGGCGCACGCCGAGGGTTTCCAGCTCCGGCAGCGCGGGCAGTTGCGGACGCAGCATCACGTTGAGCGGCAACCCCGCGCCGCGGGCGATGTCGGCGATGTCGCCGGCTTCGGTCAGGCCGGGCACGAACAGGCCGTCGGCGCCGGCTTCGCGGTAACGCCCGGCACGTTCGAGCACGGCCTGCACGCGCTGCTCCGGCGGGGCAAGGCCGCGCAGGTATACGTCGGTGCGCGCGTTGATGTAGACATCCAGGCCGCGCTCGGCGAGTGTCTGGCGAATGCGTGCGATCTTGGCGCACAGCAGGTCCGGCGCGGCGGCGCCGTCCTCCAGGTTGATGCCGACCGCGCCTGCCTCGGCCACACGCAACACGTTGGCCGCCACCGTGGCCGGGTCGTCGGAATAGCCGCTCTCCATGTCCACGCTCAGCGGCACGCGGATCACGCGCGCGATGTCCGCGACCGTCGCGAGCAGCAGTTCGATAGGCAACTCGTCGCCATCGGCATGGCCGCGGCTCCAGGCCACGCCGGCGCTGGTCGTGGCGATGGCCGGTGCACCGAGGCTTTCGATCAGGCGCGCACTGCCGGCGTCCCAGGCGTTGGCCAGGCGCAGCACGCCCTGTGCATGCAGGCTTCGGAATCGGGTGGCGTGTTCGGCGTTGTGTTGCGCGTGCATGAAGGAACCTCGGTTTGGAAGACGATGGGATGCTCGCAGCAATGCGCGAGCGTTACCCGCCATTTTCGGACGTGGCCGCGGGCGCGGCTGTGACACCTTGCGCGTCCCACAGGCGCAGCGCCTGTTCCACCGCGTCCACGCCGCGCGACGCCGCTTCGGCATCGACCTGGCCGAGCACGTCCTGATCGGTGTGGATCACACGCATCACCTTGGCCGGCGTGTGCGACTTCTTGCCGGCATAGGCGTCCAGGACCTGCGTGATCTCCTCGCTGCCCACCAGCGAATACGACACCGCCGGCCAGCCGGCGCGCAGGAAGGGCAGGTGATCGGTCGGCGGGTATTTCTCACCCGGGGAGAAACCCAGCTGAAGCGTCTGCGTGGCCGCGCGGCTGCTGTCCACCAGGGCTTGCTGGCCCTGCGCCGGCGCCATCATCCACAGCGTGTCGCCCCAGCCGAACACGTCGAAATTGACGTACAGCGCGGGCTTCGTGGTGCCGTCGGCGACGAAGGCCTTGGAGCCGAGCAGGCCTTCTTCCTCCAGGTCCCAGAACGCGATCGCCACGCGATGGTTGCGCAGCGGCTTGCGCTGGAAGCGCTCGGCCAATGCGAGCACGGAGGCGCTGCCGGAGGCGTTGTCGGTGGCGCCGTGGCCGACCGCGACGCGGTCGGAATGCGCGCCGATCAGCAGCAGCGGCGCATCGGCGGGACCGCCGACCTGGGCGATCAGGTTCTCGCCGGTCTTGCCGTTCGCCTCGAAGGGCGCCTTGCGCCAGGCCAGGCCCAACGTGTCCAGCCGCGCGGCGATGGCCCCGCGCCGGGCGGCGTTGTCGCCCGCATTGGTGATGGCCTCCACGTCGGACAGCCAATGTGCCGCGGCCGGCTTGGCAGGCTGCTGGGCGGGCTGAGCTGCCGCGGCCTCGGCGGCCGCGCGCGTGGCGACCTCCTGCGTGGCGCAGGCGCTGAGAAAAAAGATCAGGAGCGTCGCAACAAACGGTCGGTGCATCGGTGGGGTCCCCTATTAGAATCGGCCGAGTGTGCCCCAGGCCAGGGACGTTGGAATGGGCCGAAAGGGCCACCGCGAGGCCATGGGGGAACATGGCGATGCCGATCGGAGAGTAGGGATGGAGATCCGGGTGTTCATCATCGACGACCATGCGCTGGTGCGTACGGGCATGCGCATGATCTTGTCGGCCGAGCCTGACATCGAGGTCGTCGGCGACGCCGAGAGCGGCGAGGAAGGGCTGCCGCTGATCCGCAAGCTCACGCCCGATGTCGTGCTGTGCGACCTGCACCTGCCGGGGTTGAGCGGGCTGGAAGTGACCGAGCGCATCCTCAAGGGAGACTACGGCTCGCGCGTGATCATCGTGTCGGTGCTGCAGGACGGGCCGATGCCCAAGCGCCTGCTCGAAGCGGGCGCGGCGGGTTACGTGGGCAAGGGCGGCGACGCGGCCGAGCTGCTGCGTGCGATCCGCGAGGTGGCGCGCGGCAAGCGCTTCCTCGCCAACGGCATCGCGCAGAACCTGGCGCTGGCCGGCATCGACGGAGGCGCTTCGCCGTTCGACAGCCTCTCGCCGCGCGAGATGGAGATCGCCCTGATGCTGGTGCAGGGCCTGCGCCAGGATGCGATCGCCAAGCGCCTGAGCCTGAGCGCCAAGACCGTCAACACGCACAAGGCGCGGTTGTTCGAGAAGCTGGACATCACCGACAGCATCGCACTGGCACGGCTGGCGAGCCGGTACGGGATCGTGGATCCGACGCGGGCCATCTGAAGCCGGGGCGTCATTCCCGCGAAGGCGGGAATCCAACGGCCCGATGGCACTCCGCCTTCTGCAGGCCACGCGCCACACCGATGCATCCGCCATGAAAAAAGGCCGCCCGAAGGCGGCCTTTTTCGTTACGAGCGAAACACGCGATCAGGCGTGACCGGATTCCTGCTTGCGCTCGCCTTCGCCCTGCGTGGAGGCATGCACATGCTCGGCAGCGGCTTCGGCGGGCGATTCGGCGTTGACTTCCGTCTCTGCGGCCGTGGCTTCGTCGGCCAGTGCTTCGCCGCTGACCGAAGCTTCGGCCGGTGCGGACAACGGAGCAGGTTCGGTCGCCGGCGTGCGGTCTTCGTGCGGCAGCGAATCGAACAGGCCCGCGGTGCGCGGGAAGTCGCCGTTCGATGCAGCGGGCGTCACGGCCGACGGGCGCGAATCGGTCACCGCGACCTCATCCTTCGTCACGGCGCGCGGCTCTTCGGCCGACGTGGCGACGGGCGTCGGGTCGATTACCTCCGGCGTCTCGACCACTTCCGGCGCCGGCACGGGTTCCGCCACGACGACCGGCGGCTCGACGACCACCGCCGGAGCGGCCGGCGCGTCCATCGGAGCTTCGGGCGCCGGGCTGGCGGCGACGGGCGCGATGTCCTCGCGCTTCGGTTCGGCATCCGGCGTCGGAGCCACGATCGACCCAGCGGCGGCCACGGTCGCGACGGCGGCATGTGCCGGAGTCGCGGCGACCGGGGCGGCAGGAGCCGGCGTCTGGCGGCTCACCGTCGCCGGAGCGGACGGCTCGTCGTCGAACTCGAACTCGGGCTGCGAACGCGACGCGGCCGGAGCGGTCGCGGCGGCCGACGCCTCGTGCGCCTCGTCCTCGTCGTCGAAACCGTCCTCGTGATCGTCATGCAGCTGCGACTCGTCGCCCGCGGCGGCGGCTTCGCCAGCACCGCCACGGCGGCGACGGCGGCCACCACGACGGCCGCGACGGCGGCGGCTGCCGCCTTCGCCCGTGCCTTCGCCCTGTGCGGCCTGGCCTTCGGTGGTGACGACGGATTCGCCGATCTGCGCGACGGCCTGCGTCGTTTCGACCGCGTCGGTCACGACCACGGCAGCGGCGACCGCCGGTGCGACCAGTGCGGCATCGGCCGTGGCGGCGGCCGGCGTTTCCGGCTTCACCACTTCGGGCTTCGCCTCACGCGCCGGTGCGGGCTTGGGCTCGTTGCGCGGCGGGCGCGGCTCGGCCGCCTGGGCCTGTGCACGCTCTTCGGCCTGTTGCTGCGGCTTGGGCTGCTTGGGCTGCTGCTGTTGCGGTTGCTGCTTGGGCTGCTTCTGCTGCGGTTGCTGCTGCTGCGACGGCTGCTTCTGCTGCTGGGCCTGTTGCGGCTGCTTTTCGCGGCGCTGCTCGTCGCGGCGCGGCTGCTGATCGTCACGACGGCCGTCGCGACCCTGCTTGCCATTGCGACCCTCGCGGCGCTGCGCGTTGCGGTCATTGCGCTCGTTGCGACCGCCGCGGTTGTCCTGCGGGCGCGAGGCCGGCGCGGGTTCGGCCGCGGCCGGTGCGCTGCCGCGGAAGAAGCGCAGGATGCGTTCGACCATGCCGATCGAATGCGTCGGCGCGGTCACCGGAGCCGGAGCGGGCGCGGGCGCCGGCGCGGCGGGCTGCTCGCGCGGCTCGCGCAGCGGAGCCGGCTGGGCCGGCTTGACGTTGGTCACCGCCGGCGCGGCCGGGATGTTCAGGTGGGCCTTGGTCAGCGAATGCGTCGGCAGCTTGCGCGGAGTGCCGCGGTGGTAGCTGGGCTTGCTCGTTTCCTCGCCCAGTTCGTTCTCGCGGATGCGCGTGACCTCGTAGTGCGGGGTGTGCAGCTGCTCGTCGGCGACGATGACGATGGGCGCGTCGTGGCGCTTCTCGATCTCGCTCAGCGCGCGGCGCTTCTCGTTCAGAAGGTAGTTGGCGATCTCGGTCGGCGCCTGCACCAGCACCTGGCCGGTGTTTTCCTTCATGGCGTGTTCTTCGGCCAGGCGCAGGATCGACAGTGACAGCGACTCGACGCTGCGCATGCGGCCGTGGCCTTCGCAACGCGGGCAGACCAGCTGGCTGGATTCGCCCAGGCTCGGACGCAGGCGCTGGCGGCTCAGTTCGAGCAGACCAAAGCGCGAGATGCGGCCGATCTGGACGCGGGCGCGGTCCTGCTTGAGCGCGTGCGCCAGGCGGTTCTCGACTTCGCGCTGGTGCTTGTTCGACGACATGTCGATGAAGTCGATCACCACCAGGCCGCCGAGGTCGCGCAGGCGCATCTGGCGCGCGACTTCGTCGGCCGCTTCCAGGTTGGTGTTGAACGCCGTTTCCTCGATGTCGCCGCCCTTGGTGGCGCGCGCGGAGTTCACGTCGATCGCGGTCAGCGCTTCGGTCTGGTCGATGACCAGCGCGCCGCCGGAGGGCAGGCGGACTTCACGCTCGTAGGCGTTCTCGATCTGCGATTCGATCTGGAAGCGGTTGAACAGCGGCGTGTCGTCGGTGTAGTGCTTGAGCTTGCGCAGGTTGTGCGGCATCACCTGCTCGACGAAGTCGCGCGCTTCGGCGTACATCTCGGGCGTGTCGACGAGGATCTCGCCGATGTCCGGACGCATGTAGTCGCGCAGGGCGCGGATGATCAGGCGCGATTCCTGGTAGATCAGGAACGTGCCCGGCTTGCCCAGCGCGGCCTCGGCAACGGACTTCCAGACCTGCAGGAGGTAATCCAGGTCCCACTGCAGCTCTTCCGCGTCGCGGCCGACGCCGGCCGTGCGGATGATGACGCCCATGTCGTCGGGGATGTTCAGCGCGTCCATGGCGCGCTTGAGCTCGGCGCGGTCCTCGCCCTCGATGCGGCGCGAGACGCCACCGGCCGTTGGCGAGTTGGGCATCAGCACCATGTAGCGGCCGGCGAGCGAGATGAACGTCGTCAGCGCCGCGCCCTTGTTGCCGCGTTCTTCCTTGTCCACCTGGACAACGATTTCCTGGCCTTCGCGCAGCAGTTCACGCAGGCCGGCCTTGTTGTGGTCGACGCCGGCCTGGAAGTAATCGCGGGAGATTTCCTTCAGCGGCAGGAAACCGTGGCGCTCGGCGCCGTACTCGACGAAGGCCGCTTCGAGAGAAGGTTCGAGCCGGGTGATACGGCCCTTGTAGATGTTGGACTTCTTTTGTTCCTTGGCCGGCTGTTCGATATCGATGTCGTACAGGGTCTGGCCGTCGACGATGGCAACGCGCAGTTCTTCCGCCTGCGTTGCGTTGATCAGCATTCGCTTCATTGTTGCGTTCCTCGCGCGCTCCTGCGCGTGG
The DNA here is from genome assembly GCF_038446665.1 of Lysobacter sp. FW306-1B-D06B. Taxonomy (NCBI): domain Bacteria; kingdom Pseudomonadati; phylum Pseudomonadota; class Gammaproteobacteria; order Lysobacterales; family Lysobacteraceae; genus Lysobacter; species Lysobacter sp. FW306-1B-D06B. The sequence continues at coordinate 3,078,941 of NZ_CP151802.1, read as the reverse complement.
TCGGCGCGGGACGCATACGCGTCCTGCAGCCGCGGAACGCCGTGGGGCGTTTCGCCTCTGGATACCGCAAGCCGCGCGCCGGTCGCCGTTGGGCGGGGCCTGGCGCTGCGGCCTCAAGTTTTCCAGCGCTACGACACCACGGCACGCCGCGGGAGCGCTTAATCGTTTTATTTACAAGAATCTAGGGACCGGCGGCGCGAACGCCGCGCGGGACGTGTTCATCACGAGCGGTTTGACCCGCTTCGGCGAGGTCGGTTCCGCCGGGCCATCGCTGCTAACATGGCTACCCCGGGGGCAGTGGTTAGGCGTGGACCGGAATCGCAGGAAAGGGCTTTCGGCCTTTTTGAAGTAACTTCCTGCGAAATCAAAACCTTATCTCGCGTCGCGAGTGTAACAGATAACCCCCGCAGGATGACCCATTCAGACCGCCCCCAACGCCCGGGCATGACCGGCCCCGCGCCGCGTCCGGCAAATGAGCCTGCCCAGGTCCGTACGGTCCGCGTGCCCGACGACCGCGCCGGGCAGCGCTTGGACAACTTCCTGCTGGGCCAGCTCAAGGGCGCCCCGCGTTCGCTGGTCTACAAGCTGGTCCGCTCCGGCCAGGTCCGGGTGAACGGCGGCCGCGCCAAGGCCGAGCGCAAACTCGAAGGCGGGGACGAAGTGCGGATTCCGCCGGTTCGTCTCAGCGAGGTGGGCGACAAGGCACCGCCGCCGAAGGGTTTGCTGGAGGCGCTGGAGGCGGCGATCGTGTTCGAGGACGCCCGGCTGCTGGCCCTGAACAAGCCCTCCGGTCTGGCCAGCCACGGCGGCAGCGGCATCAGCCACGGGGCAATCGAGTCGCTGCGCGCGCTGCGGCCGGGGCAGACGCTGGAGCTGGTGCATCGCCTGGATCGCGACACCTCCGGCCTGCTCATCGTCGCCAAGAAGCGCTCGGCCCTGACCGAGCTGCAGGCGCTGATGCGGGAGGACGGCGGTATATCGAAGCGCTACCTGGCCCTGTTGACCGGGCGCATGCCCGACGGCGTGATGACCGTCGATGCGCCGCTGCACATCGGCCTGCGCCAGGGCGGCGAGCGGCACGTGCAGGTCAATCCGATCGGCAAGGCGTCGCTGAGCCACTTCAAGGTGCTCGAACGCCGCGGCGGGCAGTCCTACTGCGAAGTCCGCATCGAGACCGGCCGCACCCACCAGATCCGCGTGCATTCGCAGCACATCGGCCATCCGATCGCCGGCGACGACAAGTACGGCGATGCCGAGGTCAACAAGCGGTTGCGCGAACAGGTCGGGCTGAAGCGGCTGTTCCTGCATGCCTCGACGCTGGAGTTCGCGCTGGACGGCGGCAAGACGCCGTACCTGCTCAACGCACCGCTGGCGCCGGAGCTGATCGACGTGCTCGACCGCCTGGCCTGATCGCCGCGCTCAACCGCCGCGGCGGCGCTGTTCGTCCAGCATGTAGCACCGCTGCGGGCGCTCCTGCGGCGGATTGAAGTTCACCGGCACCTGCAGCCGTGAAGGCTGGGCCTGCCCGCCGCGCGTGGCGGGCTTGAAGGTCCAGTTGCGCACGCCTTCCTCGGCGGCCTTGTCCAGCGCGGCGTTGCCGCTGCTGCGGAAGACCTCGACCGAGCTGGGCTTGCCGTCCACGCCGACGGTCATCGCCAGGACCACCTGGCCGCCGATGTTGTCGCAGGCCACCTCTTCCGGATAGCCCGGCGGCGGCGTGTCGACGGCGAGCAGCTCCGTGCTCGGTACGCGCGGCGGCGGTGGCGGCTGCTGCTGGCACGCAGCCAGCAGGGACACGGCGAAACCGGCGGCGAACACGATGCGGATGCGGGACAGGTCCATGGCGGGGGCGGCCTCGGGGGCGGTGGACGGTCAGGCGGCCAGGGCTTCGGCCTTGGCGGCGCAGATGAAGTCGTTCTCGCTCAACCCGCCGACGTCGTGCGTCGAATACCGCACCACGCAGCGGTCGTAGTGCACGCCCAGGTCCGGGTGGTGGTCTTCGCGATGGGCCATGAAGGCCAGTGCGTTCACGAAGGCCATCGTCTCGTGGTAGTTGGCGAAGCGGAACGTCTTGGTGATCGCGTGGCCGTCCTCCACGACCTCCCAGCCGGGCACTTCGGGCAGCAGTTCGCGCACGCGCGCTTCGCTGAGCCGGTGCTCGCTGCCGCGCCGGGCGACGCAGTGGGCCTGGGCGAGGGGGATGAGGTCGTTCACGGGGTGGGGCTCCTTGCGGCGCATGCCGACTGAATGGAACGCATCGTCGGGCATCGCGGGTGACGGGCGCGCCATCTGACTGCGCGGACCCCGTTAGAATAGCCCCATGATCAATATTTCCGAATCCGCCCAGCGTCACTTCCGCAAGCTGATCGAGCGCGAGTCCCTGCCGGGCCTCGGCGTTCGTCTGTCGGCGGTGCACGCCGGTACGCCGCGCGCCGACGTGCGCCTGGAGTTCGCCGAACCCGGCGACCTGCAGGGCGACGAGTGGGCGGTGGACTGCGAAGGCTTCACGATGTGGCTCGACGCCGCGAGCGTGAAGTACCTCGACGGTGCGGACATCGATTACGAAACCCAGGCCACGGGCGGCCAGTTGCAGATCCGCGCGCCCAAGATCAAGGGCGAGGCGCCGGCCGATTCGGCCTCGCTGGTCGAGCGCGTGCACTGGATCGTCGAGCAGGAGATCAACCCGCAGCTGGCCTCTCACCGTGGCAACGTCTCGGTGCAGGAAGTCACCGCCGAGGGTGTCGTGGTGCTGCGCTTCGGTGGCGGCTGCCACGGTTGCGGCATGGCGGACGTGACGCTCAAGCAGGGCATCGAGAAGACGCTGTTGAGCAAGGTGCCCGGTGTGACCGCGGTGCGCGACGCCACCGACCACGAAACCGGCGACGCACCTTACATCCGCCGCGACAGCGCGGCCTGAGCCGGACCCGGCGACGTAGATGTTCTCCGCCGCCGACCTCATCCACGCACTGCAGCGAAGGCTGCAGCTCGTTTCGCCGCATCTGCGCCGCAAGGCCGGTGAGTTCCCGCCCGGCTGGCAGGCGTGGTTCGACAGCATGCGCGAACGCGTCGGCGCGGTGCGCGGCGCGACGTCCGACGCGATCATCGCCGTATTCCTGCAACGACCGCTCACGTCGCGCCCCAGGCGACTGGGTGAGCTGACGCGCTGGCAGGCGTTCAGTGCGCTGATGCGGCAGGACTGGCCGCACGCATCGGATCGCTGGGACAAGTACGACCGCCGCACGCACTGGTTCGCCTCGATCTTCACCGTGCTGTGGCACGTGATCGTCAGCGCGCTGCTGCTGTACCTGATGTACCTGCGCTTCATGGCCGTCAGCGCACCGCCGCCACAGGGCGAGGAGGTGACGATGATCGAGTACATCGGCACCGGCACGCCGAAGGAGCCCGGCGGCGGCGCAAGCGAGCCCACGCCGCAGGCCGAGGCCACACCGGCACCGGCACCGGCTCCAGCCCCGACACCGACACCCGCGCAACCCGCAGCGTCCGAACAGCCGCCCGCGCCGCAGCCGCCGCCGGCACCGTCGGTGCCTACGCCGCCGGCGCCCGCGATCGACGCGCCGCTGCCGGAAGTCGCGCAGCGCGAAGTGCCCGAACCGCGACTGCCGCCACCGACGCCGCCGGTCGAACAAGCCGTCACCGTGAGCGAACCCGTGCCGGACGCGCCGCAGGTGTTCGTGCTGCCGCCGACGCGACGCCGTCCGCCGGAGCCGACATTCACCGCCCCCGAACTGCGCGCGCCGACGCCGACCGTGCGCACCACCGAAGTGGCCGAGCCGGTGCAGCCGCTGCGCCCCGACATCGCACCGCGTGAAATCGCCGCGCCGACGATCGAACAGCGCACGCGCGAAGTGACCGTACGCGAGATCCCCGCGCCGCTGCCGCGCGTTCCGGTGCGCGCGCTGCCTGAGCCGACGGTTCCCGCGCCGCAGGTGCGCACGACCGAACAGGCCGTGCGCACGCGCGAGATTCCCGCACCGCCGACGCCCGCACCCGCGGCTCCGACGCCGGTCGCATCGGCGCCCGCCGCGACGACGGCACCGTCCTCGGCCGCGCCGTCCGCAGCCCCTTCGACGTCGCCTTCCACGTCGACGGCTGCGGCCGCCTCCACGCCTGCGCCGGCCGGCAGTGCGGCGCCGTCCGGCACCGCGCCCGCCGCGGCCGGTCAGGGAACGCAACCGGCGAGCGCCGGCGCCGGGCCGCGCCCGACGCCTTCGCCCGGCACCTGGTCCACGCCGCAGCGCGGTGACGACTGGGGCGCGAGCACGCGCAACGTCCCCGGCGGCCAGCGGGGTGTCACGCCCGGCCTCTACAACGCCGACGGCAGCCTGCGCGTACCGGAAGCGACCGGTTCCGCAGCGCCTCCGGCACCGCCCGGCGCGATCACCCAGGAGATCCGCGATCTCGACCGCGCCGGTACCTGGCTCAAGCGCAAGCCGACCGATTTCGAACCGACCTCGTTCGAGAAGTACTGGGTGCCGAACGAAACCCTGCTGGCCGAATGGGTGCGCAAGGGCATCCAGAAGGTCACCATCCCCATCCCGGGCACCAACAAGCGCATCGAGTGCGTGGTGTCGATGCTCGGCCTGGGCGGCGGTTGCGGCCTCAGCGATCCCAACCTCAACGACCAGCCCGCCGGTGCGCGCCCGCCGCCGGACATTCCGTTCAAGCCGAAGTTGCAGGAAGACAACGGCAGCGTGAAGCCGTAACGCGCGTCAGCGCAGATCGGTGCGCGCATTCAATGCGCCATCGGCAACGGAAACAATTTCACGAACGGAAAATTTTCCGCGCCATTTCACGCGCGAAGCCGCGACGGCGCGCTCGCGGCGTGGCACGCCTCTTGCGGAGTATCTGGGCGATCTTCGAAGTTCTCGTCGTCACGCGCGTCGCGCCTGAATGGTTGTCCGCATCGTTTTTACATGCCACGCGGCACAGTCTTGCTGCGTGCGATGCGCGCGGTGCGACATGCACCTTCACACAGGAGGACAGTCCAGTGCCTGATGAGCGATCGGGAACCGGTGAGTTGAAGGCCGTCGCGCAGGACGCGTTGCGGCTTGGCGCGCGCGCCCTGGAAACGGGGCGCGCCTGGTTCAGTGGAAGGAGAGAAACGATGAACGAACGCGATGTGTCCAGGCGCAACGAAGAGCGGCAGCGACAACGTCAGAAGGAAGCCGAGTACGGCACGCGCTCCGACTACGGGCAACCCGGCGTGCGCCGCTGGGGCGCAGGCGAGGAGTGGGACGAGGCCCGTCACGGTCGTACGCAAGGCCACTATGCCGGCGATTACGACACCGCCCAGGCCGGTCGCATGGGCCGTCAGGACGAGAACCTGGGGCGCGACGAGCAGGAGTGGGCGCAAGGCCGCCGCGAGGCGCAGCGCTGGGGTGAGCAGAGCAGTTATGGCGCGCAGGGACGCGAGGACGAACGCTACGGTTCGTCCCGTTCGCGCGGGCGTGAATACGGCGGATTCGGCGATCGCAGCCGCGGCGAATACGCCTACGGGCGCGATTACGCTGGCAGCGCCTCGCAGGATTACGACGGATACGGCAGCCTGGGGCGCACGCGCCAGAGCGGCCAGGACTACAGCAACCTGCAGGGCTACGGCACGCAGGCCCACGGCCAGGGCGAACACAGCCAGGGCACGCATGGCTACGGCAGCGGTCGCGAGTTCCGCGGCTACGAAGGCGGCGAAGCGGGCCGCAGTACCGGCACCCGCCATTGGGAACGCGGCTACGGTGAAGGCTATGGGCTCTCCTCCGGCTACGCGGACGAGCAGGCCTACGACAACCGCTACGGCGCCAGTGGCTACGCCACCGGATACGCCTCGCGTGCGCAGACGCGCAGTGACTACCCGGGTTCGTCGCAGCGCGAGGGCCGGCGCAGCTATCGCGGCCTGGGACCGAAGTCCTACACGCGTTCGGACGAACGCCTGCTCGAGGACATCCACGAGCGCCTCACCGAAGACGATTATCTGGACGCCAGCGACATCACCGTGCGTTGCGTCGGCGGCGTGATCACGCTCGAAGGAACCGTGGCCGAGCGCTGGATGAAACACCGTGCCGAAGACCTCGCCGATGCCAGCAGCGGCGTGAAGCAGGTCGACAACCGCATCCAGGTGCAGGCCGCGCGCTCGACGGGCGAGTCGCGCTCGAGCGAGTCCACCGCGTCGTCCGGTCGTTCACGACAGGCGGGATCGTCGACCGCCTCGTCCACGCGCCCCGGCGACACGCCGGGCACGTCGTCGCACTGACGTTTGAAGATCGCCCCTCTCCTTAGCGGAGAGGGGCATCGTGCGTGTGATTACTCGGCACTGGGAGCGTCCTGCTCGGTGACCAGGTCGCGACAGCGGCGGCACGCCGCTTCCGCGCGCGCGAGGTGTTCGCGCACGCGTTCCAGGCTGGCGCCGTGATCGATGAGTGCGATCGCGGTCGAGGTCGCCATCGTGATGACGTTCAGTTCGTTGCGAAGGCCGTGACGCCAACGCCGCGCCGCATCCTCGTCGAACGTCGCAAGGCTCACGATCCGCTGTCCCGGCCGCGCAGACGCGCCAGCTGGTTGTGGATGGTGCGCACGCTCACGCCGAGCGCCTGCGCCGTGCGCGTGCGGTCGTTGTCGAAGTGGGCGAGGGTGCGGTTGAGCATGTCGCGTTCGATCTGCGCGTAGCTCATGCCGACGTTGAACACGACCGCATCCGGGTCGGCCTGCGATGCCTGTGCGCGTCGCGACAGCGGACGAACCCGGACCACACCGTCGTCGCTGCACAGGAACGCGCGCTGCACCGCGCTGCGCAACTCGCGCACATTGCCCGGCCAGCCGTGTCGCAGCAGCGTGCGCTCGGTGCCCTCGGCGAAACGCTTCTGCGCAGCGTGACGGGCGTTGAACCCGGCGAGGAAATGCCGCGCCAGCAGCAGCGCGTCGTCGCCGCGTTCGCGCAGTGGCGGCAGCATGAGGGTGAAGTCGGCCAGGCGGTAGTACAGATCCTCGCGCAACGCGCCTACATTGAGCGCGGCGTGCGGATCGCGGTTGGTGGCCGCGACGACGCGCACGTCGATCGGCAGGCTCTCGCTGCCGCCCACGCGCGTGAGCGAGCCGCTTTCGAGCACGCGCAGCAGGTAGACCTGCAGGGCCGGCGGCATCTCGGTGATCTCGTCCAGGAACAGCGTGCCGCCATGCGCCTGCTCGAAATAGCCGGCATGCCGGTTGTTCGCGCCGGTGAAACTGCCGCGCTCGTGGCCGAACAGATGACTGGCCAGCAGGTCCGGCGCAATCGCGCCCGCATTCACCGCGACGAACGGCCCGCGACGGCCGCTGCGTTCGTGGATCGCACGCGCGACCAGCTCCTTGCCCGTGCCGCTCTCACCGCCGACCAGCACCGACGCGTCCGAAGGCGCCACGTGTTCGATGTCGGCCATCACGCGCCGCATCGCCTCGCACTCGCCCACCATGCCGTAGCGCGACGTCGTCCCGCGCGTGCGCGCATGCGCAGCCGCCTGCATGAGCAGGGCGTCGAACTGCTGCGCACACAACGGCTTGAGCAGATAGTCATAGACCGGGCGAGAAACCGCCTGTATCGCCGACTCCACCGAAGGTTGCCCGGTGACGATCACGGCGTGATCGTGTTCAGGAACGGCGGGATCGTCCAGCAGATCCATGCCGTTGCCGTCGGGCAGTTCCAGATCCAGCAGGAGCAGGTCGAGCGGTGGCAGGTGGCCGAATTGGCGGGACTGCTCCAGCGAATGCGCCACGTAGGGCTGGAAGCCCCGCGTGCGCGCGAAATCCGCGGCGGATGCAGTGAAGTCGAGATCGTCGTCGACGATCAACAAGGATGCAGGCACGGCTCTCTCCCTCCGAGGAACGCAGCCTATGCCGCACGCAGTGAAAGCGCTTTGAAGAACCTTCCGCGATGAAGGAAACATCTTCCGGTTCGGCATCGAAGCCTTCACGCAATCGTGGCGCATGCGCACGTGCGCGATGTTCGCCATGCGCGATCGTGCGCAGATCTTTCACGACGCCTTCGCGCTGCTGCGACACCGCCGGCACCTTGGCACAGGAGTTGCTATCGCTTTGATGTCCGCGCCCGATTTGTCGCAGCGGACACGCCTTCGACGCACAGACATGACCGGCAGGGAGAGAAATGATGAACGCGAGGCTGCATTACGGGGAACATTCCACGGTGGTGGAAGCGGTGGACATGGACGAGGAGATCGCGCACTGGATGCGTCACTACCGCAACTACGTGCCGCGCTTTCGCGGCGAGGACTATCTTCCGGCGCTGAAGCTTGGGCTGGACGCGTACCTGCGCGGGCACGGCCAGGATTTCGACGAGATGGCCGACAGCCTGCAGCTGAGTTATGCACGGGTGCGCGGATCCTCGCGCCTGGACTGGGACGAGGCCTTGCCCGTGGCGATGGCGGCGTGGACGCGCCTGTCCGAGCGCAACGCGCCGCGCGGGATGGACCCGGAACCGCGTTTCGGCTTTGCCATGATCCGCTGATGCGCGGTTCGTTGAAGCACGACGGTTGAAGGGGAGGGAAGGCGAGGGCAGGGACGCCCTCGGCCGATCCCGCGTGATGACGCTGTGGAATCAACGCGTGGCGCGCAGATCGCGGTCGTGCAGTTCGTGCAGGAGTGCCAGGCCGGCGAGGATGGGAAGGTTCTTCAGCAAAGGCGCCAGCGGGTGCAGCCATAGCGCCGGCACGGCGATGCCGAGGACGACGGTGTAAGCCACGATGACCGCGGCCTGCAACTTCAGCAGCCAGCGCGGCGGTGGCCACAGCATCGACAGGCCGAGCAGGATGTCCACCGCCGCAACCGTGTGCAGCGCGCCGCGCGCCAGCACCGACGGCAGCCCCTCGCGTGGAAGCAGTGCGAGTGAATCGGCGATCGGGTACGGCCCCAGTGTCACCAGCCCCGCGCCCAGCCAGACGATCGCGATCGACAGACGCAGCAGCGGCAACAGCCAGTGGAGCCGCGCGAAGGTGAGCAGCGTGCGTGCGTGTTCGGGTGCGATGAAATGCGTCACATCGCGCGGCGGCCGGCCGAGCAATGCGGTGATCGCCTCCGCGTCGCCCGCGTTCCATCGCGCGAGCATGCGCAGCGTGTCGGTGGCGAATCCATGCCGCGCGCCGCGTTGCAGCAGGCGCGCGCCGCTGTTCAGCCAATGGCCGGGCACTTGCACGGTCCGTGTGACCGGAAGCCCGAGCTGCGCGCGCAAGGCGCCCAGGTAGGCGCGCAGGCTCAACGCCGCGGGACCGACGGCGTCGAGCACGTGCGGCACGGTGTCGCCTTCGACCAGCGCGGCCACGGCCTCGGCCAGATCGTCCAGATGCAGCGGCTGGATGCGCTGCTCGCCTTCGTCCGGCAGCGGCAGCCACGGCAGGCTGGCCCAGCCCAGGAACAACTGCGTGCTCGCACCATCGGGCGCGAACACCACCGAAGGCCGCACCACGCAGCCCTCCAGGGGCAATGCGAGCAACGCCTGGTCCGCCACGCGCTTGCTGCGATGGAAGCCGGTTTCGGCGCGCAGGTCGGCGCCCAGCGCGGAGATCTGCACCACGCGCCGCACGCGCGCCATCGCGCAGGCTTCGAACAGGGCCTTGGGCGCGGTTTCGTGCATCGAGCGGAAGGTTTCGCCGCCGTGCTCGCGGAAGATGCCGACCGCGTTGACGACCGCGTCCACGCCCACCAGGCGCGGCAACCACGCCGCGGGCTCCACGTCGAAGGTGAAGTCCGCCGCAATCGCTCGCCGACCCGGCCAGCGGCGCAGCGCGTGCGCCGTGTCCCGCGTGGCGGGCAGCACGTCATGCCCGCGGCGAAGCAGGGCCTCGACCACGGCGGCGCCGACCAGTCCGGTCGCGCCGGTGACCAGCACGCGCAGGCGTTTTTCCTGCATGGCGATGGGTGCGGCCGATCTGCGTTCCGATCACGGCGGTGCGCGCCGCGACGCGCGGCCGCGCACGGCGTGCCGTTGCGTCAATGCGGCGTCGCAACGCCCTTGAGCAACTCCTCCGAGGCGCTGTCATCGGCACCGTGGGCGAAGTCCGCCAGCGAGACGAAACCGACCAGTCGCTTGTCGCGGTTGATCACCGGCAGGCGACGCACTTTCAGGTCGGCCATGTTGCGCGCTACATCGTCCACGTCCTCATCCTCGAAGCAGTAGCGGATGTCTTGCGTCATCACGTCGCGCACGGGCGTGTCGGCGGCCATGCCCCGCGCCACGGCGCGGATGGTGATGTCGCGGTCGGTGACCATGCCGACCAGCCGGTCGCCGTCGCCCACCGGCAGGCTGCCCACGTCCATGCGGTGCATGGTCTCGGCGGCCTCGCGGATGCTGCGGTTGGGCGCGGTGAGGAAGACGTCGGTGGTCATGATGTCGGCGACTTTCATGGGGCATGCTCCAGGGGCGGGTTCCGAAACACCAACCATGGCACCGGCCCGATTCGCCGGGCGTGAAGCGCGCGCACCTTCCGCGTGAATGCGCCGCACGGCCTGCGCCGCTTGAGCACCGCAAGGCGCCATGACACGATCGCGCGGGTGAACGGAACTCACCCTGATCCCCAATACCTGCGCGACCTCGTCCGTCTTCGCCGCGTGCGCGACCGGATCGATCGCGAGTACGCGCAACCGCTCGACGTGGAGGCGCTGGCGCGCGGCGTGCACATGTCGGCCGGGCACCTGAGCCGGCAGTTCAAGCTGGCGTTCGGCGAATCGCCTTACAGCTACCTGATGACGCGGCGCATCGAGCGCGCGATGGCGCTGCTGCGGCGCGGCGACCTGAGCGTGACGGACGTGTGCTTCGAAGTCGGCTGCGCGTCGCTGGGCACCTTCAGCACGCGGTTCGCCGAGCTGGTGGGGATGCCGCCGGGCGCGTACAAGCGCGAGCAGGCGCGCATCGCCGAGGGCATGCCGGCCTGCGTGGAACGACAGGTGACGCGACCGATCAGGAATCGAGAAGCGCCCCCCGCGGAGCCGCAACTAGACTGAGCCCGTGGACTTCCCCACCCGCGGAGCAACCGCCATGGACATCACCCTGCACTCGACTTTCCTGCCGCACAACGACCCTGCCGAATCGCTGGCGTTCTACCGCGACGCACTCGGTTTCGAGGTCCGCAAGGAGGTCGAGTACGGCGGCCGGCACTGGATCACCGTCGGTCCGAAGGGCCAGCCGGAGACCTCGATCGTGCTGCACCCGCCCGGCGCGACGCCCGGGCTGACCGACGAAGAACGCCACACCATCGCCGAGATGATGGCCAAGGGCACCTACGCGATGATCATCCTGGCGACGCAGGACTTGGACGGCGTGTTCGAGAAGCTGCAGGCACGCGGCGCGGAGGTCATCCAGGAGCCGACCGACCAACCCTACGGCGTTCGCGACTGCGCGTTCCGCGATCCGGCCGGCAACCACATCCGCATCAACCAGGCGGCCTGACGCCCCCTCGCGCGCGGGCCGTGTTCATGTGCGCGGCCCGCGTTCCTCGCGCGGCTTGGCCTTGCGATCGCGCAGCAGCGCGCTGACCACCAGCGCCAATCCCAGCGCGGTGGCGACCAGGAACAGCACCAGCGCCAGCCACTCGTAGCGGTTCGGTGCGCCGGTACCGCTGCCGCGCAGCAGCATCGCCGAGGCCAGGATCAGCGCCGCCACGACCACGCCCGCAGCGATGCGGTTGGCGATCTTCTGCAGGTTTTCCATCAGCCGCGATTCCTGCAGCCCGGTGATGCGCACCTGCAGTCGGTTCTCCGCGAGCAACGACAGCACCGAAGAGAGCTTGCGCGGCGCATCCTGCACCAGGCCCTGCAATTCCACCGCTTCCACGGCGAGCGCCGGCATCGACAGCGACCGCCGGATCTGCGCGGAAATCATCTGCGGCATGTGGCTTTCGATCACTTTCTGCACGTTGAGCTGCGGCGCCAGCAGACGGCACACGCCTTCCAGATGCAACAGCGTGCGACCGAGCAGACTCAGCTCCGGCGGCGTGCGCAGCCCGCACATCGCGCCGATGCGGGTGAGGTCGAGCATCAGACGGCCTTCGGAATGATCTTTGAGCCCGGCGTGCGCGGCGTAGCGGGCGATGAGCTGACCGGATTCGCGCAGGTAGCGCTCCTCGTCGAAGGTTTCCAGGCGCGTGCCGAGTGCGATCACTTCATCGGCCGCATCGTCGCCGCGACCTTCCACCGAGGAGAACATCAACTTGAGCAACCGCGTGCGCTGGCGCGGCGGCAGGTGCACGACCATCCCCAGGTCGATCACGGCAAGCCGTCCGTCGTCGGTGAGCAGCAGGTTGCCCGGATGCGGATCGGCATGGATCTCGCCATGCACGAACATCTGGTCGAGGTAGCCGCGCAGCAGCGATTCGCACAGGCGTTCCAGCGCGTCGGGCCGCATGCGCAAATGCACGTGCGAGTCGAGCGGATCGCCGTTGACCAGGTCCATCACCAGCACGCGCGTGCGCGTGAGCGGCCACACGGGGCGCGGGATGAGCAGGTCGGGATATGCGGCGAGGTGTTCGGAAAAGCGCTCCAGATTGGCCGCTTCCAGCGTGTAGTCCAGCTCGCCCACCAGCGCCTTGCGGAACTCGTGCACCCAGTCGGAGAAGCGCACGCGCTGGCCCAGCCCGGTGGTGTGATCCACGCCGGTGGCGATGGAGTCGAGCACGGACAGGTCCTGCCGGACTTCTTCGGCGATGCCGGGGCGCTGCACCTTGACGGCGACGGGGCGGCCGTCGAGCAGTCGCGCACGATGCACCTGCGCCAGCGAGGCCGAGCCCAACGGCGCGGGATCGAACCAGGCGAAGACCTCGGCGATGGGTCTTTCCAGCGAGGTTTCGACCTGCGTGCGGATCGCATCGAACTCGACCGGTGTCACCTGGCTCTGCGTGCGCGCCAGCGCCGCGAGGTAGGGCGCGGGCACCAGATCGGGACGCGTGGACAGGGCCTGGCCGAGTTTGATGAAGGTCGGTCCGAGTGCTTCAAGATCCTTGACGAACTGTTCGGGACGCTGGTCGGCGACGTCGATTTCGCCGATCACCGGCACCGACGAGCGCAAGTCCAGGCCCGTGAACACGCCGGTGCCGCGATAGCGCATGAGGAACCGCAGGATGCGGCCGGTGCGCGCCAGCCCGTGCGGATTCATGCCGTCCGCGCGTGCGCGTGGCATCGCCGACAGCGACGGCGGCGCGGGCAGCGACTCGCGCATTCACTCCGGCTCCAATGCAGGCACGAACGGCGAGACCGGATCGCTGGCGGGAAAGGTTTCCTCCAGCGCTTCGTCGAGGTTCTCGTTCGTATGCTCCAGCCGCCGCTCCTGCGCATCGGGCGGCGGTGCGCCGACGTTGCGGTTGCCTTGCGCCATGGTCGCCTCCACGCCATCGCTGCGTCACGCCGGACGCGAATGAGCGTCAGCATAGTTGCGCGACGCTAAGAATCCGTGAGGCATGGCTGGCGTCATTCGCCATCAATCGCGCTTGGGCGGCTCGTCGTGGTTTTCGCCGGGCATCATGCGTCGTTCGACCCGGGCGATCACGGTCAGCACCAGCAGCGTCAGCGCGGTCGCAAAGCCCGCCAGCAGGTGGTAACGGAAGCCGCACATCACACCGATCACCGCCACCATCAGGATCGACGCGGCGGTGGTGATGCCCACGACCACCTGCGATCCGCGCTGCGCGAAGATCGTGCCCGCGCCGATGAAGGACACGCCGGCCACGACGGCCTCCACCAGACGAAGCGGGTCGATGGTCAGGCGCAGTTCGCTGCCCAGGCGATGGTCGGCGATCACCAGTTGCCCCAGCCCGACCAGCAGCGCCGCTGCGCCTCCCACCAGCATGTGCGTGCGGAAGCCAGCGGGGCGGTTCTTCAGTTCGCGCTCAAAGCCGATCACGCCGCCAAGCGCCATGGCGATGGCGGCGTCGCGCAGAACGAGCAATTGCAGCATCCAGTCCATCCGGCCACGGTGGTGGCGACGCTGTGTAGAAGCCGTCACGACGCAACCGGGCACCCCACACGCGCCGATCACAAGCCCGCTCCTACGATCCGCGGCACCTGAGGTCAGGAGTGGAGAACGGGCATGGGCATCATCATCTGGTTGATCGTGGGCGGCATCGTCGGCTGGCTCGCCAGCCTCATCATGCGTCGTGACGCGCAGCAGGGCATCATCCTCAACATCGTCGTCGGCATCATCGGTGCCTTCATCGGCGGCTGGCTCGGCGGCGTGCTGGGCCTGGGCGGAGGCGACATCAACGACGGCAATTTCAGCATCGGCGGCCTGCTGCTGTCGCTGCTCGGCGCCGTGGTGCTGTTGGCGATCGTCAATCTGTTCACGCGTGGCCGCGCCCGCTGACGCGGCGCATGAAGCACAAGCGGTTTCGTTTCGGAAAGGGATTCCGGGTCGCGTTCGAGGTGCGCAAGGTGCAGGCGGCCGAGATGGTCATTGCGCCGGGCGCCCGCGAAGGCGGCCCGGACAACCGGCATCGTGGTGCGGACCAGTGGCTTTACGTGGTGTCCGGCAGCGGGCTGGCAATCGTGGAAGGCCGACGGAAAGCGCTGAAGGCGGGCAGTTTGCTGGTGATCGAACGCGGCGAGCGGCATGAAGTGCGCAACACGGGCCGCACGCTGCTGAAGACGGTCAACTTCTATTACCCGCCGGCCTATCGGCACGACGAAGAACCGCTCCCCGCCGGACGAAAATAACCGCGCTCGCGTTCAACACGCTCCCTTGCCGCCCGTCACTCCAGGCGCCCCGCATACCACCGCGCCAGCGCCTCGGGCAGATGCTCGGCAACTTCGATCCCTGCGGCGGTATGCGCATCGAGCACGTCCAGCACCTGCTGCCGCAAGGCGCGCAATGCCGGCAGCTGATCCAGGTAGGCGGGTTCGCCTTCCACACTCTCCAGCACGCGCATGCCCCAGCCGTAGAGCGCCTGCACGCGCCCACGCAGCTGCGCCTGGAGCCAGCCGCGCAACGGCGCATGCACGATGTGACCTCGTTCGCCGAGCGCCGCGACTTCCTGCGCGAGCCGGGCATACGCGCCGCGATACCACTCCGTGTGTCCGGCCGCCTGCACGCGCACGGTGAGCGGGGCAGGGGCGCTGTGATCGATGAGACGATGGTGGAGTTCGAGTTCCAGCCGTCGCGCGTCGCGCACGGTTTCGGTTTCCACCAGCAAGGCGCGGTCGAGGTCGAAGAATTCGAAGAAGCGCGAGTGCAGCGCCTGCATGCGCTCCAGCGGTTGTCGCGAGAAGCCCAGCTTCAGCAGATCCTCGAAGGCGCAGGGCAGCACATAGAGATGGCAGGCGCCTTCGCTGGCACCGCGGGTCTGCTCGGGTCCGGAACTGCGCACGAAGGCCATGCGGCATGGTCGCCGATCCCCGGTGACGATGCGCGGTGTCGACAACGGTTCATGTCGCGACGCGATCTTGATGCGCGCCTCGGGATGCTGCGGCCATGCCACATTCGAGCCGCAACGGCCCGCCCCAGGACGCCGCCGCCGCCTCCGCCAGCGATGGTGGGCTGGTTTACGTCAGCGACGAGGAGCCCGGCCTGCGTCGGCAGCGTGCCGGCAAAGGCTTCCGCTATCTGGACGCCGAGGGTCGCAGCGTTCGCGACGCGACCACGCTGTCGCGCATCCGCGCGCTTGCGATTCCGCCCGCCTACCGCGACGTGTGGATTTGCCGTCGCGCCAACGGCCACCTCCAGGCCTCAGGTCGCGACGCGCGCGGCCGCAAACAGTACCGTTACCACCCGCGCTGGAAACAAGTGCGCGATGCACGCAAGTTCGACCGCATCGTCGCCTTCGCCGCGGCCTTGCCGAAGCTGCGCCGCGCACTGCGTCGCGATCTGGCGCGCGAGGGATTCGGTCGCGAGAAAGTGCTCGCCATCGTCGTATCGGTGCTGGCCGACACGCTGCTGCGCATCGGCAACGCCGAGTATGCGCGCGGCAATCGCTCCTACGGGCTGACCACGCTGCGCAACCGCCACGTCGAGTTCCTTCGCGGCGGTCGCGCCCATCTGCATTTTCGTGGCAAGGGTGGATTGCAGCACGACGTCGTGCTCGACGATGCGCGGCTCACGCGCCTGATGCGGCGGTGCCAGCAGCTGCCCGGCCAGATGCTGTTCCAGTACATCGACGACGACGGGCAGCGCCAGCCCGTGGACTCGGGCATGGTCAACGACTACCTGCGCGAGACGATGGGCGAGGATTTCACCGCGAAGGACTTTCGCACCTGGGGCGGCACGTTGCTGGCGATCCGCCTGCTCGCCGCGTGCGAGATACCGCTGCGCGAGGACGGGGAGCCCAAGGTCACCGCGATTCCCGCCGTGCGCAATGAAGTCATCGCGCAGGTGGCGCACCTGCTAGGCAACACGCCGGCGGTCTGTCGAAAGTCGTACATCGACCCGGCGGTGTTCGAGTGTTGGGAAGACGGCCGTTTGCAGCGCGCCGTCGCGGTCGCGCGCGGTGAGCGCCAATGGGAGCAGGCTGCGTTGAAGCTGCTGCGACGCAGCCGGCGCGTGACGGGCTGACCTGGCGAGGTGGCTTAGGTCGACGCACCCCGGAGGCGGGCCATTAGATCCGGCAAGGCGATGGACGTCAGATCGTGCCCGGAGAGGCGGGCGATCAACTCCGATCCCATCAACGTCGGCTCCCATTCGTTGCCTTCGAACGCCACCAGCCCCAGCGCCCCGAGGCGCTGCATCGTCTGTGGTGCCATCAGCTCGCGTTCCCAACGGAACAACTGGTTGCGATGACGCAACGCCAGCAGGGCAAAGCGTTCGGTCTGGGTCAGCTCGGTACCGGCGAGTCGGCGGGCCTGGTGCATGGGCGTGTCCGTAACGGAGTCACTGCGAGCATCCGGAACCGGCGTTTGCGGTCCCATCAGATAAGTCCTAAAGCGGTGCGCGGTTTGATGCGCCGATGGCATACGCCCCGCCGGAAACGCAGCGCCCCGCAAGGCAGGGCCTTGCAGGGCGCAGGTTTGACGCTTTGAAGATGGTGGAGGTGGGGGGAATTGAACCCCCGTCCGAAGGCACTCCATCCCCGGCACTACATGCTTAGCGCTCCGTTGGATCTCGCCCCTGGACAGCACGGCGCGCAAAGCGCATCCAGGAACCAGCCTGTTTTGGGTTAACCAGGGGCTGACAGGCAACCGCCCCCGGCGATTCCGTGATGATGACCCTACGCTGCGAGCACGGACACAAGCAGTTTCGGGGCTTAGGCCTTAAGCGGCCAGAGCGTAGTTGTCGTCGTTGGCAACTAGAAGTTTGCAGCTGGATTTACGAGGAAAGCTACCCCCTCGGCATGCGCCAGGCGATTTCGCGACCCCCGTCGAAGCCAGTGCACCCCCGGGGACAGCTCTCGCTGACTCGACCAGTATAGGGGCGAAGCCCGCCGCCACAAGGGCCACGGTCCGCGCCGTTTGCGGGGGTTCAATCCGGTACGGCCGGGTTCAGTGCTCTTCTTCCAGCAACTGCAGCAGGGCGCGCTGCCTTCTGCGTGTGAGCTTGCGGACCAGGCCGACCAGACGGACTTCCTCGGCGTTGTCGTACTTGGTGGCGCCTTCGCGTATGCCCAGGTCGTTGCTTTCCATGGCCCCGCGACCGGTGGAGAGCCATTCGGAGCTGATGCCCATCTGCACGGCCATCACGCTCAGGCGTTCGTACTTGGGAATCGCCAGGCCCTGGCACCACTTGCGCGCCGTCTCGCGGCTGACGTTGTAGTGCTCGGCGATGGCGCCGATGCGTCGGCGGGCCCGCGGAAATCCTGCGAAATCCCAGGCGGTGTTGAGCCGGCGTGCGAAATCTTTGTGTCGTCCTTGCGGCATGTCCCTACGCTCGGTTGCGATGAGTGCCAGACGCGAGCGAGCCGGCGCGCGTCCACAACCCATTGTTGCGCAGGCCATACGACACACAAGCATGTGCGGGTTGCCGCACGACGCAACTGTCGGGCGTCGTGGCGGCCGTTGAGCGGCGTCAGCGCTAGCCTTCGAGCAGTTGCAGCAGGGCCAGTTGCCTCTCCAGAGAAAGTTTCCTAATCGCTGCATTCAAGCGCACCATGACGGAGCTCTCGTACTCGCTCGGCGGCTCGCGCACTGACTGCTCCGAACTCATGATCTCGCCTCGCCCGGTGGAGAGCCAGTCGTAGTTGACGCCTGATTCCACCGCTATGGTGCGCAGCCGTTGCGTCCTCGGGATCGACTTGCCCAGGCCCCATTTGCGGGCCGATTCCCGGCTGACTTCATAGCGTTCGGCGACCGCGCCGGTACGGCTGTCACCTTGCGGGAGGCCCGCCAGGTCCCAGGCGTGGTGGAGTCGATCGGAGAACTGTGTGTATTGCGATTTCGGCATGTTCAACGCTCGGATGCGGTCTTGGCGGACGCACACGCGAGGTGCGTGAGCTCCAACTTATTGTTGCGCACAGAACGCGAAACGCAGCCATCTTTTGGTTGTTGATTGAGCCAACTTGCGGTGGTATCCAATGCGGCATGAAGACAGATACGGATATCTCGGCCAACCCGGTCGATCGTTATGTGGCTTGTTTCCCCTCCTGCCAGATTGCTGCCGCCGCCGCCGGCGTCAGCACCGAAATGCTGCGTCGCATGCGAAGGTGCGGCTTTGTGACGACGCGCAAACGTGCCCTGCTGATGGCGCGGGCCTGCGGATTTCGCGTGGACGCGATCGAGTTGCTGGGCTTGTCGGGCGTGCGGCGTTCGGCGCGGGCGCCCCGGCCTCGGAATCCGCCAGCGGAATGACCGGGCGCGGCGGGTGCCGGACCGGGCTGAATGCGAGGAAGTCTCGGCCCTGTATGCTGGCGGCATGAGCCCCGAGGCCGTTCGCGAAGTCCGCACGCCCGACCTGTCCGAACTCTCGCCGCGTCGCGGATATCTGCTCGCGCTGATCGTGCTCGTGGGCTCGCTGGTGCTGGTGTTCACGGCATGGCGTGCGGCGCGCGAACGCGAGCTGCGTGCGGCCGAGGCGGAGTTCATCAGCAAGACCGCCGAGGTCACCGAGCTGCTGCGCCAGGGCATGACCAAGTACGAGTTGGTGGCGCGCGGCGGCGTGTCGATGTTCGCCTCGGTGACGCGACCGCGGCCGTCGCCGGTGCAATGGCAGGCGTACGTGGATGGCATGGATCTGCAGCGGCGCTTCCCGGGCATGGTCGGCTTGGGGTTCGCCGAGTTCGTGCCCGCCACGCGCCTGGCGGATCTGCAACTGGAGTGGCGCGAGGCCGGCCACGGCATGCTGGAAGTCTGGCCGCGCGGGCAACGCCGCGATTACGGGCCGATCCTCTACCTGGAGCCGAAGACGCCGGCCAACGTCGGGGCGATCGGCTTCGACATGTACTCCGAGCCCATCCGCAACCAGGCCATGACGCGGGCGATGGAAAGCGGCAACGCCACGTTGTCGGGGCCGGTGCACCTCATCCAGGACGGTCCGCTGCGCAGCACCGGACTGCTGCTGTACCTGCCGGTGTACCGCGGCGGCGCCCGGCCGGCGACGGTCACCAATCGACGCGCGGAAATCCAGGGCTGGGTGTACGTGCCGGTGCGCATGGACGGCTTCGTGCGCAATGCGCTGGGCGCGATGCGCAACGAAAACCACTTCCGCGTGTTCGACGCCACCGATGGCGAGAACCGTCTGCTGTTCGCCACCTACGCGCCGCGTGATCGTCCGCCGCCGGCATTCCGCCACGACAGCACCTTCGAACTGTACGGCCGGCACTGGCGCGTGGAGTTCGAATCGCCGCCACTGGCGGTGGCGGCGCCGCGCCTTCAGGGCCTGCAGAATTTGCTGGCGCTGGGGCTGTTCTCCTCGCTGCTGTTGTATGCCATCGCGTGGATGCTCGCCCGCACCGAGGCGCAGGCGTACCGGATCGCCGTGCGCATGACGGAAGACTTTCGTCGCAGCGAGCAGCGCTTTCGCAGCGCGATGCGCTATTCGGCGATCGGCAAGGCGCTGCTCGACAGCGAGGGCCACATCGTCGAGGCCAATCCCGCACTGGCGAGCATCGTCGGCCTCACGCCCGAAGCGCTGGAAGGGCGGCGCTTCGACGGGCTGTTCGAGAGCGACGAGCCGGAGATGATCGCGCACGGGCAGGGCACCACCGACGCGCAGGGCGTGCACCGCGCCACGCGACGGCTGCATCGCGAAGGCGGCGAGCCGCGCCAGGCGCAGCTGACCTATTCGCCGGTGCCGGGCAACGTGGGGCAGGACATCGCCGGGCTGGTGCAGGTGGAAGACGTCACCGAGCGCCTGCGCGCCGAAGCGCGCGTGCATGCACTCAACCGCACCCTGGAGGCGCGCGTGGCGTTGCGTACGCGCGAGCTGAGCCAGGCCAACCAGGAACTGGAGGCGTTCGCCTACAGCGTCTCGCACGATCTGCGCGCGCCGCTGCGGGCGATCGACGGCTTCAGCCGCATCCTGATCGAGCGCCATACGACCGGCATGGACGAGACGGGGCGCTCGTACCTCGTGCGCGTGCGCCGCGCCGCCGGGCGCATGGGCGAGCTGATCGACGCGCTGCTGAAGATGTCGCGCGTGAGCCGCGGCGAACTGCGCCTGGAGCGCGTGGACCTGAGCCGACTGGCGGGCGAGGTGATCGAGGAGCTGCGCGTGGGCGACAGCCGGCGGCAGGTCGAGGTGGAGATCCAGCCGGAGTTGTTCGTGATCGGCGATGCGCCGTTGCTGCGCAACCTGCTGGGCAATCTGCTCGGCAACGCGTGGAAGTTCACGCGTGATCGGCTCGATGCGCGCATCGAGTTCGGCGCCGTGCCGACGGAGCAGGGGCTGGAGTATTTCGTGCGCGACAACGGCGCGGGCTTCTCGCAGGCCTACGTCGACAAGCTGTTTCGGCCGTTCCAGCGGCTGCACCACAACGACGACTTCGCCGGGCACGGCATTGGCCTGGCGTCGGTCAAGCGCATCGTCGAACGCCACGGCGGCAGCATCCGTGCGGTAGGCGAGGTGGGGAAGGGCGCGACGTTCTGGTTCACGCTGCCGCGGGAGAAGCTGGGGGAGTAGGTAACGCTCACGACCTGTGGCTCGTCATTCCCGTGAAAGCGGGAATCGCGGACGTTCCCGTCGGTGGACGGAGCCTCCAATCACCGTTCCGGCGACCCGGGCCCGCAACACTTCGCCGCCAACCCCTCTCCCGGTGGGAGAGGGGCTCGGATCAAGCATCTTTGTTGTGCTTGCGCATCACGCGCTGCTTCTCGCGCTGCCAGTCGCGTTCCTTGCTCGCCTCGCGCTTGTCGTGCGCCTGCTTGCCCTTGGCGAGCGCGACTTCGGCCTTGACCTTGTTGCCCTTCCAGTACAACGCGGTGGGCACCACGGTGTAGCCGTCGCGCTGGATGCGGCCGACGAGGTTGTCGATCTCGTGCCGGTGCAGCAGCAGCTTGCGGGTGCGGCGGTCGTTGGCGACGACGTGGGTCGAGGCGGAGATCAGCGGCGTGATCTGCGCGCCGATCAGGAACAGCTCGCCGTGGAGCACGACGGCGTAGGCGTCGACGATGTTGGCGCGGCCGGCGCGGATGGCTTTCAGCTCCCAGCCCTGCAGGGCCAGGCCGGCCTCGAACTTCTCTTCGAGCTGGTACTCGTGACGGGCGCGCTTGTTGAGCGCGATGGTGCCGCCAGCGGCGCCCTTTCCCTTATCCTTGCCAGTCTTGTTGTTGGAATTCTTGGACATCGCGCCATTGTCCCCGAAAAGCGGGGCTCGCGCGCGACACCAGGCCTTCGGACCCCGCCGCATGCAGACCATCCGCCGTTCCGCCCTCGTCGAGCACTCCGCCGCGCGCATGTTCGCGCTGGTCAACGACGTGGCCGCCTATCCACGCCGTTTCGCCTGGTGTGAAGGCTCGCAGGTGCTGGAGGAGGGCGAGAACCGGATGGTCGCTCGGCTCGATATCGGCTTTGGTGCGTTGCGCACGTGGTTCGTCACCGAGAACACGTCCAGCCCGCCGCACCACATCGACCTGAAGCTGATCGACGGGCCGTTCCAGAGCCTGGGCGGACGCTGGGAGTTCCACGCCCTGGACGAATCGGCGTGCAAGGTCACGCTGACGCTGACCTTCGAGCCGAAGGTGAAACTGCTGGGGCCGGCCATGGCGGTGGGCTTCCAGGGACTGGCCGATCGCATGGTCGACGACTTCGTACGCGTGGCCGACCGGGGGGAAGACGCGTGAGGATCGAAGTCGTCCGCGCCTGGCCGCGGCGATTCGAGGCCGTGAGTCTGGAGCTGCCCGATGGCGCGACCGTCGCGCAGGCGCTCGCGGCGACGGGATGGGGCGACGACGACGGCACGGTGGGCCATGCGGTGTTCGGCGTGCGCGTGGCGCCCGACACGGTGCTCCACGACGGCGACCGGCTGGAACTGCTGCGTGCGTTACAGGCCGATCCCAAGGATGCGCGGCGGCGTCGCGCGGAGTCCAAAACAAAACCCCGGCCGTAGCCGGGGTTTCGTGTAGGGCAGCGGCGCGACCGGTCAGCGGCCGCGGCGCTTGTCCTTTTCCTTCGGCAGGTTGCGGCCGAACTGCTTGACGGTCTGCTTGGCCAGCTGCTCGTCCTGCTCGGGGAAGTAGTCGCCTTCCCACTTCGTCAGGCTGTCGTTCTCGAACCACAGCGTGAGGTTCTTCTTCTCGGTGCGGCCGCGGCGGTCGGTGCGCTGGGTGCTGGCGTAGTCCCAGCGATCGTGGTGGAACGGATCCTCGATCGACGGCGAGCCCAGCAGGAGCGTGACCTGCTGCTTGCTCATGCCGGTCTGCAGCTGGTCGACGTTCGCCTTCTCCAGCAGGTTGCCCTGGTAGATCGGCTGCTTATAGAGGATGCCGCAGCCGCCGGTGACCATGGCGATGGAAAGGACCAGCAGGAGCTTGTACGTCGTGTGCTTCGGCATCGGGGTCTGCGACGGGCGGATAACGTCGCGATGATACACTGAAGGACGAATCCACCAAGCGAGGAGCCCGGCCCAGTCGGCCGTGTTCATCCGCCGTTCCGGCGCCACCGGTCGCGCCGCACCGTTGAGGGACCATCATGGAATCGCAAGAACTCCGCAAGGCCGGTCTCAAGGTCACCCATCCGCGCATGCGGATCCTGGAGCTGCTGGAGCAGTCCAAGCCGCGGCACATGACCGCCGAAGACATCTACCGCCATCTCCTGGAGCATGGCGAGGACATCGGCCTGGCCACGGTGTACCGCGTGCTGACGCAGTTCGAGGCGGCGGGCCTGGTGCTCAAGCACAACTTCGAAGCCGGCCAGTCCGTGTACGAACTGGACCGCGGCCACCATCACGACCACATGGTCGACGTGGACAGCGGCAAGATCATCGAGTTCGAAAGCCCGGAGATCGAGGAGCTGCAGCGCAAGATCGCCGCCAAGCACGGGTACGACATCGAGGAGCATTCGCTCGTGTTGTACGTGCGGAAGAAGCGCTGAAGGCCGGGATTGGATATTCGGGATTCGGGATTGGCAAGCGCATGAAAAAGCCCGCCATCGGCGGGCTTTTTCATGTGCGCAAGTGAATCCTACGTTTGAGGATGTCATCCCCGCGAAGGCGGGGATCCAGGCTCGCGTGCGTCAACGTCGCAGTAGGCCGGAATTGTGGCGGACGCATGGATTCCCGCCTCCGCGGGAATGACGGAGTCAACATGGCGCAGCCTTGCTCCGAATCCCGAATCCCGCTTCAAACCACATCCGCCAGCAACCGCTTCGCCGCCGCACGCGCCTCGCGCGTGAGTTCGACGCCGCC
The DNA here is from genome assembly GCF_038446665.1 of Lysobacter sp. FW306-1B-D06B. Taxonomy (NCBI): domain Bacteria; kingdom Pseudomonadati; phylum Pseudomonadota; class Gammaproteobacteria; order Lysobacterales; family Lysobacteraceae; genus Lysobacter; species Lysobacter sp. FW306-1B-D06B. The sequence goes on along the minus strand of NZ_CP151802.1, from coordinate 3,055,197 downwards.
GAGCATGCGCGCCAGTTCTTCCTCGCGCTGCTTGGCGTTGAGCGACTGCACGGCGCTCTGGGTGACGCCTTCGCTGGCGGCCTTGCTCACGCGATAGTGCGCGTGGCCCTGTGCGGCCACCTGCGGCAGATGGGTCACGCACAGCACCTGGCGGGTCGCGCCCAGCGCACGCAGCTTCTGGCCGACGATTTCGGCCACCGCGCCGCCGATGCCGGTGTCGACCTCGTCGAACACCATCGTCGCCACGGTATCCAGGCCCAGCGCGGCCACTTCGATGGCCAGCGAGATGCGCGACAGTTCGCCGCCCGAGGCCACCTTGCGCAGCGGGCGGGCTGGCTGGCCGGGGTTGGCGGCGACCATGAATTCCACGCGCTCGGCGCCCTGCGGATCGGGACGGTCGCCGTCCTGCGGTTCCAGGACGACGTCGAAACGTCCGCCGCCCATGCCCAGTTCGGCGATCAGGGCGGTGGTGCTGCCGGCCAGGTGCGCGGCGGCGTCGCGACGGCGCGCGCTCAGCACGTCGGCGACTTCGCGCCAGGCGCGGCGGGCGGCGTCGATCTCGCCGTCCAGCTTGACCAGGCGCACGCCGGCGCCGCGCAGGGCGTCGAGCTCGGTGGCGATGGCGTCGCGTTGGGCGGCCAGTTGTTCGGGCGTGACGCGGTGCTTGCGCGCCAGCTCGTGCAGGCGGCCGATGCGATGTTCGATCGCTTCGAATGCGGAGGGGTCCAGGTCCAGGTCGCTGCGAACGCGGTCCAGCAGCGCCAGCGCCTCGTCCACCTGGATCGCGGCCGCGTCGAGCATTGCGTCGACTTCGGACAGGCGGGGTTCGTGTTCGGCCACGCGCTGCAGGTCCGAGCGCACATGCTGGAGATTGCGCGACAGCGACGGGCCTTCCTCGCCGCCGAGTTGGGCGAACGCGCCGTCGCAGGCGGCGATCAGGCCGGCGGCGTGCGCATGGCGGCGGTGGTCGGCCTGCAAACGTGCGATGGACTCGGGTTCGAGTTCCTCGCGATCGAGTTCGGCGTGCTGGTGCTCCAGCCAGTCGATGCGATCGGAGACGTCGCCCTGGGCGGACAGCGCATCGCGCTCCGCGAGCAGGGCATTCCAGCGGGCGGCAGCGGTTTCGACCGCGCGGCGCTCGGCGTCGGTACGGCCGAAGGCGTCGAGCAGGGCGAGCTGGCTGGGGCGTGAGAGCAGGGCCTGGTGTTCGTGCTGGCCGTGGATCTCCACCAGCAGCGCGGCCAGTTCGCCGAGCTGGCCCAAGGTCACCGGACGCCCGTTGACCCAGGCGCGCGAACCGCCATCGGCGCGGATCACGCGGCGGATCTGGCAGGCCTCGTCCTCGTCGAGTTCGTTTTCGCGCAGCCAGGCGGCGGCGAGCGGGACGTCGTGGAGGGCGAATTCGGCGACCAGTTCGGCGCGGTCGGCGCCGTGGCGGACCACGCCGCTGTCGGCGCGCAGGCCGGAGATCAGGCCCAGCGCATCGACGAGCAGCGACTTGCCGGCGCCGGTCTCGCCGGAGATGACGGTCAGGCCGGGCCCGAAGCCGAGTTCGGCCTCGCTGACGACGGCGAATTGCTTGAGGGAAAGGTGGACGAGCATCGGACCGCGATTGTGCCCTGTGTGGGTTGCGGCTTGATAGCGGTGGGGCGTCTCAGGGGCGGAGATTGGTGGGATTCGGGATGGGTGCCGCTTTGTGCTGGCCCGACGAAGGCGTCATCACGGCGACGGCGTGTCGCGCTCGACGGAGGGTGTGATGGATCGGACAGTTGGATCCCCGCCTTCGCGGGGATGACGACCTCGTGGCTGCGAGGGTGCGGGCCTGGGTCCCGGCCTTCGCCGGGATGACGGCTTCGGAGACGCTTTCCCGAATCCCGAATCCCGAATCCCGAATCCCGAATCCCGAATCCCGAATCCCGAATTCCCGAATTCCCGAATTCCCGAATTCCCGATTCCCGCCCCCGACTTGCGTCGCTGCCGGCGCCGGCCTATATCGCCTACATGAGCCGCAAACCCGCCGATCCCAGCCTCGACCCGCGCGCACGCCAATTGCTGCGGACCCTGATCGGTCGCTACATCCGCAGCGGTGAGCCGGTGGGCTCGCAGACGCTGGCGCGGCATGCGGGGCTGGACGTGAGCCCGGCGACGATCCGCAACATCCTCGCCGACCTGGAGGACGCGGGGCTGCTCAGTGCGCCGCACGCCTCGGCAGGGCGGGTGCCGACACCACAGGGCTACCGGCTCTTCGTCGATTCGCTGCTGCAGGTCCGACCGTTGCCGGAGTCCGAAATGGCGCGCCTGCGCGGAGAGCTGCCCACCGGCTCCGGTACGCAGGCCCTGCTGGGCAGTGCGTCGGAGCTGCTGTCGGCAATGACCCATTTCGTCGGCGTGGTCAGCGTTCCGCGGCGCGAGCAGTTCGCCTTCCGCCGCATCGACTTCGTGCCTTTGGACGGCGCCCGCGTGCTGGCCATCCTCGTCTTCGCCGACAACGAAGTGCAGAACCGCATCGTGCTGACGCGGCGGCCCTTCGATGCAAGCGAGCTGGAGCGCGTGGCCAACTACCTCAATGCGCATTTCGCCGGACGCACGGTGGCGGACATCCGCGCCACGCTGGTCCACGAGCTGCGCAGCGCGCAGAGCGAGATGCAGGTGCTGCTGGCCCAGTCGGTCGAACTGGCCGAACAGGCGCTCGCACCCGGCGGCGACGACATGGTGCTGGCCGGCCAGACCCGGCTGATGGGCGTACAGGAGCTGGCCGACCTGGACCGCCTGCGCGACCTGTTCGAAGCCTTCTCCCGCAAGCGCGAGATCCTCCAACTGCTGGAGCGCACCGTGCAGGCGCCCGGCGTTCGCATTTTCATCGGCGAGGAAACGGGGCTGGCGCCGCTGGAGGGCATGTCGCTGGTGACGGCGCCCTATGTTGCGGCCGGCAGCGGCACGGTGCTGGGCGTGCTGGGCGTGATCGGCCCGACCCGCATGGCCTACGAGCGCGTGATCCCGGTGGTGCAGGCCGCCGCGGACGCGCTGGGCGCGGCGCTGCACCCGGATTCCTGAGCCACCGTCCCGAGCGCCCCCGGCGCTGGCCGGCCCGCCTTGTCCTGATCGTCTACCCCTGAGCCGGCTTGAAAGCGCGAAGGCAGGCCCCATTGCTGCCCTGACGCGCCTTTGAGCGCGGTTTTCCGCATTGTTTGAGCGCCCTTGGCGCAGGGATGGAGCACCGCATGACTGCCAGTACCACTTCCGGCGAACCCAATCAGACCCCCGACACGGCCCCCGGCGATGAAGCCGACGCCTCGCTCGCCGCCCAGCTCGAGGCCGCCCAGGCCGAACTCGCGCAACTGCGCGAGGACACGCTGCGCGAGCGCGCCGAGCTGGAGAACCAGCGCAAGCGCATGGCGCGCGAGGTCGACATGGCGCGCAAGTTCGCCAACGAACGCCTGCTGGGCGAACTGCTGCCGGTGATCGACAGCCTCGAGGCCGGACTGGCCGTGCAGGCCGATACCGCCGCGCATCTGCGCGAAGGCATGGAGCTCACGCTGCGCCAGCTGCTGAAGGTGGCCGGCGACAACGGCCTGGTGATGGTCGATCCGGTCGGCCAGCCGTTCGACCCGGACAAGCACCAGGCGATGAGCATGGTGGAGGCCGCCGGCCACGCGCCGGGCAACGTGGTTCAGGTCTACCAGAAGGGCTGGCTGCTGAACGAACGCCTCCTGCGCCCGGCGCTGGTGGTCGTGGCCAAGCACGACTGACGCCTTGAAGCAGGGCCGCGAGCCCCCCAGATAACGCACATCGGCGAACGACGCCGCACACACCTTCAAGCAGGCGGCCCCGGCCGCCGCACAGTCAAAAGATCAGAGAGGGAGCAACACCATGGGCAAGATCATCGGTATCGACCTGGGCACGACCAATTCGTGCGTGGCCATCATGGAAGGCGGCAAGGCGCGCGTCATCGAGAACGCCGAGGGCGATCGCACCACCCCGTCCATCGTCGCCTTCACCAAGGACGGCGAAGTCCTCGTCGGCGCCAGCGCCAAGCGCCAGGCCGTCACCAATCCGAAGAACACCTTCTTCGCCGTCAAGCGCCTCATCGGCCGCAAGTTCACCGACGCCGAAGTGCAGAAGGACATCGGCCTGGTGCCGTACAAGATCACCTCGCACGACAACGGCGATGCGTGGGTCGAGACGGCCGAAGGCAAGATGATGGCCTCGCAGCAGATCTCGGCCGAAGTGCTGGCCAAGATGAAGAAGACCGCCGAAGCCTACCTGGGCGAGACCGTCACCGAGGCGGTCATCACCGTGCCGGCGTACTTCAACGACAGCCAGCGCCAGGCGACCAAGGACGCGGGCAAGATTGCCGGCCTGGACGTCAAGCGCATCATCAACGAGCCCACCGCGGCCGCGCTGGCCTACGGCATGGACAAGAAGGGCGGCGACCGCAAGATCGCCGTCTACGATCTGGGCGGCGGCACGTTCGACGTGTCGATCATCGAGATCGCCTCCGTCGACGGCGAAATGCAGGTCGAAGTGCTGTCGACCAACGGCGACACGTTCCTGGGCGGCGAAGACTTCGACAAGCGCGTCATCGACTATTTGGTCGAGGAGTTCCAGAAGGACCAAGGCATCGACCTGCGCAAGGACCCGCTGGCCCTGCAGCGCCTGAAGGACGCCGCCGAGCGCGCCAAGATCGAACTGTCCAGCGCGCAGCAGACCGAAGTGAACCTGCCGTACGTGACGGCCGACGCCTCGGGCCCGAAGCACCTGAACATCAAGCTCACCCGCGCCAAGCTCGAAGCGCTGGTGGATGACCTGGTCAAGCGCACGATCGAACCGTGCCGCATCGCGCTGAACGACGCCGGCCTGCGCGCCAGCGAGATCAGCGAGGTGATCCTGGTCGGCGGCCAGACCCGCATGCCGAAGGTGCAGACGGCGGTGGCCGAGTTCTTCGGCAAGGAACCGCGCAAGGACGTCAACCCCGATGAGGCCGTGGCGCTGGGCGCCGCGATCCAGGGCGGCGTGCTCGCCGGCGACGTCAAGGATGTGCTGCTGCTCGACGTGACCCCGCTGTCGTTGGGCATCGAAACGCTGGGCGGCGTGTTCACCAAGATCATCGAGAAGAACACCACCATCCCGACCAAGGCCTCGCAGGTGTTCTCCACCGCCGAGGACAACCAGTCGGCCGTGACCGTGCACGTGCTGCAGGGTGAGCGCGAGCAGGCCCGCTACAACAAGTCGCTGGCCCGCTTCGATCTGACCGGCATCGAGCCCTCGCCGCGCGGCATGCCGCAGGTGGAAGTGTCCTTCGACATCGACGCCAACGGCATCCTGCACGTGTCGGCCAAGGACAAGAAGACCAACAAGGAGCAGAAGGTCGAGATCAAGGCCGGCTCGGGTCTGTCCGAGGACGAGATCGCCAAGATGGTCGCCGATGCGGAAACCCACCGCGAGGAAGACCAGAAGTTCCACGAGCTGGTCCAGGCCCGCAACCACGCCGACGCGCTGATCCACACCGCGCGCAGCGCGATCAAGGACAACGGCGACAAGGTGCCGGGCGACGTGATCGGCCGCACCGAAGGCGCGATCGCCGAGCTGGAGACGGCGATGAAGGGCGACGACAAGGCCCAGATCGAGGCCAAGTCGAAGGTTCTGGAAGAGGCCGCGCAGTCGCTGTTCGCCGCGGCTTCGGCCGGCCAGCCGGGCGGTCCGGACGCCGGTGCCGGTCCGCAGGGCGGCGCCAAGTCCGACGACGTGGTCGACGCCGAGTTCACCGAAGTCAAAGACGACAAGAAGTAAGGCCGGGATTCGGGAATAGGGATTCGGGATTCGGAAAGCATGCGTCCGGTTCCGAATCCCTTTCCTGTGTCTAGCCTCTTGCCGTTACGAATCCCGAATCCCGAATCACGAATCCCGGCTCCATGAGCAAACGCGACTATTACGAAGTACTGGGCGTGGCCCGCGACGCCAGCGACGAAGACCTGAAGAAGGCCTATCGCCGCTGCGCGATGAAGCACCATCCCGACCGCAATCCCGGCGACGCCGCCGCGGAAGCCGCGTTCAAGGAGTGCAAGGAAGCCTACGAAGTGCTCTCCGACGCCAACCGTCGGCGCGCCTACGACCAGCACGGCCATGCCGCGTTCGAGCACGGCATGGGCGGCGGTGGCGGCGGTGCCGGTTACGCCGACATGGGCGACATCTTCGGCGACATCTTCGGCAACATCTTCGGTGGCGGCGCCCAGCGCGGCCCGCGTCGCGGCGCGGACATCGGTTACGTGATGGAGCTGTCGCTGGAAGAAGCCGTCGGCGGCACCGAGAAGCAGATCGAGATCCCCACGCTCGACGAGTGCGCGACCTGCGACGGCAGCGGCTCGGCCGACGGCAAGCTGGAGACCTGCGAAACCTGCCACGGTCGTGGCCAGGTGCGTTTCCAGCGCGGCATCTTCTCGATGCAGCAGGCGTGCCCGCACTGCGGCGGGCGCGGCAAGACGATTCCCAACCCTTGCGCGGACTGCAACGGCCAGGGCCGCGTGGAGCGCACCAAGACGCTGCAGGTGAAGATTCCCGCCGGCGTCGACAACGGCGACCGCATCCGCCTGGGCGGTGAAGGCGAGGCCGGTCCGGCCGGTTCGCCGCCGGGCGACCTGTACGTGGACGTGCGCGTGCGCGAACACGAGATCTTCCAGCGCGACGGCGACGACCTGCATTGCGAAGTGCCCGTGCGCATCGCCCAGGCGGCGCTGGGCGACAACATCCGCGTGCCCACGCTGGATGGCGAGGTCGAACTGCGCATCCCGGCCGAAACTCAGACCGGCAAGCTGTTCCGCCTGCGCGACCGCGGCGTGAAGTCCGTTCGCAGCCGCAAGCCCGGCGACCTGTACTGCCGCGTCGTGGTGGAAACGCCGGTGAACCTCACCACCGAGCAGCGCGAGTTGCTGGAGAAGTTCGAGGCCACCTTCGTCGGCGACGGCGCACGCCGCCATTCGCCGCGCGCCTCCACCTTCCTCGACGGTGTGAAGGGCTTCTGGGACCGCATGACGTCCTGAGGCGTCGGGCCGCTCATGCGCTTCGTAGCGAGCGGCCGATCAACTGCGAGTACGTGGTCGCCGGCGATGCCGCCAGGCGATCGCGCCACGCCAGCAGATCGCTGAATTCTTCCGCCAGTACCGCGTCGCTCCAGCAGCGACGCGTGGCCGGGCCGAGCGGCGGTTCGGTGCGCGCGATCGGCGCGACGGCTTCGAGCACCACGGCCATCGCGATGTCGGCGTAGCCGAACGTTCCCAGCAGGAAATCGCCGCCACGCGCGTGCAAGCCTGCGCGCGTTCGATCGAGCGCGAATCGCAAAGCACCTTGCCGGCTCAGATGCCGGTACTTCCGATCCAGACGACGCGTCGCGTCGCGCGCCACGAACCGCAACGGGCGAAGCAGCGGTGCCGGCACCACCGCGGCACTGGCTTCGTCCAGCGCGGCCGGATCCGCCAGTACGCCGCGCACGACGCGGCTGCGGGCTTCGGCGAGGGCGGCTTCGCTGAGGTCGTTCCAGGGCGCGATGGCGTCGAACGCACCCAGCCGCGCGTCGCCCGCCACCGTGGCCGCATGCCGGGCGATGTCCCACGACCCGCGTATCGCGTCTCGCCCCACGATCAGCACGGGCACGGACACCGGGCCGTTCCATTGCCGCAGGCGCCAGCGCAGCCCGGGCTCACTCAGAGTCGGGGTGTATTCGCGATAGTCGAAGGGCACGCCGCACCGTTCCAGCGCCCAGCGCGCCTTCTGGGTCCAGGGCGAAAAGGATTCACCGATGAGCAGCGTGCCGTGCGGCATCAGCGCGGTGTCGATGCACGGTGAAGGAAGAGGTGCCCATTACGCCAGCGACGGCGTGATGACGCGGCATGCACCCGCGCGCTTGTCGCGCACGCGCGCGACGATTAGCCTGCGCGCATGAACACGACGACGAATCCGGTCCGCATCCTCATCCACGGTTCCTCCGGGCGCATGGGCCAGGCGTTGCTGCGCCTGTCAGCGGAGCGCGAGGACGTGACGGTCGTGGCTGCCGTATCGCGTTCGCAGCCGGCGCAGCGCGTGGTCGAAGGCGTGCCGCATTTCGCCGTGTCCGAACTGCACGGCGTGCCCGCGTTCGATGTCGCCATCGACTTCAGCCTGCCGCAGGGTTTCGATCCGATCCTGGCGCTGTGCGAGGAACGTGGCGCGGCGCTCGTGTCGGGCACGACCGGACTGGAAGAGCCTCAACGCGCCGCGCTCGATGGCGCGTCACAGCGCATCGCGCTGCTGTGGGCGGCGAACTTCAGCCTGGGCGTGGCGATCCTGAGCGAACTGGTCGAACGGGCCGCGCAGGCGCTGCCGGGCTGGGACTGCGACATCGTGGAATCGCACCACGTGCACAAGAAGGACGCGCCCTCCGGCACCGCGCTGGCGCTGGGCGCGAGCGCAGGGCAGGGTGGGGCGAATCCGCGCTATGCGTCGTTGCGGGCCGGCGACATCGTCGGCGAGCACCTGGTGCAGTTCACGGCCCCAGGCGAGCGGATCGAGCTGATCCACCGCGCCACCAACCGCGACATCTTTGCCCGCGGCGCCCTTCACGCGGCCGCGAAGCTGGCCGGGCGCGCCCCGGGGCGCTACCGCCTGCGCGATCTGCTCGCCTGAACGAGCTTGCCGGAATCCGTCAGATTGACGCTTCCGGCGCAGATGACGCTGGCGTTACCGGCCTTGGGCCGCTAGAATTCCGGCTCGCCTGAACCCCTTCCGTCGGACCGGTCCCGCACCGCGTCCGCGCTTTGCTGCAAGCCGGTTTTGCCGGTGTCTGCGCGACGGGAAGGGTCAGCACCCCCCGGCAGCCAAGGCGATCCCCGTGACCCAACCCGCAATCCTCGCGCTCGAAGACGGAACCCTCTTCGAGGGCGTTTCCGTAGGCGCGCCCGGCCTTTCGGTCGGCGAAGTCGTATTCAACACGGCCATCACCGGCTATCAGGAAATCCTCACCGACCCGTCGTACGCACGACAGCTGGTGACCCTGACGTATCCGCACATCGGCAATACCGGTTGCACCGATCAGGACGACGAAGCCGCCCGCGCGTGGGCTGCCGGCCTGATCGTGCGCAACGTCCCGCGTCGTCCGAGCAACTGGCGCAGCCAGGTCTCGCTGCCGGAGTGGCTCAAGGCCCGCGGCATCGTCGCCATCGCCGATATCGACACCCGCAAGCTCACGCGCATCCTGCGCGAGAAGGGCGCGCAGAACGGTGCGCTGATGGCCGGCGCGGCTCCTGGAGAGCGCCTCGACGTCGACAAGGCGCTTGAAGCCGCCCGCAAGTTCCCCGGCCTGAAGGGCATGGACCTGGCGAAGGAAGTCACCACGCGCGAGCGCTACGAGTGGCGCGACGGTCAGCTCGACCTGGACCGCAACGAGTTCGTGAAGGCCGATCCGAAGTTCCACGTCGTCGCCTACGACTACGGCGTGAAGCACAACATCCTGCGCATGCTGGCCGAGCGCGGCTGCAAGCTCACGGTCGTTCCGGCGAAGACGCCCGCGTCGGAGGTCTTCGCGCTCAAGCCCGACGGCGTGTTCCTGTCCAACGGCCCGGGCGATCCGGCGCCGTGCGACTACGCCATCGCGGCCATCAAGGAATTCATCGCGGCCAAGATCCCGACCTTCGGCATCTGCCTGGGCCACCAGCTGCTGGCGCTGGCCGCCGGCGCGCAGACGGTGAAGATGGGCCACGGCCACCACGGCGCGAACCATCCGGTGCAGGACCTCGACACCAAGCGCGTGATGATCACCTCGCAGAACCACGGCTTCGCCGTCGACGAAGCGACGCTGCCGGCGAACGTGCGCGTGATCCACCGTTCGCTGTTCGACGGCACCAACCAGGGCATCGAGCTCACCGACGCGCCGGCCTTCAGCTTCCAGGGCCATCCGGAAGCCAGCCCGGGCCCGCACGACGTGGCGCCGCTGTTCGACCGGTTCGTCGCCTCGATGCAGCAGGCCAAGTGAGCGACACGGCCACCAAGCCGATCCGCGGGAAGCGCCACTGGCGCAAGGTTTTCGTTCTCGCGGTGGTGCTGGGCGCCTATCCGGCGTTCGTGCTGGTGGCCACGTACTCGCAGTTCTTCGCCGTGGGTTTGCCCGGCGGTCGCAACGGCCCGGCCGATGCGTACCGCCACTCGCTCGCCAGCGCCATCGTCGCCTACACACTGTCTCCGCGTTGCGTGGACTGGGTGACGGCGGTGATGGAGGACGACGGACAGGGCAACGCGGCCCGTGCGATGGATGCGCACAACAACCGGCTCGGCGCGCGCATAGGCGCGGCCGCCGACAGCTGGAACGCCATGCAGCAGGCCGTGCTTGCTGCCGTGAAGAACGGTGCGATCGACGCCCGATCGCCCGACCAGATCACCTGGCTCGCGCCCGCCGCGTGGCAGGAACGACTTTACTGAGGACCCCCATGCCCAAGCGCACCGACATCAAAACCGTCCTGATCATCGGCGCCGGCCCGATCGTGATCGGCCAGGCCTGCGAGTTCGACTACTCCGGCGCACAGGCCTGCAAGGCCCTGCGCGACGAGGGCTATCGCGTGGTGCTGGTCAACAGCAACCCGGCCACGATCATGACCGACCCGAACATGGCCGACGCCGTGTACATCGAGCCGATCAACTGGCAGACGGTCGAGAAGATCATCGCCAAGGAAAAGCCCGACGCACTGCTGCCGACGATGGGCGGCCAGACCGCGCTCAACTGCGCACTGGACCTGGCCGACAACGGCGTGCTCGAGAAGTACAACGTCGAACTGATCGGCGCCTCGCGCGACGCCATCCGCATGGCCGAGGACCGCGAGCTGTTCCGCGTCGCCATGTCCGAGATCGGCCTGGAATGCCCGAAGGCCGAAGTCGCGCGCACGTTCGAGCAGGCGGTGGAGATTCAGACCAAGGTCGGTTACCCGACGATCATCCGTCCCTCCTTCACGCTGGGCGGTACGGGCGGCGGCATCGCCTACAACAAGGAAGAGTTCGAAGAGATCGCCAAGCGCGGCCTCGAGCTCTCGCCCGTGCACGAGATCCTCGTCGAGGAATCGGTGCTGGGCTGGAAGGAATTCGAGATGGAGGTGGTCCGCGACACCAAGGACAACTGCATCATCGTGTGCTCGATCGAGAACTTCGACGCGATGGGCGTGCACACCGGCGACTCGATCACCGTCGCCCCGGCGCAGACGCTCACCGACAAGGAATACCAGCGCCTGCGCGATGCCTCCATCGCCGTGCTGCGCAAGATCGGCGTGGACACCGGCGGCTCGAACGTGCAGTTCGGCATCAACGCCCACGACGGCCGCGTCGTCGTCATCGAGATGAACCCGCGCGTGTCGCGCTCCTCGGCGCTGGCGTCGAAGGCCACCGGCTTCCCGATCGCCAAGGTCGCCGCCAAGCTCGCCGTGGGCTACACGCTGGATGAGCTGAAGAACGAGATCACCGGCGGTCTGACGCCGGCGTCGTTCGAACCGAGCATCGACTACGTCGTCACCAAGATCCCGCGCTTTGCCTTCGAGAAGTTCCCGCAGGCCGACGCGCGCCTGACCACGCAGATGAAGTCCGTGGGCGAGGTGATGGCGATGGGCCGCACCTTCCAGGAATCGCTGCAGAAGGCGCTGCGCGGGCTGGAAACCGGCAAGGTCGGCCTCGACCCCACCGGGTTGGACCTGTCCAGCGAAGAGGACATCGCCAAGCTCAAGCGCGAACTGAAGGAGCCGGGTCCGGAGCGCATGTTCCACATCGGCGATGCGTTCCGCGCCGGCATGAGCGTGGAAGACGTGCACGCGATGTCGTTCGTCGATCCGTGGTTCCTCGATCAGATCGAGGAGATCATCGCCAACGAGAAGTCCGTCGCCGAAGCCGGCCTGTCGGCGCTCGACAAGTCGCGCATGCGCGAGCTCAAGCGCATGGGCTTCTCCGACGCGCGCCTGGCGCAGCTCACCGGCACCGACGAGACCGCCGTTCGCACGCTGCGCCGCGCCTTCGGGGTGCGTCCGGTGTACAAGCGCGTGGACTCGTGCGCGGCGGAGTTCGCCACCACCACCGCGTACATGTACTCGACGTACGAAGACGAGTGCGAGGCCAATCCGAGCAACCGCGACAAGATCATCGTGCTCGGCGGCGGCCCCAACCGCATCGGTCAGGGCATCGAGTTCGACTACTGCTGCGTGCACGCGGCGCTCGCCCTGCGCGAGGACGGGTACGAGACCATCATGGTCAACTGCAACCCGGAAACCGTATCCACCGACTACGACACCTCCGACCGCCTGTACTTCGAGCCGCTCACGCTGGAAGACGTGCTGGAAATCGCCGACCTGGAGAAGCCCAAGGGCGTGATCGTGCAGTACGGCGGCCAGACGCCGCTGAAGCTGGCGCGCGCGCTGGAAGCCAACGGCGTGCCGATCATCGGCACCACGCCCGACAGCATCGACCTGGCCGAAGACCGCGAGCGTTTCCAGAAGCTGGTGCAGGACCTGGGCCTGGCGCAGCCGCTCAACCGCACCGCGCGCAATCCGGAAGAAGCCGTCGTGCTCGCCTCGCAGATCGGCTACCCGCTGGTCGTGCGCCCGAGCTACGTGCTCGGCGGTCGCGCCATGGAAATCGTCCACGGCGACGCCGACCTCAAGCGCTACATGCGCGATGCGGTGAAGGTGTCCAACGACTCGCCGGTGCTGCTGGACCGCTTCCTCGACAACGCGGTGGAAGTGGACGTCGACGTCATCGCCGACAAGGACGGCAACGTGCTGATCGGCGGCGTGATGGAGCACATCGAGGAAGCCGGCGTGCACTCGGGCGACTCCTCGTGCTCGCTGCCGCCGTACTCGCTGAGCCCGGCGGTGCAGGACAAGCTGCGCGAGCAGGTCGTCGCGCTGGCCAAGTCGCTCAAGGTCGTGGGCCTGATGAACACGCAGTTCGCGATCACCTTCGACGAGAACGGCGACGAGACCATCTACCTGATCGAAGTGAACCCGCGCGCCTCGCGCACGGTGCCGTTCGTGTCCAAGGCCACGGGCATGGCGCTGGCGAAGATCGCCGCGCGCTGCATGGTCGGCCAGACGCTGGCCGCGCAGGGCGCGACGAAGGAGATCGTGCCGGACTACTACTCGGTCAAGGAAGCGATCTTCCCGTTCGCCAAGTTCCAGGGCGTGGACCCGATCCTCGGCCCGGAGATGCGTTCCACCGGCGAAGTGATGGGCGTGGGCCGCAGCTTCAGCGCCGCGATGGCGCGCGCGCAGGAAGCCGGCGGCATCAAGGCGCTGCCGCAGGGCGGCAAGGTGTTCGTCTCGGTGCGCGATCCGGACAAGCAGCGCGTGCTGACCGTGGCGCAGGACCTGATCAAGCGCGGCTACGCGCTGGTCGCCACCGAAGGCACGCACGCCTTCCTGACCGCGCAGGGCCTGGAGTGCGAGCGCATCAACAAGGTGACCGAAGGCCGTCCGCACGTGGTCGACCTGATCAAGAATGGTGAGATCGTCTACATCGTCAACACGACCGAAGGCCGCCAGGCCATCAACGACTCGTTCTCGATCCGCCGCGAAGCATTGCAGCACCGCGTGACGTACTCGACCACCGTGTCGGGCGCGCGTGCGCTGGTGAGTTCGCTGGAGTTCCGCGGCACCGGCCCGGTGTGGTCGCTGCAGGAACTGCACGCGGAAGTGCAGGGCGCGGCGTAAGCGTCGCGCTTTTGTAGCCCGGGTAAGCGACGCGCACCCGGGTTCAGGGCGCGTGACGGCGATCCCGGGTGCGCTTCGCTCACCCCGGCTACGATCCTGGCATCCCCGGGATGGCGGGGATTCAAGCCTGAGGGCGTCACCCCCGGCGGAAGCCGGAATGGCGCGGACAGTTGGGTTCCCGCCTTCGCGGGAATGACGGCTCGGGGCGAATGCGGCTTTCGCCCTGACCGTCATCTGATAGAGAATCCGCATAACGGACTGCCGGGAACCGAGCCCGGCAACAGGAAGAACAAGCAATGCGAGCACCCCTTACCCTTCAGGGCGCACAGCGACTGCGCGCCGAGCTGGAAGAATTGAAGTCGGTCAAGCGCCCGGCGGTGATCAACGCGATCTCCGAAGCGCGCGCGCACGGCGACCTCAAGGAAAACGCCGAGTACCACGCCGCCCGCGAACAGCAGGGCTTCATCGAAGGCCGCATCAAGCAGCTGGAAGCCGAGCTGTCGCACGCGCAGGTGATCGACGTGTCCTCGCTCAACGCCGGCTCGCGCGTGGTGTTCGGCGCGACGGTCGAACTGGCCGACACGGAAACCGACGAAGAGCGCCGCTACCAGATCGTTGGCGACCTGGAAGCCGACATCAAGCTGGGCCTGATCGCGATCTCCTCGCCGGTGGCGCGTGCGCTGATCGGCAAGCACGAAGGCGACACGATCACCATCGATGCGCCCGGCGGCACCCGGGAGTACGAAATCGTCGGCGTCAGCTACGCCGCCGGCTGAGAGCGGCAGAGTGATCACGCTGCTGCTGCCGCCGCGCGAGCGCTTTGGCGGCCAGCGTCTGTCGGAGTCCACCGGCAAGGCGCTGGCGCGCGGCGATCGCAGCGAGCGCGGCGGCGATGCGCTCTCCGACATTCTCGATGTGCTGCCGCGCGGCTGGCCCGTCGCGGCCGCCTCGCGTCAACGCGATGCCGGCGACGCCGCGCACGCCGCCTGGCTGCGTGCGGATCCGGCCTACGTGCAGCCCGACATCAACGGCGCACGCCTGCTGTCCTACGGGCAGGCGCTGGGTCTGACCGCGACCGACGCAGCCGCACTGCTGAAACCGCTCAAGCCGTTGTTCGGCGACGCGGGCTTTCCGATCGACGCGCCCGTTCCATCGCGCTGGTACCTGCGCTTGCCGATGGGCGCGAAGCTGCCTGCGTTCACTTCGCCCGAGCAGGCCCTCGGCGCCGATCTCTTCGATGAGTTGCCGCAGGGCCCCGAAGGCCGCCGCTGGCGTGCATTGCTCAGCGAAGCGCAGGTCGTGCTGCACAACCATCCGCTCAACGCGCAGCGCGCAGCGGCCGGGCTGGCGCCGGTGAACTCGTTGTGGTTCTGGGGCGCGGGCGCGCTGCCCGATCGCGTGCAGTCGACGTACACGCGCATCGCCAGTGATGACGAGACCCTGACGGCGCTGGCCGTACTCGGCGGCGTGCACGTCACCGCCAGGGCATCGTCGTGGAATGGCGATGCCGCCAGCGGGAACACGCTCATCGACCTGCGCGACTCGCGCGATCTCGCCCTGCTCGAGGGCGCATGGTTCGCGCCCCTGCTGAAGGCCGTCGCCGACAGCGCGCTTGCGCAGCTTCGCTTCGAATTCGACGACGGCACGCGCTACGACATCACGCGCTCGCAGCGCTGGCGCTTCTGGCGTCGCCCGCTGGTGTCCTTCGTCGCGTCTGCCGCATGAAGCCGGTCGCGCGCCTGCGGCGCCGCGAGTGCGTCGACCCGGGGCAGTGGCCCGATTCGATGCCCGCGCTGCTGCGCCGCCTCTACGCCGCGCGCGGCGCGACCACGCCCGAGCTCGCGCAGCCGCGCCTGACGAACCTGCATCCGCCGGAACTGCTCGGTGGCCTGGACGCGGCGACGGTCCTGCTTGCCGACGCCATCGCGCACGACAGGCACATCGTAGTCGTCGGCGATTTCGACTGCGACGGCGCCACTGCCTGCGCGGTCGGCGTGCGCGGCTTGCGCATGCTCGGCGCGCGGCGCGTTTCGCACGCGGTGCCCAATCGCATCGTGCACGGCTATGGCTTGTCGCCGGCGCTGGTGGAGGAACTGGCGGCGCTGCAGCCCGACCTGCTGGTCACCGTCGACCATGGCATCGCCTGCCATGCCGGCATCACGGCGGCGAAGGCGCGCGGCTGGCAGGTGCTGGTGACCGATCACCACCTTCCGGGCGAACACCTGCCGCCGGCCGATGCCATCGTCGATCCGAACCTGCGCGGCGACGCATTCCCGAGCAAATGCCTGGCCGGCGTCGGCGTGATGTTCTACGTGCTGCTCGCATTGCGCCGGCACCTTCGCGAACGCGGTGCGTTCGACGGACGCGAGCCGGACCTGCAGGTGCTGCTCGACCTCGTCGCTGTCGGTACGGTCGCCGACGTGGTGCCGCTGGATGCGAACAACCGCGCGCTCGTCGGTGCGGGACTGCGACGCCTGCGCGCGGGTCACGGCTGCGCGGGATTGAAGGCGCTGATCGAAGTGTCGCAGCGCGATGCCGGCCGTCTGACCGCCACCGACATCGGCTACGCCGTCGGCCCGCGACTCAATGCGGCCGGGCGCCTGGAAGACATGGCGCTGGGCATCGAATGCCTGCTCACCGACGACCTCGCGCGGGCGCGCGACATCGCCGCCACGCTCAACGAGATCAACAGCGAGCGCCGCGCCGTGCAGCAGCAGATGACCGATGACGCCGAACGCGCACTCGGCCGCGTGGCGATGGGCGAGGGCGACGCTCCGGCGGCGGTGTGCCTGTTCGATGCCGAATGGCATCCGGGCGTGGTCGGCCTGGTCGCTTCGAAGATGAAGGAGCGGCTGCACCGTCCCGTCATTGCGTTCGCGCCGGCCGAGCCGGGCAGCGATTCGCTGCGCGGCTCCGCGCGCTCGATCCCGGGCTTCCACATCCGCGACGCGCTGGCCGACGTGCACGCGCGTCATCCGCATCTGATCGAACGCTTCGGTGGGCATGCGATGGCCGCGGGCCTGTCGCTGCGCGCGGAGGCGTTCGCGGCGTTCGCACAGGCCTTCAGGGAATGCGCCGCGGCCATGCTCACGCCCGAACTTCTGCAGGCCGAACTGCTCAGCGACGGTGAACTGGTGGCCGACGAATTCTGCCGCGCCAGCGCCGAAGCGCTGCGCGACGGCGGGCCGTGGGGGCAGGGTTTCGGCGAGCCTCAGTTCGACGGCGAGTTCGATGTGATCGGTTGGCGGGTCGTTGGCGAGCGGCATCTGAAACTCGAACTCGGCCTCGCAGGGCGTCGCCTCAACGCGATCGAGTTCGGCGGCTGGACCGGACTTGCGCCGCCCGCGCGCGTGCGCATCGCGTATCGGCTGGAAACGGACGATTACCGCGGAGGCGACGCCGTGCAACTGATCGTCGTCCATCGCGAAAGCGTCGACGGGATTGCGTAGGGCATCCGAATGCGGACGATACGTGCGCCTTGAACGGCGAGCGGTCGGCCGCCGATCGCCCTGACTGCACGATTCTCGTCGCGAGCGAAACACGACTCTCGCTCTATTCCTGACGGCACAGTCTTTGCCGGGCGTCGTTCGGGCAACCGATGTCACAGGCCCCCTCCTAAGGGGGGGAGTTCGCGCCGGAAAAGCTGCTTAACTCGATGCAGGTAGATGCGGAGCAGTCCACCTTGCTGTTCCCGCATTCGCGCGGTGCCACCGGCGCCGCTATCGACGCATCATGGAACCCGCAATGACAGCGCACTACGAGACTCGCGACGAGGTCGCGGTCATCACACTCGACAACCCGCCCGTCAACGGACTGGGATACCGCACGCGACGCGGCATCGTCGACGGCATGCAGCGCGCCCTGGCCGACGGGGCGGTGAAGGCCATCGTGATACATGGGCAGGGCAACGCCTTTTCCGGCGGCGCCGACATCCGCGAGTTCGACTCGCCGGACGCGCAGCGCGAACCGAGCCTGCATACGGTGATCCGGACGATCGAATCCTCGCCCAAACCGGTCGTCGCCGCGATCCACTCGGTGGCGATGGGCGGTGGGCTGGAGCTCGCGCTGGGATGCCACTACCGCGTGGCGGAGCGCGACGCGCAGATCGCCTTGCCGGAGGTGAACCTGGGCCTGTTGCCGGGTGCGGGTGGCACGCAGCGCCTGCCGCGCGTCGTCGGGCTCGAGCGTGTCGCCGTTGCATGTTGGCGCGTTGTGAGGCCTTGCCCGCGTGTCACACACGGCGGCGACTAGGTCGCAGACGATGCATCGCATCCCATCGGGTCGCCAGGATGCCACCGTCGAATCGCGTGGGCTCGTCCGCGTCGCCGCTCGCCGATGCTCTGCCCGCCAGGAGCCTGCTGTCAGGCAGGCGCACCGACAGTTTCGCGCGTCGCCTGCCGTGGCGTCCGCGGTCCCAGCCCGAACAACGGCCGCAGCACGCCCACACGTCGCACGATCTCGAATCCCGCAAAGCACAGCGCCAGCGTGACGGCCACCAGCATCGGGCCTTCGACGACCGGGCGCAGGCCCAGCGGCTGCAGGTTGTGGGCGAGCACGACGATGATCGTCTGGTGGAGGATGTAGACCGGAAACACGGCCTCGGTGAGGTAGCGCCGCGCCGGGCTGTCGCCGGGTTTCCAGTGCGCGGCGAAACCGACGATGGCGACGATGGCGCTCCACTGGAACAGGCCCCAGATGCAGCGCTGGACCATGCGCAGCGCTTCCGGCGGCGGTGTCGCATCGTCGTTGAACGTGCCGAAGTACCAGACGATGAAGACGTAACCGGCGACGGAAAGCGCGGCGGCCGGCCACCGCAGCGCAGCGAAGCGATCCCACACCGTCTGCGATCGCGCCACCGCGTAGCCCAGCAGGAATTGCGGCAGGTACTGGGCGTGGTTGTACCAGTCGTCGACGAGCGCGTGGGTGGATTCAAAGCGGCCCACCAGCGCCACGCGCACGACCACCAGGAAGACGATCGGCCAGACCAGAAGACCCCAGCCGGACATCGCCGCGACCACCCGCGCCTTCAGTCCGGACAGCTTGCCGCGCGTCGTCCAGCGCAACAGGCACAGCACCACGGTATAGGCCCACAGGTAGACGACGAACCACAGGTGGTTCCAGGTCGGCACGTCGAGGCAGTCGCCATCGCGGCAGAAAGTCGGGTCGTTCGACAGGTACCGGCCCCAGAAGGCGAGATAGCCATCGTGGTAGCCGCCGGGCAACTTCTCCACCACCTCGTAGTACGCCTGCGGGGTGACGATCACCACCATGCCGAACACCAGCGGCACCAGCAGCCGCCACGAACGGCGGCGAAGGAAACCGTCTTCGCCCTTGCCCAGCAGGTACGCACTGGCCACGCCGGAGATGAAGAACAGCAGCGACAGCCGCCAGGGCGAGGTCATCATCATGAACGGCTCGAGCGCGTCGCCCGCGAACGGGCTTTTGACGTGCCAGTCCCAGGTCACGTAGTACATGCCCACGTGGTACAGCACGAGCAGCGCGAAGGCGCCGATGCGGACCCAGTCCAGAAAGTAGCGGCGTTCCATGGCGGTGCGTCCTTGGTGTGGGATGCCCGCACTGTTGGCCGCGCCAGGCGCCGTTCCCAGCGCAAAGTGACCAACCGGCGGCCGCTTGGGACGAATCGCGGGGAGGCAGGGACCGATCGCGCCTAGAATCCGGACGATGAATGCGCCCATTGCGACGACCACTGCCGGCCCCTTCCGCTCCGATCGCTGGCGGCGCGTGTTCGAGGTTGGCTTCTGGGTCGTGATGACCTGCATCAACGCGGTCGCCAACAGCATCACGGTGCTGATCGACATCGAGAACTCGGGCCTCGGGTTCGCCGCCTGGGAGCCGGTGACCTGGGAGTGGTCGAGCGGGATCCTGATGCTGGCCCTGGTGCCGGCGGTGGTCTGGTTCACCCGGCGGGTTCCGTTCCACTGGGACAGCTGGCGCCGGGCCCTGCCGTGGCATGTGCTGGGCAGCGTGGTGTTCTGCCTGGTCCACGTGGTCGGGATGGTCGCCATTCGCGAGGCCGTCTATGCCTGGCAGGGCGGCGATTACGACTTCGGTTCCTGGCCGCGCCAGCTGATCTACGAGTACCTCAAGGACGTGCGCAGCTATGCCGGCATGGTCGTCATCATCGAGGGCTACCGCTTCATCCGCCGCCGCTGGCAGGGCGAGGCCAGCCTGCTGGGCGAACCGGACGAAGGCCCGCCCGTCGAGCCGGTCGAGCGGCCCGAACGCTTCCTGGTTCGCAAGCTGGGGCGCGAGTTCCTCGTCGCCGCGATGGACGTGGAATGGCTGCAGGCCTCGGGCAACTACGTGAACCTGCGCGTGCGCGGCCACGACTACCCGCTGCGCAGCACGATGGCGACCATCGAGGAGCGCCTGGACCCGTCGCGGTTCGCCCGGATCCACCGCAGCTACATGGTGAACCTGGGGCAGGTGGCCTCGATCGAGCCGCTGGACACCGGCGATGCCCGCGTCCACCTCGCCGACGGCACCGTCCTGCCGTGCAGCCGGCGCCATCGCGAGGCGCTGCGCGAGCGGGCCGGGTTCGCCTGAGCGGGCGGATTTGACGCGACGGCAACATTGGCGCACCTAGGCTGAACAGCCTCCGCCCCGCCCAGGAGTTCCGTGCCATGCCGTTGACCATCAACATCGACCTGTCCGACGAGGACCTGCAGCACTTTGCCGGCATCGTCGAGAGTGCCCGGCAGGAAGCCGCGGACAAGAGCAATGCCCAGGTCGTGGAGGCCGCCGTCGCGCTGGCGATGAAGGCGCAGCAGAGCAAGCCGCCGCAGTTCGTGAAGGACCGGCTGGAGATGCTCGATGCACTGATCGCGATGCTGCGCGACGAGGCCTGGGCGCTGTCGGAAGCCGACGCGGCGAACGTGCGTTCGGCGCTGGCCTACTTCGTCTCCGCCGGCGACGCGATCCCGGACAACGTGCCGGTGCTGGGCTTCATCGACGACGCGATCATGATCGAACTGTGCGCGCGCGAGCTGAAGCACGAGATCGAGGCCTACAACGACTTCTGCGACTTCCGCCAGCGCGAAGCCGATCGCCGCAAACTCGACCCGGCCACGGTGGGGCGCGCGGACTGGCTCGAAAACCGGCGGGAGGAATTGCAGGACCGCATGCACCAGCGCCGCTCGCGCGATTTCCGCGGAGGGTTCGGCAGCGGCTTCGGAACCGGCTACGGCGGCAGCAGCAGCTACGGCCCGGTGAGCCGCTATTCCGACAGCGGCTGGCGGCCGGGACCGTTCCGGTTCCGCTGAAAGCGGCGGCGTTGCTCGATCCTCGTCCGTCCGCGCGGTTCCGCCGCCGTCGGCGGCCTGTCCCTCTCCCGCAGGAGGGGAGGGATTGCGCGCTCTGTTAGAATCGCCGGTTCCTTTGATCCAATCTCGCACCGGACATGATCGAGCTCAATCCCGTCCGCCAGCGCATCGCCGACCTCACGGGCCGGCTGGATGCGCTCAGGGGGTATCTTTGACTACGACGCCAAAGTCGAACGTCTCGAAGAAGTAAACCGCGAACTGGAAAGCCCCGACGTCTGGAACGACGCGGAGCGCGCCCAATCGCTGGGCCGCGAGCGCTCTTCGCTCGAGAAGGTCGTCGTCGGCATCCGCACCCTCACCGACGGCCTGGTCGGCGCCGGCGAACTGCTGGAACTGGCCGAAATGGAGAACGACGAAGGCACCGCGCTGGCCGTGGTGGACGACGTCGATCGCTACGCGAAGGACGTCGAGAAGCTCGAGTTCCAGCGCATGTTCTCCGGCAAGATGGATTCGGCCAACGCCTTCGTCGACATCCAGGCCGGCGCCGGCGGCACCGAAGCGCAGGACTGGGCGGAAATCCTCCTGCGCATGTACCTGCGCTGGGCCGAATCGCGAGGCTGGAAGGCCGAACTGATGGAAGTCAGCGGCGGCGACGTGGCCGGCATCAAGTCGGCGACCATCCGCGTGGAAGGCGATTTCGCCTACGGCTGGCTCAAGACCGAGACCGGCGTGCACCGCCTGGTGCGCAAGTCGCCGTTCGATTCGGACAACCGCCGGCATACCAGCTTCACGTCGGTGTTCGTGTCGCCGGAAGTCGACGACAAGATCGACATCGAGATCAATCCGGCCGACCTGAAGACCGACGTCTACCGCTCCTCCGGCGCGGGCGGCCAGCACGTCAACAAGACCGAGTCGGCGGTGCGCATCACGCACGTGCCGTCCGGCATTGTCGTGGCGTGCCAGACCGAACGCAGCCAGCACGCCAACCGCGACCGCGCCATGAAGATGCTCGCGGCGAAGTTGTACGAGCTGGAAATCCAGAAGCGCAACGCCGAGCGCGATGCGGTGGAAGCCACCAAGTCCGACATCGGTTGGGGCAGCCAGATCCGCAACTACGTGCTGGACCAGAGCCGCATCAAGGATCTGCGTACCGGCATCGAACGCAGCGACACGCAGAAGGTGCTGGACGGCGACCTGGACGAGTTCGTCGAGGCCAGCCTGAAGTCCGGCCTGGAAGTCGGATCCAAACGCGCCGACGCCGTGTAACCCCCGCGGCGGCCCGCCGGCCGCCGCCGTTTTGATTTTGCCCCGCCCACGAAACACACTGGCTCCCCGCGCCCTGGCTTCCAGCGCCGCGCGAACGCCACATCCCACTCCAGCCCGACCGAACCGATGACCGACCAGACGCCCGCCCCGCAGACGCCCGCCGACGAGAACTTCCTGATCGCCGAGCGTCGCGCCAAACTCACGGCGCTGCGCGGGGAGGGCATCGCGTTCCCGAACGACTTCCGCCGTGCCGACTACGCCGGCGATCTGCAGGCGCAGTTCGCCGATGCCGAAACCTGGACCGCCGAGGCCCTGGAGGCCAAGGGCCAGCGCGTGGCGATTGCCGGCCGCATCCTGCTCAAGCGCGTGATGGGCAAGGCCAGCTTCGTGCAGATCCAGGACGAGTCCGGCCGCATCCAGCTGTTCCTGCAGTCCAACGTGCTGGGCGATGTCTACGAAGCCTTCAAGGGCTGGGACGTGGGCGACATCGTCGGCGCCGAAGGCGCGCTGACGCGCACGAAGACCGGCGAGCTGTCGGTCAAGGCCGACGTCCTGCGCCTGCTGACCAAGTCACTGCGCCCGCTGCCGGACAAGTTCCACGGATTGGCCGACGTCGAACAGCGTTACCGCCAGCGCTACGTCGACCTGATCGTGACGCCCGAGGCGCGCGATGTCTTCGTCAAGCGCAGCAAGATCATCCGCGCCATGCGGGCCTGGCTCGACGCCCGCCGCTTCCTGGAAGTGGAAACGCCGATGATGCATTACATCCCCGGCGGCGCCGCGGCCAAGCCGTTCGTGACGCACCACAACGCGCTGGACCTGGAACTGTTCCTGCGCGTGGCGCCGGAGCTGTACCTCAAGCGCCTGGTCGTCGGCGGCCTGGAGCGCGTGTACGAGATCAACCGCAACTTCCGCAACGAAGGCGTCTCGACCCGCCACAACCCGGAATTCACCATGCTCGAGCTGTACGAGGCCTACGCCACGTACAACGAGATCATGGACCTGACCGAAGGCGTGATCCGCGACGTCGCGCTCGAAGTGCTGGGCACCACGCAGATGCACTGGGACGGCGCCGACATCGACCTGGGCCCGGCCTTCCGCCGCTGGCGCCTGGACGAAGCGGTGCGCCACTACAACCCGGAGATCACGGCGGCCGACTGCACCGACCGCGCCGCGCTGGTGCGTCACTGCGAGCGCCTGAAGGTGCCCGTGAAGGCCGGCTACGGTTGGGGTAAGCTGCTGCTGGAAATCTTCGAGAAGACCGCCGAGCACCAGCTGGTGCAGCCGACCTTCATCACGCACTACCCGGTCGAAGTCTCGCCGCTGGCGCGCGAGAGCGATGCGGAGAAGGGCATCACCGACCGCTTCGAACTGTTCGTCAACGGCAAGGAGCTGGCCAACGGCTTTTCCGAGCTGAACGACCCCGAAGACCAGGCCGAGCGCTTCCGCTCCCAGGTCGCGGCCAAGGAGGGCGGCGACGACGAGGCCATGCACTTCGATGCCGACTACATCCGGGCACTGGAAGTCGGCCTGCCGCCCACCGGCGGCCTGGGCATCGGCATCGATCGCCTGGTGATGCTGATGACCGGTTCAGCCTCGATCCGCGATGTCCTGCTCTTCCCGTACATGCGCCCGGAAGCCGGCTGACGACCGACACCCCGCTGTAGCCCGGGTAAGGCGAAGCCGCACCGGGTCGAAGGCCGTGGTGGCACGTACGTCGAAAGCCCCGGGTGCGCTGCGCTCACCCGGGCTACCGGGGCCTTTGCCCAATGAAGGGCGGCTAAAGACCACGCGACGTTCGGCCGATTCCTACATCAGGCCGGGAGGTTCCCGGCTGCGGCTGCCGCCGGGCCGGGGTATGCTGCCCTCAATGGCCACCACAGGGGGTGGCGGCACTTACGGAATCATGATGTGAACGTCGTCATCGTCGATGACCAAACCTCCGCGCGCACGATGCTGCGCCACATCATCGAGGACATATCGTCCGAGCTGCATGTTTCCGACTTCGGCGATCCCGAGGCGGCGCTGGGCTGGTGCGAATCCAATCAGCCCGACCTGCTCCTGCTCGACTACCGCATGCCCGCGCTCGACGGACTCGAGTTCGCCCGCCGTTTCCGCCGCCTGCCGCTGCACCGCGACATCCCGATCATCCTGGTGACGGTGGTCGGCGACGAGCCGATCCGCCAGGCCGCGCTGGAAGCCGGCGTCATCGACTTCCTCGTCAAACCCGTCCGTCCGCGTGAACTGCGCGCCCGCTGCCGCAACCTGCTGCAGCTGCGCCAGCAGTCGGAGAACGTGAAGCAACGCGCGCTGTCGCTGGAGCAGCGCCTGCTGTCGAGCATGCATGAAGTGGAGGAGCGCGAGCGCGAAACGCTTTCGCGCCTCGCCCGCGCCATCGAGTACCGCGACGCCGGCACCAGTGCCTACCTGGAACGCATGGCGCACGTCGCCGGGCTGATCGCCGAGCAACTGGGCATGTTCGAGGACGAGGTGCGCGTCATCGAGATGGCCGCGCCGCTGCACGACATCGGCAAGATCGCCATTCCCGACGCGGTGCTGATGAAGGCCGGTCCGCTGTCGGAGGACGAGACCGCGGTGATGCGCCGTCATCCGCGCATCGGCTACGAACTGCTCAGCGGCAGCCAGAACCGTTTCATTCAGGCCGGCGCACTGATCGCGCTGCGCCACCACGAGCGTTACGACGGCAGCGGCTATCCCGATGGCCTGCGGGGCGAGGAAATCCCGTTGGAAGCAAGGATCGTCGCGGTTGCCGACGTATTCGATGCGCTGATCTCACCCCGTCCCTACAAGAAGGCATGGGACGTGGATGCAGCGCTGGGTTACCTGTATGCGCAGCGCGGTCGTCTGTTCGACCCGCGCTGCGTCGACGCGCTGATCCGCAGCCGCGAGCGGCTGGAGGACATCTGCAACCGGTTCTCGACGGTATCCGCGCGCCCCGGCCTGGAGTGAGCCGTGATGTTGAGCGTCTTGAGCAATCTGAAAAAGGAGCTTTCGCGACGCCCCGACAGTGAACACGGTCAAGCCTTCGTGCGCCTTGCCGTTCTGTCGGTGGTGCTGGTCTACATGCTCGTGCGCGGCGCCACCGGCGCGCTGCCGTCGAAGGAGTACGTCAACGTCCTGAAGATGGTGGAGACCGGCTTCGCGGTCGGTGCGTTCCTCATCGCATGGATCCTCTGGCGGCCGGGCAAATCGCACCTGCGCCGCATCATCGGCATGATCTCCGACTACGGCCTGATGGCCGCGGCGATGATCCACATCGGCGAGCCGCTGGCGTGGGTCTACGTGATTCTGATGTGGGTCACGGTCGGCAACGGCCTGCGCTTCGGCAACGGCTATCTGTATGGCGCCGTGGCGATGTCGTTCGCCAGCTTCGGCGCGGTGGTCACGTTCAACGACTACTGGCTGCACAACCGCGTGCTCGCGGTCGGCCTGCTGCTGGGACTGGTGGCGATCCCGCTGTACCTGTCGGGCCTGCTGCGCGCGCTGACGACGGCGACGGACGAAGCCCGCCGCGCGAACGAAGCGAAGAGCCGCTTCCTGGCCAACATGAGCCACGAGTTCCGCACACCGCTCAACGGCCTGGCGGGCATGTCCGAGCTGTTGGCGACGACCCGGCTCGACAGCGAGCAGCGCGAATGCCTCAGCACGATCCAGGCCTCCACGCGCAGCCTGCTTTCGTTGGTCGAAGACGTGCTCGACATCTCGGCGATCGAGGCCGGCAAGCTCAAGCTGGACCGCGTGGATTTCACCCCGTGCGAGCTGATGGACAGCATCAGCCTGATCCTGCAGCCGCAGGCGCGCGCCAAGCAGTTGCAGTACGAGGTCGCCATCGCCCGCGACGTGCCCGAGTTCCTGCGCGGCGACATCGGCCATGTCCGCCAGATCCTGATCAACCTCGCCGGCAACGCGGTGAAGTTCACCGACCAGGGCTCGGTGCGGGTCGAGGTGAGCGTGGTCGACCCGGGCGCCGAACGCGTGCGCCTGCGCTTCACCGTGACCGACACCGGCATCGGCGTGCCCGCGGCCATGCGTCAACGGCTGTTCAAGCCGTTCGAGCAGGGCGACGTCAGCCTGGCGCGCCGCTACGGCGGCACGGGCTTGGGCACGACCATCGCCAAGGGCCTGGCGGAAGGAATGGGCGGCAGCATCGGTTTCGAACCGGTGGAGCCCGGCAGCTGCTTCTGGGTGGAGTTGCCGTTCGAGCGCGCCGAGGCCGCGCCATTGGCGGAGGAGGACACGGTTTCGTTCGCCTCCGCGCAATCGGAGACGGCGCCCAACGTCATCGCGTTCTCCGACCCGTTCCTGCGCCACCGCGCGCGGGTGCGCAGTCTTTCGATCATCGTCGCCGACGACCACATCGCCAACCGCATGGTCTTGCAGCGTCTTCTGCAGAAGGCGGGGCACCGGGTGGTCTGTGTCGAGGGCGGCGAGGAAGTGCTCAATGCACTGGCGACATCGGACTACGACGCGGTCATCACCGATCTGCACATGCCCGACGTCAGCGGCCTGGACCTGCTGCGCCAGCTGCGCGTGATGGAGGCCGGCAGCGGTCGCCGCACACCGGTGCTGATCCTCAGCGCGGATGTCACCACCGAATCGATCCAGGCCTGCGAGCAGGCCGGCGCGCGCGCGTTCCTGTCCAAGCCGGTGTCGACCACGCGACTGCTCGACACGCTGGCGGACATCGCTGCCAATCAGCGCGTCGCGGCCACCATCGTCGCGCCGCCGCGCGCCGAGGCGACGCTCGCGGGCGACAGCCACTTCGATCCGTCCGTGCTCGACGAGCTGGGTGCGCTCGGCATGGGCGCGGGCTTCGAGCGCGAGTTCATCGCGCAATGCCTGGTCGATGCCGACAAGTGCCTGCAGCAGATCGAAGTCTGCGCGCAGCGTGCCGACTGGGAGCGCATGCGCGACCAGGCTCACGCGCTCAAGGGCGTGGCCAGCAACCTTGGCCTGATCAAGCTGGCGGCCATCAGCGGTGAGCTGATGCGGCTGCCCGACTGGCAGCTTGCGCGCGACTGGTCGGCGAACCTGGCCCGTCTGCGCGAGCGGCTTGCGCAGGGCAGGGCGGCGCTGGAAACGCGTGATAGACAGCGTGGCGCGCGCGGCGAAGGCGAGCGCTCTCCCTGATCCTCGGGCCGGATCGCGGCCCGATCGTCCCCTGTTTTACGACCGACTGCGACGTCGGTACTGCCGTCCCCCGTGGCCGCCCGTCAGGCGGCCGCTTCCGTGCCCGAACGACGCTCCTGCGCGCGCACGATGCGCTCCATGGTGCGAAGTGCCTTGTCGCCGAGCGCCAGCGCCGTGTCCACCCACACTTCGGTGATGCCCATCAGTTCGTCGTAGCCGACCGGCTGGCCGATCCCGCGCACGGCGTTCATCGCCAGGTGCGCATGCGGAGCTCGCTGCTGGCGGCGGATCACGTCGTTCACCGCGGCCTCGCCTTCGCCCTTCGGCACCAGGATGTCGACCACGCCCATGCGGTGCCATTCCTGGCTGGGCAGGATCGAGCCTTCCAGGATCAGCCGTTCGGCCAACTGCGGCGACACGCGCTTGCACAGGAAGGAATACGCGCCCATGCCCGGGAACAGGCCGAACAGCACTTCGGGCAGTCCCATCTCGCAGTCTGCCTCGGCGACGATGGTGTGGCACGACAGCGCGAGCTCCAGACCGCCGCCCAGCGCATCGCCCTGGATCAGTGCGACCGTACGAACGTCGCCGCCCAGGCCGGTGTGGAAGTGGTGCACGCCCTCGACGCAGCGGCGGGCATAGGCCAGCAGGTGCTCGCGGTCGTTGGCGCGGATCAGTTGCGAGAACAATTGCAGGTCGCCGCCCAGGTTGAAGGCGTGCGGTGCGTTCGAGGCGAGCACGACGTGGCGCAGGCGACCGCTCTGGCGCTGGTTCTCGCGCAGCGTGATCGAGTTGAGGAAGCTCCACATATCGTCCATGAGTTCCGTGCGGAAGCACGGACGCGCGCCCTGGGCATGGTCGTTATGCATGTACATCCAGTGCGTGTCGCCTGCGGGGTCGGATTCGACGCGCAGGGTCGGGTAGGCGCGCGTGCGGTGCAGCTTCTCGATCATGCTCATGTTGCGGTCCTCGGCATAGCCGCCCGCAGGCAGGGAGTGGGCAGCGAGCGGCAGGGGGTGTTGCCCACCGGCCGATCCTACACCGCACGATCTGTCCATAAGAGAAAGCCCCACCGCAGGGGAGGGGCTTTCATGAAACGTCCGACAAACGGGCAGGCGGCGTTCAGTGAGGCGCCGGAGCGTCCCGCAGTTCGCGGCGCAGGATCTTGCCGACGTTGGTCTTGGGCAGTTCCGTGCGGAACTCGACGTAGCGCGGATGCTTGTAACCGGTCAGGTGCTCGCGGGCATGGGCCTTGACCTGCTCGGCGGTCAGCGTCGGATCCTTCTTGACGATGACGACCTTGACCGCCTCGCCGGACTTCTCGTCCGGCACACCGACGGCAGCCACTTCCAGTACGCCCGGCATCATCGCGATGACGTCTTCGACTTCGTTGGGATACACGTTGAAGCCCGACACCAGGATCATGTCCTTCTTGCGGTCGACGATGTAGAAGAAGCCCTTCTCGTCCATGCGCGCCATGTCGCCGGTGTGCAGCCAGCCGTCGGGGTCGATGGCCGCGGCGGTTTCCTCCGGACGCTTCCAGTAGCCCTTCATGATCTGCGGGCCGCGCAGGCACAGTTCGCCCACTTCGCCCTGCGGCAGCATGTTGCCGGCTTCGTCCTTGACGCAGGCGTCGGTGGAGGAGATCGGCAGGCCGATGGCGCCGTTGTAGTCGGCCAGATCCATCGGGTTGATGCATGCCGCCGGCGCGGATTCCGTGAGGCCGTAGGCTTCCACCAGCGTCGTGCCGGTGACCTGCTTCCAACGCTCGGCGACCGAACGCTGCACGGCCATGCCGCCGCCCAGGGTGAGGTGCAGGCTGGAGAAGTCGATCTCGCTGAAGCCAGGCGTGTTGAGCAGGCCGTTGAAGAGCGTGTTGACGCCGGTGATGGCCGTGAACTTGACGCCCTTGAGCTCCTTGACGAAGCCCTTCATGTCGCGCGGGTTGGTGATCATGTAGTTCAGGCCGCCGAACTTCATGAAGACCAGGCCGTTCGCCGTGAGCGCGAAGATGTGGTACAGCGGCAGCGCGGTGATGATGATCTCCTCACCCATCCGCACGTTCGTGCCGACCCACGCGGCCGCCTGCTGCATGTTGGCGACCATGTTGCGATGGGTGAGCATCGCGCCCTTGGCCACGCCCGTGGTGCCGCCGGTGTACTGCAGGAAGGCGATGTCGGACGGCTCGATGTCGATCTCGGGCAGCGCGTGGCGCTGACCCAGCGCCAGCGCGTCGCGGAAGCGGATCGCGCCCGGCAGGTCGTAGTCGGGCACCATCTTCTTCACGTACTTCAGCACGAAGTTGACGATCGAGCCCTTCGGGAAGCCGAGCATGTCGCCCAGGCCGGTGGTGACGACCTGCTTGATCTGCGTGTCGGCGATCACTTCC